>JAFOCD010000081.1 GCA_017381475.1 Bacteroidaceae bacterium
AATAAATTATTTCAAATTATTGACGGTTCGTTTTTCGTTCCTTACGCTTCTTGCTTCATAAAAAAGCAAGGTTGTACTGCTTGTCTGTATGGAATGATGTCAAGGATCTATATTGCCCTTCGTTCCGCATCGCGTTACCGCGTTGCTTCCCGAAAGCGAGTGCAAAGGTAATGCAACTTTTTGAATCCACAAACAAAATGAGAAGTTTTTTTTGTTTTAAAAGCGAGAAAAAATTAATTACGCACTGATAGCTGCGCAATTATACAAAATTCTTGCCAAAACTGTAAAAAACCAACCCTTTCACAAGGGATTATTTGTTTGCAAAAGTTCTACCGCCGAACATTAAAGTTGCAGGCTTTTGCTTTACTGTTGCCCGGCTAAGGTAGACACTTTTTTATTACAAACAAAACTTTCTTATCTTTTTTTGCAAAAAATCGCGATTTTATTCATTTTTATCAAAAACCGAGCAGTTTTTAAAACTACAAAAGTAAAACCAGGACCAAAAGGGCGAAAAAGCTGTAAGTTGAGGACGCGACACATAAAGCGTGATCAAAACTCAAATAAAGAATAAGGTCTCGCTCCAAAGCAAGACCTTATATAATATAGTATTATTCCACAATCACCGCCTTTACCGGATTCAAGCCCGAAGGTATTGTGTGAACAAGCATTCCGTCGGTATCGTACAGATATGTATCACCATCGTTTATATAATCGGAAGAGGTCACGCACACATACTCACCGGCAGCGCAAACTTTATAAGGAGTAGGCAAGAAAGCCTCCTTTATCCATGGAGAATCCACAGTCTTGTCTACAACGCCATAAGAGAGATAGGTTATTGTAGAATTCCAATTCTCGTCATATTCAGAGAAGAAACCATAGAGACTGCCGGCATTATAGCAAAATTCTGTCATATTGGAGCACTCCTCCACTACAGACACACCACCATCGGGTGAGATGCGTTGCAATGTACTTGGAACATTTTTATAATTTCCATAGGACGCAACGTAGACCTCATTGCCAGCAGCAACAACAACGGCAGGATTACATGCGACTTCCACTTTTGCGACCTGGGAAAAAGTTGCAATATCAATGACCGAGACCGTATTGTCATATCCCACCTCTGTATTATAATCCATTCCGCCAGAATTTGCGACATACAGATTGCCATGGTGTACCGCAAGTTGTTCAGGATTACGGCCAACCTCAACCATAGCATCAACCTCGAGTGAAGCCGTGTCAATGCGTGCCACATTTCCATCATAGTATGTTACATAAACCTTATCGCCACTTGCAGCAAGATAACGGGGCTGTCCTGCACACTTTATCTGCTTAATTGACTTGGCATTGAGCGAAGTGATTTCAATTGTTGACTCACCCGAAACGGCAATATACATCTTTGAACCATGCACCAACATGTCGTTTGCCGTGTTTCCAAGGCAACGGCCATTCTGGAACTCGAAATAATTGGGAGCCGTTACACCGGTAGAGAGGTCATACCTTGTCAAAGAAGAGTTGCTACTCTGCCAGTCACCAGAGTTCAAGACATAACACACATTGGCAGAAGAGTCACTACCAGACGGAGCATCCGGCACATCATTTTCATTGTTACATGCAGTAAAGCCTACCACCAAACCTAAAAGGATAAGTTTTTCAACGATTCTTTTCATAATATATAAATTAAAGGTAAGTAATCAAAAGTTCACGCGAGCCGAGAGCCGCCATTGGAATCCCGGCATGGGATAGTTCTTTATCACCTCGTACTGTTTGCCGGTGACATTCAGCAGCTCAGCCTGAAGACGCAGCCCCACCCCACCAAAAACAAAACTACGGTTCAGCGAGAAACTATGTTCAAGATAGCCAGGCATGCGGTTGTTTGCCGTGTTCTGCGGCAACATATAGCGTTCGCCGACAACCGAAAGCAAATAAGAAACATTGACAATGGGGTTTTCGAGTGACATTGTAAAAGAGCCCGAATGCCGCGGCGTGTAGGGGAGCTGGTGGCGATAATTCTTCGCCGAGACATCGGTGACATCCACCGCATACTGGAAGGAGTAGCTTGCATCGAGCATCAGTGCCACCTTTTTAGAGAGAGCAAGGCGCATGGATACCGAAGCATCGGCTCCCCAAATGTCGGCCCTGCCGAAATTCATCATTCGCCATATATACATGGTGGGCAAGGCCACAATCTTGTCGCGTACATTATTATAATATCCATCGGCTGTAAAAGTAAGATTCCTAAAGAAACCGCTACCCGACAGGTAGAGTGTTGCACCGACATTGCATTGCGTTGCCTTCTCGGGCTTTAGACCGACATTTCCCAGGCGCAGATAGTAGAGATCGGCAAATGTAGGAACACGACAGGCATCCTTTACCGATGCACGAACATGCAGAATATCATTGCCAAAAGGAGCAACAATCACGCCAAATGAGGGCGAAACACGGAAGAAAGACGGCATACTTTCACTACCCTGCACCTCATCAACAACAGATGTCGCGAGCAACGATGCGGTGAACCTGACACGACGCAAATCATAGTCGGCAGCAGCAACCAGCCACGAGGAGAAACGGCGCGGCGCCTTGCTGTTCTCAAAATTATTCTCGAGCATAGAATACGCAGCGTCGGCCGCAAAGGAAATCCTAAGGTTCTGTAGCGGACGACAGGCAGCAGCCAATGATGCATACATTTCGTTCTGAATATTTATATCCACCTGCTCACCCGAACTATAGTTTGCACTTACTTCGCGATAGCGAGAATAGTTGTAGTCATACTTGAACAAAGCCTGCAGTTCCCAAAAATCACCGATGGAACATCCGTATCTTGCCTGAGCAAAGACATTCCTGTTCCACAACCTCTCACGGTTCTCCTTATTATACAGGTTGACCGCACCCGGCAAGCCACGCTCCGATGAATAGCACCCAATCTTCGCATCAAGCATGCCTGCACCGAGGAGCGCATCGGCATTCGCTTCGAGCGAGAAGGCATTGATATCGCTGTCACGACGCTTCGCGCGTGTAACAAGCCCCGAATTCACCAGCTCAAAAGGATACATTCCGTCACTGCGCAGGTAATTGCCGTTAAAAGAGAGCCCCCACTCCCCCGCCGGCTTATATCGATGAAAGAGCGAAGCGCCTGCGTAGCCGAACGAACCACCCTTGAGCTCGATATTTGTCATGGTCTTACCCACCGAGAGTGTACGCAATGACAAAAGGGTCGAAGACGAATACTCACGCGCACTTCGCATGACATCGTCGCCACCCAAACCCATTGCCAAAGTGACAGCAGCAATATTATTCAATGGGAAACGCCCAAGATCGACCACTCCACTCTGGGCGTCGGACACAACCACGCCGTCATAACTGACAGCAGTATGTTTTGCACCCATTCCGCGCACCGACACTGTCTTGAGACCACCGACACCACCATAATCGCGCACATTGACACCCGACATGTATTTGAGTACATCGGCTACACCATCATGTCCCAAACGTTCCATTTCCTCGCATGAAACCTGTTGTACCGGCGCAGCAGATGTAGCAGAGACTGGCAAAACAACCTCAACAGCATCGACCTCGGGGAGGAGATACTGCAAAGAGTCAAGTTCCTGAGCCGACACATTCGCCACAGAAGCAAGTCCCATAAACGCAAAAAGGACGCCAAAAATACGCTGCATAAACAAACTTTATAAAACCCTTACCCGGGGTTTGTATAAAACATAATGAATATGGCAGGTTTTCTGACTTGTTCACCCAAGCACCTTCCCACCCCACCGGGGAGCAGTGGCTATTGACCGCCTGGGCATCAAAGAACTTACAGCTACGGGTATAGTTCCGGACTCACACCGGATTCCCTTTTACTAACCGCCAACGCAAAGCGGCGGTTACACCATAATCGTTTGCGAAGATAAGAATATTATTTGCAAACAGCAACACATGCAAATAGAAAAAGCAAAAACATAAAAGTGAGCTATAATTTTTTATTCCAAGGAGTGTGCTTTTAGCCCCAAAAACTGCAAATTAAGCAACCGATTTAACTTTTAACATATTTTAAGAAGTACTTATCCTTATTTTAAACAAATGTTACTATTTTTGAAAAACATTAATAAACTTTATTCAATTTAATATTATGGGATTTTTCAAATCACTACTAGCAGAGATCGCAGGTGATGCCATTGGAGACATTGCCGGAGATGCCGTAGGCAGCGTTGCAGAAAAAGCAGCAAGTAAAGCCACAGAAAAAGCTGTTGACCACCTTATGTCTGACAACAATAAGCAGCAGACAGAACCAGCCCCACAGCAACAGGCCACACAGCAACAGGCCACACAGCAACAGGCCACACCTGCTCCACAACAGCAGACAAACAGCGGAATGTTATATGACCCAGCTCTCGAAAACCTCATTAACGTAGCATTAGCGGACGGTGAGCTGACTGAAAAAGAAAAGCAAATTCTCTTTAGGAAAGCAGAGGCAGCAGGTATAGACCTTGACGAATTTGAGATGGTGCTTGAAGCAAGGCTTTTTGAGAAAAAGCAAGAGATGCAAGCATAAGCCCAGACACAGGCACTCCAGAACGTCCAAATCCAGCAAGCTCAGGCTGCTGCAATGGCACCAAGACCAACCAAAAGCGGCGAAATTAGCAAATGTCCTGGCTGTGGTGCAATGATTGAGGCATTCTCGACACACTGCCCACAGTGCGGTTACGAGTTCAACAACAGAGAGGCTTCTGCAAGTTTTACAAGACTCATGAACGAACTCAAGGCAGCCGAAGCAACCAGAACAACAGCTTCTGACATCAGGAGTGCAATGTTTGGCCAAGCATTCGGCGACCCTGTTACAAACAAGAAAAAAACAATCATCAGCAACTTCCCAATTCCAAATACAAAAGCAGACATTCTTGAATTCGTGACCATGGCAGCCCCACTTGCTGTTAAAAAAGGTGGTTTCATGACACAGAACCACCCCGACAACAAGTTACACAATGACCTTGTCGGTGCTTGGCAAGACAAACTTAAACAAGTTGTTATGAAAGCTCGATTCAGCATGAAAGAAGACAAGAAAACACTTGCGGAAATTGAAGATATTGTACGCCAGTGCGGTGTCAAGATTTAAAAACAACAAAATTAACACATAATTATGGGATTATTTAGCAAAGGAAAAAGCGGAGGCATGATGAATGTCATCCGTTGTGACCAAGAGGAATACCTTGTTTGGAAATGGAGACCTGAAGGACAGGAAGCTAACAGCACATCACGTGAAAACGCTATCCGTTATGGCAGTAGCCTGAGAGTAAAAGATGGCGAAGTAGCAGTTTTCGTGTACAAGCAGAAAGACGGCAGTTGCCAGGATTTCATTCTTGGACCACATGACGAAACAATCAAGACTGCAAACTTCCCCGTACTTTCAAGCATTGTTGGACTTGCATTCGGTGGAGAGTCACCATTCCAGGCCGAAATTTACTTCATCAACCTGCAGGGAAACAACCAGATCCGTTTCGGTGTTCCATACTTTGATGTATTCGACCCACGCCTACCAGACCATGGTATTCCAATGGCTGTACGCGGTACTATCACATTCAACATCACTGATTATCGCAACTTTATCAAACTTAACCGTCTTGTAAATTTTGACCTTGACGATTTCCAGAAGCAGGTAAAGGACGCTGTAGTGAAATATGTCAAGGGTGTTGTGATGAATGTACCACAGAGCATGGGCATACCAGCGGTGCAGATGGAAAGACAAATTCTTGAAATCAATGACAAGGTACGCGAGCACCTCAAGCCACGCTTGGAAGAGGATTTTGGTGTAAATATGAAAAACCTTGATATCGCGGCACTTGAAATTGACAAAGAAAGCCCATACTATCAGGAGCTTCGTCAGTTGACAGCGGGCAATACTGCACGCACATTGAACGCACAGACAGACATCAACATCAAGAACATGCAGGACATGCAGTCTATCAACGCAGAGAACATGGCGGAGACTATGCGTATCCAGCGTGAGGAGGCACAGAGAGCACAGCGTTTGCAGACCGAGACCAACTTCATTGGTGCTCACCAGGCAAACTTACAGGCCGATGTACTGAAAACCGGTGCACAAAGTCTTGGGCAGATGGGAAATATTGGTGGTGCTGGTGGCGGCATGAACCCCGCAGCAATGATGACCGGTATGATGATGGGAAGTGCGATGGGCCAGCAAATGAGTGGCATGATGAACAATATGGGCCAGCAGATGCAACAATCCATGAACACTCCACCACCAATGCCAAACATCTCATACTATGTTTCGGTAAACGGTGCACAGAGCGGACCGTTCAACATGCAGCAGTTGGCACAGATGGCACAAAGCGGACAGGTGAACACCCAGACATACGTTTGGAAACAAGGTATGCCAAACTGGGAAATGGCAGGCAATATCGCTGAGCTTCAGACAATTTTTATGCCTCAGATGCCAGGTTCAATGCCTCCTCCACCAATGCCAGGAATGTAAAATAACAACATCAAACAAAATGCAATATGAACAATAACGATTTTTATTCGATGGACCGTCTTATCGAGTTCGGTCTTGGGGTCAGTATTGCAAAACAGATGGTAAACTGTATGAACCAGGGTATGCAGAACATGCATATCCCCGGTTCAATGCAGAACGTGCAGCCCCAGCAACCATCAATTTTCTATGTCGCAATCGACGGAAAGCAAGCAGGTCCGTTCAACGAGAGTGAGATAATACAACTTGTGAGCCAAAAGAAAATCAACAAGAATACACTTGCCTGGACACCCGGAATGAACGGGTGGCAAGAAATTGAGAATGTCCCGGCGATTCTGAAGCTTGTCGCTTTGGCTCCTCCACCATTAAAAACTGAATAAAGATGAAATTCTCAGCATTTCCAGCATTATTGGCTATCATATTGTCTGCTGTGCTCAGCTATCTGACCTTTTACCTTAATGTAACAGATGAAAATTGTTGGGTAATCACAATTGGCACATTCATCGGTTTAGTATCAACACTGATTCCGATTATGTCTTTGAGTACCCCCAACGACAGAGCTGCAACAAACATAAAGGCTCTAAACAGCATTATGCTCATTGCAATGATTATATCAACATGTATTTTCACCTTTGCAGGTGTTAATGCACCATTCTATGTAATAATAACAAGCATTCTAGTTGTTTTCAGTCTATATTACACTTGGAAGATTTTGAAGGCAGATATAGATTAAACATATGCATATATAAAAATAAAGCATGCATCAATTGATGCATGCTTTATTTTATAGTATATTTACTGATTAATTATTCTGCCTCAGCAACTACTGTGAAAGGAACCTTAACGGCAACCTCCTTATGCAATCTAACAGTAGCCTCGTAAGAACCGATCTCCTTAACTGCAGCAACTGTAATAGTCTTGCGGTCGATCTCGAGACCGAGCTTTGCAAGCTCCTCGGCAATCTGGATTGCACCAACAGAACCGTAAACAACGCCTGTTGCGCTTACCTTTGTAGCGATTGTCAAAGAAACACCCTCGAACTTAGCTGCAAGAGCCTCAGCGTCAGCCTTGATCTTAGCCAACTTGTGAGCGCGCTGCTTCAAGTTCTCAGCAAGTACCTTCTTTGCAGACTCGCTAGCGATAACTGCCTTGCCTGTTGGAATCAAATAATTACGGCCATAACCGTCCTTTACCTTAACGATATCGTCTTTGTAACCCAAGTTGATTACATCTTCTTTCAAAATAAGCTCCATAATTATTCCCTCCTATTATTTCATCATATCAGTAACAAAAGGCAGCAAAGCCAAGTGACGTGCACGCTTAACAGCCTGCGCAATACGACGCTGGAACTTCAAAGAAGTACCGGTGATGCGACGTGGGAGAAGTTTACCCTGCTCGTTCAAGAACTTCTTCAAGAATTCGGGATCCTTGTAGTCGATATACTTAATACCGTTCTTCTTGAAACGGCAATATTTCTTCTTCTTGACATCCACTGTTGGAGGAGTCAAATATCTGATTTCTGAAGGTGTCTGTGCCATAATTAGTTCTCCTTATTACCTTTTAAATTTCTTCTCTTGGCAGCATACTCAGCAGCATACTTGTCCAATTTAACTACCAATGAGCGAATAACGCGCTCGTCGCGACGATACTGCAACTCTAACTTAGAAATAACCTTTGGCTCTGCATCGAACTCGAACATTACATAGAAGCCAGTGGTCTTCTTCTCGATGGGGTAAGCAAGCTTCTTAAGTCCCCAGTTCTCCTCATTGACAATCTCAGCACCTTCAGCAGTGAGAATGCCTTTGAATTTCTCTACCGCTTCCTTCATCTGAGCATCAGACAAAACGGGAGTCAAAATGAAAACGGTCTCGTAGTGATTCATTTTTAATTAATAAATTAGTTAAACATTCGTTTTTAATAAACGTGGATGCAAAGATACACATTTTTTCTTAAACACAAAAGCGAACCGGTAACTTTTTGCAACAACAACCACAAACTAAAGAAAAAACAAGCTTAAAAAGCCATATTTTATAGTATTAATACACCTTTTTCCTTATTTTTTATAAAAAAATTTCGTTCTCTAAATATTTATGTGTTTCTTTGCAGAAAGAATATAATAACAAAACATATAGCACTATGGCAAAGTACATTCAAATCCTTGGTTTTTTACTCATCCTTGCTGGCGGCGTTATCATCGCACTCAGCATGACAATGGGCTGGAACAACAACAACTGGTTCAATATCGGTTCAGTAGTATCTATTATCGTAGGCTTGGTAACCTACGTGATTGCAGGAAAAGCCGCATTAAGCGAGAATGCAAAGGAGAAATAAGAAAATACTTTTCAATACCAAATAGAGAAAGCACCCTACCGGGTGCTTTCTCTATTTAATATAGGAGCAAGAATCCATCAACCCTCCACATCGGGCGCAATGAGTTTGTAACCCCTGCCATGGATGTTGATTATTTCTATATTCGAATCTGGTCTAAGATGTTTACGCAACTTGGTTATGTATACATCCATGCTGCGAGCATTGAAATAGTTATCATCGCTCCACACTGTCTTAAGTGCATAGTCGCGCTGGAGTATCTCATTGCGGTGTGCACACAGCAAACCCAACAGTTCCGACTCCTTGGTTGTCAACTTAGTCTGTTCGCCGTCAATAGTAAGAACCTGCTTCTGGGTATCGAACTGAAAACGTCCAATCTTGTACATGGCGTTCTCCTTGTACTTCTTGCCACGCACACGACGAAGGATTGTCTCGATACGCGCCACAAGCACCTCCATGCTGAACGACTTTGTTATATAATCGTCAGCACCAATCTTGAAGCCCTCAAGAATATCCTCATTCATGGTTTTCTGAGTAAGGAATATAATGGGGATATCAGCATCAACAGCTCGGATTTCTTGAGCCAACGTAAAGCCATCCTTGATAGGCATCATCACATCAAGCACGCATATATCAAACTTGCCTTTCAAAAAGGCCTTATATCCGGCATCACCGTCGGGACACAATTCGGCATAATACCCTTTAGCCTGAAGATACTCACGCAAGAGCATACCGATATTCTCTTCGTCCTCGCACAACAAAATTCTTGTCTTCTCTTCCATAATAATTTTATTTTGATGGTAATACAATTGTAAATGTTGTTCCCACACCGGCTTCACTTTCGGCACGTATTGTTCCGCGATGCGCTTTCACAATCTGCTTTACATAGGCAAGGCCCAAGCCAAAGCCCTTCACATTGTGAACATTGCCGGTGTGTACTCTATAGAATTTATCAAAGATCTTTTTCAAATGTTCCTTTTTCATTCCGATGCCGTTGTCCTGAACCGAAAGCATGAATTTCCCATCAGCATTCCAAGTTCGTATATGGAGCGTGATTGGAACATCAGCACGCCTATACTTGACCGCATTGTCCATCAAATTAAACACCACATTTGTAAAGTGCATCTCATCGGCATATATATATGGGTCATCAGCCTCAAGCTCGGCGGTTATCACGCCACCCCCCTGATTTACCTTGACAGCAAAAGTATTCACAATATTTGAAACCAAATCATTCGCATCAAGTTCCCTCATATTAAGCGCAGCAGTATTCTTATCATCAAACAAGGACATCTGCAGAACCTTATCAACCTGGAACCCGAGACGCTTGGTTTCACTGGTTATCACATTAAGCAGACGTTCTGTCATTTCGGGCGACTTATTAATGCTTTTATCCTGAAGCATTTGGGCTGCAAGCGACACGGCCGATATTGGGGTTTTCAATTCATGCGTCATATTATTAATGAAGTCATTTTTCATTTTGGTAATCCTCTTGTGTCTTACAGCCATGTACAGGGTAATCACAAATGTGATTAACAAAATAAAAGTAAACACAAATGATAACAGCATAAATTTAACCGAATCATATATAAATTTGTTCAATCCGGATTCTGTGAATGCAATTTCAAGCACAGCTGCACGCGTTGGGGAATCATTCCCAAAAAGAGACTGACTGAACGTTTTGCCATAACCGGTTGGCGCTATTGTACAATAGACCGTATCACGACCACCATGATCCAACACCCTTATACCAAAAGGCATGTCTATACCATTATTGGCCAATTCATCCTTTATATATCGCTCCAATTTCCGAAAATCATCAATTCTACTTTGCAGAGGCATCGCTCCTGCATTGTCCAGCAGATAAAAAAGCACTTCATCAAGCACATCACGCTGATACTTTGCACGCATTTTAAGCAAATCGTATTGCAATCTCTGAGCCTCTTCAACCGTATGCACCTTGCTAAACTCCTTGACAAATAGTTCACTATCGAATTCTGCATCAAAAGCAGATACCGGAATTGTCGTATTCACGGTTATAGTAGATACTGCACCGCCATTTGTCGTAGAGGTCGTGTAACTCTTCACTTGCATTTGGGCACCACCAACAAAACTGCCCCTTTTAATATAATTACGACTATCCTCTGTAAGATATTTACGCACCTCGTCTACTTCCAGTTTATGCGCCACCTGATTCAATGTACGGTGAGCAGCCTCATACACATATTCCTTGCGCATTGAAACGAACGTATTTATATATGAGACCTGCAGATACAGCAAGGCCACAAAACATACGCCTATTATAATCGCAATTGTACTTATCGTTATCTTTTTCATATCGCAAATATAATCAGTACGTTTTTATAACAATAAAGAAAGGACAACTAATTGTAACCATTTTTTATTAATTAACATTATAAAGTTCTATAATTATGATTTTAACAACTAAAAACACGCCCAACCAACAAAGTTTGTAAAACACACACGTATTTTAACATAAAAAACGAAGGACTGGTTTAAACCAGCCCTTCGTCATCTATCTTTGAAATTAAATCATTCCTCATCCTTCACAGCCAACTCCTCAACAAGTTTGTTCTGAACATCACCGGGAACGAGCTCGTATGTCGAAGGCGACATTATGAACGAAGCACGACCACCAGTGAGCGAACTCAAAGTTGTAGAGTATGAAGCCATCTCTTTCAAAGGAACTTTGGCAGCGAGTTTCTCGTAACCGTTCTCACTCTCCATACCCATGATCATACCACGACGGCCTTGAATGTCGCTCATCACGTCACCCATCTTGTCCGATGGCACGAATACCTCTACATCATATACAGGCTCGAGCACCTTTGGACCAGCCTCACGGAACGCAGCACTGAAGGCATTGCGGCCAGCGAGCATGAATGAAAGTTCGTTAGAATCTACCGGATGCATCTTACCGTCATAAACGATAACGCGTACATCGCGTGCATAAGAACCGGTAAGCGGACCGCGCTCCATGCGCTCCATCACACCCTTGAGGATTGCAGGCATAAAGCGTGCATCGATGCAACCACCCACAATACTGTTCACAAACACGAGCTTGCCGCCCCAATCAAGTGTCACCTCCTCGGTAGCCTTGGCATTGATCTTGAACTCCTGACCGCCGAAACGATATACCTCCTGCAATGGCTTGCCCTCCTCGTATGGCTCAACAATCATGTGAACCTCACCGAACTGGCCCGCACCACCCGACTGCTTCTTGTGACGATAGTCGGCACGCGCAGCCTTGGTAATTGTCTCACGATATGGAATCCTTGGCTCCTCGTACTTCACCTGAACCTTCTCTACATGCTCAAGACGCCATTTCAAAGTACGCAAGTGGAACTCACCCTGACCATGAACAATTGTCTGGTGAAGTTCCTTTGACTGCTCAACGCGCCATGTAGGATCCTCTTCGTGCATACGGTTGAGAATCTGCATCATCTTCTCAATCTCAGACTCATTTACAGGCTTGATTGCGCGTGAATATTTAGAAGCAGGATACTTCACAAGAGCGAACTTGTGTGTGCAATCCTTTGCGTTCAATGTATTTCCAATCTTGATATCCTTCAATTTTACGGTACATCCCAAGTCACCGGCCTTCAATTCCTCGACTGCCACACGATTTGCACCCGCACTACAGAAGATCTGCGCAATGCGTTCCTTTGAACCGCGATCGGCATTCAAAAGGTCGTCACCAGCCTTCAATGTACCACTCATCACCTTGAAGTAATTCACCTCACCGATGTGTGGCTCAACAGATGTCTTGTAGAAGAAAATTGATGTAGGCGCATCACTGTTATAAGGCACAGTCTCGCCATCGGCATCAACAGGCTGTGGCATATCTGTAATCTCAGGAGCCACATTTGCAAGGAACTCGAGCAGACGGCTCACTGCAACATCGGTAGAAGCCGAGCAGCAGAGCACAGGATAAACGCTGTCAGTCTCAAGACCAAGGCGTGCTCCCTTGCGGATTTCGTCAGTTGTCAACTCCTCAGATTCAAAGAACTTATCCATCAAGCCCTCTTCGTTCTCAGCAGCCTTCTCAACAAGTTCCATGTGAAGAGCCTTAGCCTTATCGAACTCGCTGGCTGGAATATCCTCTACAAGTGGTGGCTGACCCTCACCAGTATAAGTAAGTTTCTTCATCAGAAGCACATCAATGATTGTGCTGAAGCCAGGACCTGCGTTCAAAGGATACTGTACAGGAACTACTTTTGAACCATAGATTGACTGCAACTGCTCAATAATTGTATCGTAGTCACATTTTTCATTGTCAACCTGGTTGACAACAAACATCATAGGCTTCTTCATCTTCTTCACATAGCGGAAGCAGTTCTGTGTACCCACCTCAACACCATACTGACCGTTGATAACCATAATGGCCAAATCGGCAACAGTCATAGCGCTGACCATACTACCTGCGAAGTCGTCAGAACCCGGACAGTCAATAAGGTTCAATTTCTTGCCGGCCTGTTCTATCTGAAAAACAGTTGAGAACACTGAATAGCCATACTCCTGCTCTACAGGGAAGTAATCGCTGACAGTGTTCTTTGCCTCAATTGTACCTCTGCGTTTGATGATTCCACCCTCATAGAGCATAGCCTCTGTGAGAGTGGTTTTTCCAGAGCCGGAACATCCTACGATAGCAATGTTCTTGATTTCGTTAGTCTGATAAGTTTTCATATTATTTTGTTTTTTTAGTTTATGGAATGAGAATGGGGTTAAAACAAATAATCTTCATCGTTCTGAATAGTTTTTATTCACCTTGCGCCCTTAACTCCATCCCAAAAGGTTAGTTAGTTAGTTTTTTTAAAAGTGTTGGCAATGTAGGAATTTTTCGAAACAAAAGCAAATAGAATGGGAATGTTTTTTAGAAAAGAGATAAAAAAAGTAACTTCGCGTCGAAAATTCAACACAATTTGACAAATGGCAGGTCTGTACATACATATCCCATTCTGCAAGCAGCGTTGCAGCTACTGCGCTTTCTACTCCACTACCTTATATAATATAAGAGAGAGATATGTCAATGCGCTATGCAAGGAACTTGCCATGCGCAAGGAGTATGCAGGCGGAGGGACTATAGAGACCATATACTTTGGCGGTGGCACACCATCGACGCTTTCAATGGAGCAGTTGCAAAAGATTTGCGACGCCATTTATGCCACCTACACCGTTTCTGTCACTCCCGAAGTGACCATCGAGTGCAACCCCGATGATCTGACCCCGGATTTCCTTGCACAGTTAAAACGATTGCCGTTCAACCGCATAAGCATGGGAGTGCAGAGTTTCAACGACGTGCAACTCAAACGCCTTGGCCGACGCCATGACGCAGAGAAGGCACGCCAAGCAGTAAAGAATGCCCGCGAAGCCGGTTATGACAACATCAGCATCGACCTTATATTCGCACTACCCGGTTCCACATTGGCAGAATGGGAACACGACCTTGACAGTGCCATAGCACTGCGCCCCGACCATTTATCGGCCTATAACCTGACATACGAAGAGGGCACCCCCTTGCACCGCGCACTTGAAGGCGGCGATTTTGCTGAGCTGAGCGAGGAGGAGAACATCGAGCAGTTCCAGATGCTCATTGCCAAACTAAAAGAAGCCGGCTACAACCACTATGAGATTTCAAACTTTGCGAAACCAGGATGCGAGAGCCGCCACAACAGCAGCTACTGGAACGACACACCATACATCGGTTGCGGAGCAGCCGCCCACTCATACAACGGCACATCGCGCCAATGGAACATCGCAAACATAGAAGAATATATAAAAGGTATAGAAAACGGCTTACCAAACTTTGAGATAGAAGAGTTGAGCGAAGAGGAACACTACAACGACACTATACTCACCCGTCTGCGCACCGCTAAAGGCATTCCACTGGAATGGATGAAGAAAAAGTTCTGCGAGAGACTGAACAGATACATGCAACATGCTATAGAAAAGGAAACTGCACTTGACAACCTAAAAGAAGAGAACGGTTTCGTTTCTCTTACCCAAAAGGGCATTTTCATTAGCGATGCTGTTATACGAGAACTAATTTATATATAACAACACTACACAAAAGAAAATCACACACAAACACACTATAAAATGACAAAAGAAGATAGCCTACAACTTAAAGGCATAGCCATCATGATGATGTTATGGCTACACCTCTTTGGAACCGACCAGGAGATTTTGGCCGAAACAGACAAATCAATATACTTATGGGACGGTGAGCCACTTATTTTTGCAATGAGAAAATTCGGCCGAATGTGCGTAGTACTTTACACATTCCTCGGCGGCTATGGACTTGCAAAAGTATATCAAAGATGTCCCAATGCTAAAGGATTTGGAATCATTGGAGGGATGAACAACGGGAAAAGACTATGGAATCTTTTCACAAACTACTGGATAGTAATGCTATTGTTTTTAATAATTGCGACAATTCTTAAACCGGACATTTACCCGGGCAATGCAACTGACATAACACAGAACATCACAGCACTGAACAGCACATACAACGACTCCTTGTGGTTCTTATTTCCTTACGCGTTGCTAACCCTTTTTGCAAGTCCAATTATCAGATTATCACGTTCATTGCGCGGCATGCAATTATGGTTTTTTATTACAATGGCACTAGTTGTAAAAATAATAGCATACAACACCGCCATCCCCCATGACAGTTGGGGAAGAATTGTGTTAGGCAACATTATTAGCGCATTAGGATTATTCTTCATGTTTTTCATCGGAGCCATATTTGCCAACAATTCACTGATAGAGAAAACCGTGAAATGGACAAGACTGCAAGTTTCCGACTCATTCATCGTACAGAAGCTACACATTGGAGCATCCACAGTTTTTACAATTCTTCTGTTTGGATTATTCGTTGGACGAGTAGCACTTGGAGCATCGACACTTATAGATCCTGTATATATAATCTTGATGATAATTCCATTTCTATGCATTGAGCGACCCAAATGGATCGCAACAAGCCTCGCATACATTGGCAAACACTCAACGAATATTTGGTTTACACATAGATACATCCTTGTACTTACAGGAACTGCCATAACATTTTTCCGGTTCCCTATTGTCATATTAATTGCGTTGATAGCCGGTTGCCTGGCATGTTCATATATAATTAACGCAATCAAGAAAGTAACACTCAAAGCATAGCAATAAAACATCAGGCCGGACTAGTTGAAGTGAACCCCAAAAGTTTTTTGTCTAACTTTTGGGGTTCACTTCAACTAGTCCGGATCTCTTTTTTGTTTTTCAGAATTACATCAAGCTGTTTGCAAGTGCAAGAATCTCCTCTCCGATAGCATCGGCTGCCTCTTGTGTAGGACCCTCTGAATAGATGCGGATGATTGGCTCGGTGTTACTCTTGCGCAAGTGTACCCAAGTCTCGGGGAAGTCAAGCTTCACACCGTCAACAGTGTTGATCTCGGCCTTGCCTGCGTATGTAGCCTTAATCTTCTCAAGGATAGCATCAACATCGCAACCAGGCTTCAAGTCAATACGGTTCTTGCCCATAAAATAAGCAGGGTATGTTGCACGAAGCTCGCTGACAGTCTTCTTCTCGTGAGCGAGGTGACTCAAGAACAAGCAGATGCCAACCAAAGCGTCACGACCGGCATGGCAAGCAGGATAGATTACACCACCGTTACCCTCACCACCAATGATGGCGTTTGTCTCGCGCATCTTTGTAACAACATTCACCTCACCTACGGCCGATGCTGTATATGTGCAACCATGAGCGTTTGTAACATCGCGGAGTGCGCGTGTTGAGCTGAGGTTAGAAACAGTGTTACCTGGAGTGTGTTTCAATACATAGTCTGCAACTGTAACGAGTGTGTACTCCTCGCCGTACATCTCACCATTCTCGCAGATGATAGCCAAACGGTCAACATCGGGGTCTACAACAAATGCTACATCGTTGCCACCCTTTGCCATCAAGCCCATGATATCACCCAAGTTCTTTGCCAAAGGCTCTGGATTGTGCTGGAAGTCACCAGTTGGCTCGCAGTAGAGCTTGTCAACTTTTGTAATACCCAACTTCTCGAAAAGCTTTGGAAGAATTACACCACCAACAGAGTTAACGCAGTCAATGGCAACCTTGAAACCGGCAGCCTTGATAGCCTCAACATCAACGAGAGGCAATGCAAGGACAGCCTCAATATGCTTGTCATCATATGTCTCATCAAGACGATATTTTCCAAGTGTCTCTACATCGGCATAGTCGAACTCCTCGGCTGCTGCAATGCGAAGCACTTCCTGTCCCTCGGCAGCATTCAAGAACTCGCCTTTCTCGTTAAGAAGCTTGAGCGCGTTCCACTGGCGTGGGTTGTGGCTCGCTGTGAGGATGATACCACCACAAGCATCTTCCATAGTAACAGCGACCTCGGTTGTTGGAGTTGAAGCCAAGCCTATGTCAACAACATCGAAGCCCATGCCCATGAGAGTACCGCAAACGATTTTGTTAACCATCTCGCCCGAGAGACGGGCATCGCGACCTACAACAATCTTGTTGCTTGTCTTTGTAGTTGTCTTACGTATCAGCGCTGCATACGCCGATGTCAATTTCACAACATCCAGAGGAGTCAAACCTTCGTCGGCACGACCACCGATGGTACCTCTGATTCCCGAAATAGATTTAATTAGTGTCATTTATAGTCGTTTAAAAGTTATTCTGGAATTATCACAGACACACTTGGCTGGAACGATATCTGATAGCGGCATGGATATACATATGTTGCCGCTGTGGATGTTCCCCTTGTGTGTGGAACAATTATGTTAACTTTTGCAAGGTTGCTCTGCTTACGTGTAAATGTAAGGAACCTGAGCGGAACAAGCCAACCCGAAGGCACCGAACTGCCATAGACAGTATTCATTATTCCCGATGTAAAAGTCGCTGTATACGAGCCACTGGTATTGGTAACACGCATTTCGTCAGGATCGGCAGCATACAAATTGGCAGTAATGGTATCACCGTCCTGAATATTATACTCATAGTAACGGATGAGAAGATCCACATTATCGCCATCTTCTATGCGATATGCTGTAGAATCTTTAACAACAGGATTATTCACTATCTGCATGTAGACATCATCAATCTCCACGAATTCATTCTTGCTCACATCGGTGGTAGAATCGTTTGCGACAAACTCTTCGAAAGAGATGATCTTGATATTCTGTTCCTTGATGTAATCACTCACCGCCTCGCGCTCCTTCTCCTTCATCTCGGAATATGTAACCGTGTCATCGCACGATGCAAAGAGCAACGCGATGAACGGAAGAATCAACAAATAACCAAATTTATTTTTCAACATACTGTTTTTCAATATTTCCCAACTTCGTTGGATTTCCAAAAATACAACTTTTTGCGAAGATACAAAAACTATAGCAAAAAAAGCCGAAGACAATTATGAAATAATCATAAAATATCCTTTTTCGCCGGCGCTCACTCCGTCAGTTCGGCCTTGTACTTTTGCAATGCCTGCCTGAAACGCTCGACTGCCATCTCCATAGTACCATACACCTCGCCACCCGAGGCATTCTTGTGACCACCACCATTGAAGAAATCTGCAGCAACGGCATTGCATGGAAAATCATCGACACTGCGCAGAGACACATTTATCTTGCCAGGCTGCTCCTCGCGCAGAAAACACGAGAAGCGCACGCCCTTCACCTGCAAAGGCTGGTTTACAAGCCCTTCGGTATCACCCTTTGAAGCATAGAAGCGCATTAGTTCGCTGTGCGAAAGCGTTATAAGCGCCGCATTGTACTTGTTATAGACTTTTAGTTTGTCATACATGGCATAACCCCAAAGCCTCATCCTTGTAACCGAGAAATTATAGAACACCTTGCGGTATATCCAGTCCTTGTCAATGCCTTTGTCAAGCAGTTCGGCAATAATCAGATAGACATCCTTGCGTGTCGATGCGTATGCAAACGCACCGGTATCGGTCATCATGCCGGTGTAGATGCACTGTGCCATTTCAAAGTTCAGCGCCTCTGTTCCACCCAAGGCTGTTATAACCCTGAATACCAATTCACATGTTGAGCAAGCCTCGGGGTGCGAAACAAGCACATTGAATTCGTCCGAAGGTTGCGGGTGATGGTCAATTAGGACTTTCGGTGCAGACGAAGCAGCAATACACTGGGCCGCATCGCCTGTTCGCGACAGCACATTATAATCGAGACAAAACAGAGCATCGGCAGTAGCAACCAAACTTTCGCAGCGCTCCTTGTCGACATCATAAGCCAGCACTTCATCGGCCGATGGCAACCAAGACAGGAACGCCGGATATGTATTTGGCAACACCACCGTTGCCTCCTTGCCAAGGCTGCGCAGATAGTGGCAAAGTGCCAATGTAGAGCCCATGGCATCACCGTCGGGGTTCTTGTGTGCGGTAATAACATAACTGCGGCCTTTTCCAACAATCTCCTTTATGGAGCCAATACTCTCTTGTGATATTATATTTTCAAGCATGTCTTTCATTTTTTCAATTACGAAGATATTACATAGGACGCAAATATTCCTCATCAAGCGCAAATTATTTTCCGCGCAACGGAATAATTTCAAAACTGTCACCCATCGGTACAATTTTGACAGCACCTGTTTTTGAGATATCCACTGCATCAACTCCCAATGCCGCGCACTCGCGCTGAATCCTCTCGCGGCTATGCCTGTAGAGCGATGCGTCGACCAGAATACACCCTGGCGGATACACCTCAACCAGTTCCTTTATCTCACCAAGAAAGCCACGGCACAGGATTACGACATCGGTTGGAACCGAATAGAGATTCTCGCGCCATAGGTCATCGGCGACCAGGCGCACTTTCAGTCCACGATAGGTCAAAAGCCCGGCATCATGTTCAAAATGTGTACAAGAGTAGCAACTGTCAACCCATACGGGAGTGTCAAGCCTCTCGCGTTTTATGTAGGGCGACGAAGCATATTCATATTCAGCATCAAGCTGTGGCACCGTAGAAACCAGCCAATTCTCTTCCCCGTCACCAACTATATGCAACAACGGATTCTTATTGTTATTATAGACAATTATTCCACTGCTGTCAACAACCGCACCCGACGAATACACATTGACTGCGCAAAGCACAAGCGAAGAGACTGCAACCAACCCGGTGAACCACCATTTACGCTTTACAAGAGAATAACATAGAAACACCAGAAGCACAGCAACTGCAACCGCGCCCATAATGCCTATTGGGGGCAATGTCCACGAAGCTACAGGCAACGAAGCCACAAGGTCTATTAAACCATTCATGGCATCTACGACGAACGCCAATGCATTTGCCACCAGTTGTTGCAACGGTTGGCAAAATGATGTTACGAGCAACAACAATGCCAACAATATCACAACAAACGCCAAAGGTACAACAAGGATATTTGTAAGCAAAGAATATACAGGTAACTCACCAAAATGATACCACACAAACGGCAGAGTACCCACCTGCGCGGCAACAGAGAGTATGAACATATTGGCAACATAGCCATATAGACGCCCATGTTCATCAACTTTGAGAAAGCTTTGCATGTGAGGAGCAAGCAATAGTATGGAAAGTACCGCAACAAATGAGAGTTGGAAACTGACATCAAAAAGCACATGGGGCGAGAAAAGCAACATTGCAATTGCTGCAAACGACAACGAACTGATTGGAGAACTTTCCTGCTGCAGACAGCGACCAAGGGACATAAGTGTAAACAATGTTGCAGAACGCACTACCGACGGTGTGAAGCCGGCTACGGAGGCGAACCCCCAAAGCAAGACAACAATTACCACCTCGCGCAAGATTACAAACAGTTTTTTGCGTTCACTCAGCGGTAATAATGTAACAAGTATCAGATAAAATATACCAAGATGAAGTCCTGAGAGCGCAAGGACATGACTTGCACCTGCTGTTGAATAGTTCTCTTTGAGTTCACGCGGGAAATCCCGTTTTTCACCAACGGTCAAGGCCGACAGCAATGCGAGGCTTTCATCATTAAAGCCACAACGGCTGTATATATCCACCACCTTGCTACGCAGTTCAAGAGCACGCATTGGGATTGTCTTGCGACCGCTATCACGAGTCCAGCATTCGTCGCGCAAGAAAGCGGAGCCAGTTATCCCTTTTACATAACAATATGCTTCATTATCAAATTCTGCAGGATTACCGGCATTGCTCGGTGCACGCATCTCGCCCTCAAAACACACCACATCACCAACGACAAGAGCATCGGCATCGACAGAGCGTGTAAAATAGAGATACGCCTCACCACTCTTGCGCGCACCGGGTGGCAAGACGGTATCGACCGCCACCACATTGGCAAGTACCTTGGTTGTTGTTCCGCGATGATCGGGAGTCTCCAACAATTGTGCCTCATACCGATGTTTGCCACTTGCCCACCCGGGCTTCATCTCCTCGCGTTGTTTACTCTCGACGAAAGCGCCGGTTGCAAACATAAAGAATACAGCACCAATGCCAAACAGCCATTTGGGTGCACCGTGCCACATGCCGAACAGCATTATAAAGAGCGGAACCGCTACCAATGACAGCAGTTGCGGCATGGAGAAGCCGACATACCACGAAACAGCCACACCGAACATCATCGGCATGGCCAATTTCATTAAGGGATTACCTTTAAAAAGTTGATTGCCCGTCACCGTCTATCAGAGAGCACGCAATGCAGAAATGACACCATGGGGATCGGCATCCCTGAACACCGCATTACCGGCAACAAGTGCATCGGAACCTGCAGCAGCAAGCAATTTGCCGGTCTCTACATTCACACCACCGTCGACCTCTATGAGAGCCTTTGAGCCGGTAGAATCAATGAGTTCGCGCAGCTCACGCACCTTGTTCACTGTGTGAGGAATGAACTTCTGGCCACCGAAGCCAGGGTTAACACTCATGAGCAAAACCAGGTCAAGTTCATGGATAATATCCTTGAGAAGATGCACCGGGGTCGATGGGTTCAGGGTAACACCGGCCATCATGCCGGCATCCTTTATCTGTGTAACGGCACGGTGCAGATGGGTGCATGCCTCGTAGTGGATGTTCATTATACGGGCATTCAGTTCCTTCACTGCAGGCAGATAGTTCATGGGCTCAACCACCATCAGGTGTACATCGAGCGGCTTCTCGCACAACTCAGCAACATACTTGAGCACAGGAGGGCCGAATGAAAGGTTAGGAACGAACACGCCGTCCATGATATCAATGTGCAGCCACTCGCATGCGCTGCTGTTAATCATCTTCAAATCCTCTTGTAGGTTGCCGAAATTCGCCGACAACAACGATGGTGATACAATCTGTGCCATATTTTATTATTTTATACCGCGAAGATAGTACAAAGCGTGTGGAAATGCAAAACTAAAACCACAAAAGTGCCGGGCAGCACCCGTGCACTGGTCAACTACCAAGGAAGTTGCCATCGGTATCGTAATAATGACGCGTCACAGAGTTGTCATCGTTTTCCAATTCGCACACGAATATGCCCATGTCACGATGGTACAGAATATCATCATACCTAGCCTTCACAACGACATTGCCCGTGGCATCATAAACGCCACACTTCATATTCCGTTTCTCAACAAGAAAGAACCCGCCCCCCAAATGAACGATTTTATCATAGGCACATTTCAACACCTTTTTTCCATTTTTGTCATAAAGCCCACACTTGCACCTCTTCCGCGTACACCTGTAAGCGATAAACATTTCGTCGTCTGGTATCAGCACCTCATCATATCTGCACGGAACAATAGTCTTGCCAGTCACATCGACAATGCCATATTTTTCCCCGAGCATTCCCTCCTTACAGACCTCAAGCAGACAGCCGCGATGCTGGAGCACATCATCATACCCGCACGGAACGACCATATTCCCAGCTATGTCAATACATCCATACTTGTCATCAATGCCCACAACAGCAAACCCATCAATAAAATCCTCGGCATAATCATACACAAAAGGAATAGCACAATTGTTATCCTTGTCTATAAATCCCCATTTACCATTATGTTCCACAGCTGCATGCTCATCACTAAAACCTCTCGCGCAATCATACATAAAAGGTATAATCTCCTTGCCGTCCTTGCCAATAAAACCCCACTTGCCATCCTTTTTCAAAAGCAGCATACCGTCATAAGCCACACGATGACCATCATATATGCAAGGTATAACCTCCCTGCCCCGCTTATCGACATATCCAATCTTACCATCCGCTTTCACCCTGGCCATGCCGTCATCGAAAGTAGAGAGAGAAAGATCGTATTTACCGCGTGGCAAAACCTCGTTGCCTTGCTTGTCAATCGCAGCCCATAGCTCAGTTTCCCCTTCACGAACATAAACACGCGCAAGACCATCATTGAATGCAAAAGCCCCATCATATATATATGGAACAACCTCTTTACCCTGTTTGTCAACATAGCCGAACTTACCGTTTTCCAAACCTCCGATATGAGCCACAGCAACCCCTTCGGAGAAATTAAGTTCGCAATCATATACACAGGCAATAACTTTATTGCCTTCCCCATTGATTACTCCCCATTTACCATTAAGGCACACCGATGCCAGACCATTATCAAACCTCGAAACATCATCATATATGCATGGCACGACTACCTTGGCTTCTTTATCAATAAATCCATATTTTCCATTCAATTTAACCGAAGCATACCCATCGTAAAAATCAAAGATATAATCGTACATACAAGGAGCCACCTCATTGCCGGAAAAGTCAATCAATCCCCATTTTTCCGTTTCAGCACCAAGTACCTGCACGAAAGGATTATGCCCATAATAATCGATTCGTATATATTTACGGGCAAGTTCCAACCGTTTTTCCATTGACAGTTCCAACAAAGGGCTCTTGGCATTGGGATTATACAGACGCGTATCATTTGCGCCATATCCGCAAACGACAGAAAACAAGCAAAAGAGCACGTACAGTAATGCGAATTTATATTTCCTCATAACAAGAAGATAAGAACTATGCAAAAATAGAATATCAAAGGAACAAAAGCAAACAAAAGGGCATTTTCTGTCCCACTGTACATACCTGTTGATTTTATGACGGAATTTTACTTAATTTGCAGATAGAAATAAAAAATAACAATATACCATGAACAAGAAGATTCTATTTCTGACACTGATGCTTTTTGCAGGCATATCATCAGCTAATGCACAGGAGATTTTCTCAAAGGCATTCAAGAAAGGCGCACCTGTACACATATCCAACAACCGCGACAAGGCATTTGCCATTAAGGCCGGCGAGGCTGGCAAGGATGCAAAGAGCGGCAAGGCTGCATATACAGCCGATGAGATTTGGTATCTTGTTGGTGATGCCGACGGATTCAAGATGTACAACCACGCACTGGGTAAAAAATATGCCTTGAAACTGGAGGGGAACACAAGCGGTGCAGCTGCAATGATGACAGATGAGAAGGAAGCAACGATACTCACCATCACACAACAGAGCGATGGCAGCTATGCCATTTCGCCAAAAGCAGCACCCGAACAGAGCTTCAACATGTTCGGCGGTGCCGGCAAGGATATAAAACTCTATTCAAGCAGCGACAACGGCGGTCATTGGAATTTCAAGCCACTTGACATGAGCCGCACACTTGAGATTGAATACAACGCAGACTGCGAAGGTGCGCTCGAGACCAACTACAAGGTTGGTGAGATTGCCATTTCCATCGACGGACAGGCAGGAGCCATTATTGTTGACCGCAACAACATCCCCAAGAGCACAGTGTGCTACTTGCCAAAGGATGCAAAAGTAGGCATATCGTGCAAGAAGGCATACCACGGATGGAAGATGAACGTGAACGGCAGCGAGGAGATTGCCGAGCAGCCGCTGCCCGAGAACGGCATGAAGGTTGCAATCAACATCACAGCCGACAAAGAGAACCGTTACCAATACCTCTACTACTCGCCCGATGAAAAGGGAGTACCCTACCGCATACCTGCTATTACAACAACAGCCAACGGCTATGTATTCGCAATCAACGACTACCGTCCATGTGGCAACGACATCGGCTTTGGCGAAGTTGACCTTGTGATGCGCTACAGCACAAAGGCAGGCAAGGAGTGGGACGGAACATCATGGACCGAGCCTGTGAAGATTGCCGACGGCGTTGGCAAGGAAGCAGCAGAGACATGGCTTACAGGATTCGGCGACCCTGCGATTGTTGCCGACCGCGAGCGCAACGAGATTCTCGTTATGAGCGTGTGCGGTAACCGTCTGTGCTGGCACGGCAACTACGGTGCAGGTACCCAGGAGAACCCCGAGAACCCCAACCGCATGGCACGCCTACGCATCATATTCAACGAAGAGACCGGGGAATGGGAGGCAACAGAACCCGAGGAGGTGACATACGACATTTACCCACTGTTCAAAGACAAGGACGGCAAGGCACATGTAGGCTCAATGTTCATCGGTGCAGGCCGCATGGCTCAGAGCAGCATGATAAAGATAGGCGACTACTACCGCATATACTGCGCTGTGTGGGCTGTTGAGACAGGCAGCTACCGCCACCACAACTACGCGCTATACTCCGACGACTTCGGAAAGACATGGAATCTTTTGGGCGAACTTGGCAATGACTTCAACGACAGCCCTGCCCCCTACGGCAACGAGCCAAAGTGCGAGGAACTGCCTGACGGTAGCGTACTGCTCAGCAGCCGCAAGGGCTATGGCCGTTACTTCAACGTGTTCCACTACACGAACTTTGAGAAAGCCGAGGGCTATTGGGACGGTGCTGTTGCAACCGACCAGGTGGGCAACCTGAAGTTCGGCAGTAACGACACCAACGGCGAGCCATTGCGCATTGGCAATGTACTGTTCCAGTCGGTACCGACAGGCAACAACCGCAGCGGCGTGTCAATTTTCTACAAGGTGCTTGCAGACGACCCTGCTACATACACCCCGACCGAACTCTCAAATGGCTGGACTAAGATTCAGATAACCGACCGCGAATCGGCATACTCATCAATGTGCATCCTGCCTGACGGCAACATAGGCCTCTACTACGAAGAAGAGCCGGGTGGCTACTCAATGGTATATGTACCTGTTGAACTGGACAAGACTCTCGACTCTATGACATACAGCGACCTGCCGTTCCGTTGCAATACCTGCAAGAAAGGTATGGAGGCAAAAACCATAGTCCTTCTTATTGATGATATGTAGAAGAATAAGCAAAAGAGGGGTTCACTTCACTGGCGAGCCCCTCTTCTTTTCTATCTCTGCAGTTTAAATACAAACTCCAACCCACCACCGGCAGCATTACGCACGGAAATTGTACCGCCGTGCAGAGCTACTGCGTTCTTCACAATGGCAAGACCAAGACCCGTGCCGCCCAACTTGCGGCTGCGTCCCTTATCCACGCGATAGAAACGCTCGAACAGGCGTGCAAGATGTTCCTCGGGGACACCTGCTCCATTATCGGCAAAACTGAAATAATAGAACTGCTCATCGCTCCTGAAACATGATATGGTAATTACCGCGCCCTCTCCGGCATAAGAGATAGCATTATCGGTCAAATTGCGGAATATTGAATAGAGCATTGACGGGTCACCTGTGAGCAGAAGTCTTTCGGGCAGGTTATTGACAACCAACATCTTCTGCTCGCCAATCTTGTTGGCAACCTCGAGAAGTATTCCCGAAACAATGGGCGACAGGTCAACCGGTTCCATCTTGGCACGCTGCACGCCGTTCATGTCGTTGAGCTGTGATATATCCTGCACAAGGCTGTTGAGCCTGTTGCTCTGCGAGTAGCAGCGTTCAAGGAAATGCCTCATCTGCTCTTCGCTCATGTTACCGGGATAGTTGTTTATTATAGTCTCAAGATACCCCTGTATGCTGCACACCGGTGTCTTGAACTCATGCGCCACATTCTGTGTCAGCTGCCTCTTGAGCCTTGACTGCTCCTCGGCTGCAGTTATGTCATTTATCGAAATCTCAAAGCCATTGTCACTGAAGAGCACACAACGCAGGGCAAAGACACGCCCCGAGACCTCGATATTGTCCGATGCAAAATCCTCGCGCACACTATTGTTCTTGTAACCGCCGTTATCAATAAAGCGTTCAATCTTTCTAAGTTCGGGCAATCCAAGGATATCACCTGCATTCTCAAGATGCGACGGCGAGATAAAATCGGCATATTCACTGAAGAGTTGA
Organism: Bacteroidaceae bacterium; assembly: GCA_017381475.1. GTDB lineage: Bacteria > Bacteroidota > Bacteroidia > Bacteroidales > Bacteroidaceae > HGM04593. The sequence continues at coordinate 27,012 of JAFOCD010000081.1, forward strand.
TTGGCAAAGACAACACGGCGTCTTGAATCGAACACGGCTATACCTTCTTGGGCAATGCTTAGATGTTGCAAGAGTTTTTTTGTAGCGAAATCGGAACTGCCGGCATATCTCATCAGGCGGTAGAGAAGCCACAACACTGCCACTATTATTGCAGCGGCAAAAACCATGATAGCCACAACGCCAGCCGTACCGCCAAGCCTGTTCTCCATATGCAGACCCACCTCGTAGTGGTAGTACATGAACGCAACGGCAAAAAGCAGCAACAGCACCACTGCCGGCACAAAGAACTTTAGGAAAAAGCGTGAAACTCCCTGTTTCATTCGTTTACAAAGCAATAGCCGTAACCACTACGGGAAACAATATTATTGGCATACTCGCCAAGTTTCTTCCTCAGGCGCGCCATGTTCACATCTATGCTGCGTTCAAGGACATTGACATCGTCGGGCCACACATTGGCCAGTATTTCCTCGCGCGAGTAGACCCTGCCCGGACGTTTCATGAGCATATACAGGACCTCGAACTCCTTTTTTGTGAGCGAGATATCCACTCCTGTGACATAAGCTCGCCTTGCTTCTACATTGAGTACCAGTTCCTTGAATGTGAGATTATCATTGGACACCTCCTCTACCGCAGGCTTTGCATTGCGGCGTATCACTGCCTTGACACGGGCTAGCACCTCGCTTATGCGGAAAGGCTTGCATATATAGTCATCGGCACCAACATTGAAGCCGGTGAGCACATCGTTCTCGCTTGTTTTTGCGGTAATGAAAATAATGGGTATGCGCGCGAGCGCGGCATCCTGCCTTATGCGTGTGGCAAGTGCAAAACCGCTCATGTCGTCCATCATGACATCGAGCAGCAGCAGACTATATTCTGCAATAGGCATTTCCAAGGCCTCCTTGCCCGAATTCGCGACATCTACAGCATAACCGCTGTTCTCAAGATTGAATTTGAGGATTTCGCATATATCCATCTCGTCATCAACGACAAGTATTCTATCCATAGCTGTCAGTCGTTTTTATTCAAAAGAGTGCAACAGGGAGATTTCACTAGCCCAGCAACTCTCGTCAGGTGTTTCAAGCACAATTGGCATATCGTTGAAACGGTTGTCTTTCATAAAACGCTTGAAAAAGTCAATGCCAAGCAAGCCGATACCTACACTATCGTGTCTGTCAACACGCGAACCAAGCGGTTTCTTTGTATCGTTAAGGTGTATCGCCTTGAGATACTCAAGACCTATAACACGCTCCAGTTCACCAAAAGCGCCGTCGTAATCGCCTACAATATCATAGCCAGCCGAATAGAAGTGACAGGTGTCAATGCAGACACCGACACGACTCTTGTCCTCAATACGATCAATGATATAACGGATCTCTTCGAGTCTGTTACCTACATTGCTACCCTGGCCTGCTGTATTCTCAATAACAGCAGTTACACCACTGGTCTTTGAAAGTGCAAGATTTATACTCTCGGCAATAGTATCAAGGCATTGTTCAACAGGAATCTTGTTCAGGTGACTACCTGGGTGGAAATTCAGCATTGTGAGACCAAGTTGCTCGCAACGTTGCATCTCATCAAGGAATGCGGCACGCGATTTCTGCAAACCCTCCTCATCGGGACTTCCAAGATTGATTAGATAGCTGTCATGCGGCAATATGTGTTTAGGGCTGAAACCACCTTTGGCGCAATTTTCCTTGAAGAGTTCTATACTTTTTGCAGTAAGTGGTGCCGACACCCACTGTCTTTGGTTCTTTGTAAAGAGCGCAAAAGCATTTGCGCCTACAGCCGTTGCATTGAGCGGAGCATTCTCGACACCACCACTTGCCGAAACATGAGGTCCTATAAATTTCATATCGTAGTTCGTTTTTGCGAAGATAGTTAAAAATATGCCGGCAAAGGCCATATTATCAAATTTTAACCCTTGCCGGCACTCTCATTAATCAATATTTGTTTCAGAGTTTTGCTTCATCAGATGTTGGAACCTGCAATGCGAAGAACTTGTTACCACCACGCAACAGGTTACGCACCTCACTGAGCAACTCGTGACTCTCCTGAATGAGGTTCAGGTATACGAAGTCCATACGCAAGCTACCATTGCTCTTGTGCAGACGCATTGTCTGCTCCTTGCGCAGGTTGGCAAGCTGATGTTTCAAATTCTTGGCTCTTGATGAAACCTCCTCGGCATTACTGTAATCACCGGTAGCAATGATCTCATTGATATCCTTAAGTACATTGTACACACCTTGGCAATATGGTGAGAACTCCTCAATATACACTTTAGAGAGCGGGCTGAAACTATTATCAGCATGTTCCTTCATTGGCTCACCGATACGTGTCAATGTATTCAGCATCTGCTGGCAACTGTTGGTGCAGAGATGATACCATGTACTGCGTTCAAAAGCCACCTGCTGGTCAATGCGCTGCAAGCCACGAGTCTCGGCACGACGCTGTTTCTTCATCTGTGCCTTTTCCTCCACAATCTTTATCAAGGTTCCCTTCAATGGGCGCAAAGCATCCTTTGAGAAAGACTCAAACATTGTCTTGTAAGCCTCGGCCGAGAATGACAAAGTATGAGTCAAAGTCTCAGCAGCGTGTCCCTTAAGATTTTCCCAAACCTCATCCTGATTTTCAGATTTCAGAATGACATTCATCTTCACATCAACCTTCTCGGCAGACTTTTTCTTATTGTAACGGATATGGCTACGGATAAGCAGATAGATAACTAAAGCAATCATCACATACATTGCAACCACACCACCATAAATAAGCACTGTAGCAACCAATGCTGCTATTATGAATGCCGCGCCTGCTGTTATGAACCAACCACCGACAACCGAAACGACACCTGTTACACGATATACAGCACTCTCACGTCCCCATGCACGGTCGGCAAGTGAAGAACCCATACCAACCATGAAGGTTACATATGTTGTTGAAAGAGGCAGTTTCAAAGATGTACCCAACGCAATGAGCAAACCGGCAAGTACAAGGTTAACAGATGCACGCACAAGGTCAAAAGCTACATCCTCGCGCTCCTCGAGCGGAGTAAAACGCTTCGCAATCCAGTTCTTGACACGAACAGGAGTTCTGCGTGATACAGAATCGACCATCTTGGTTACCGAACGCACCATATTGCGGGCAAGTGAAGATGTACCGAACATCTCACCCTCCTCGTTCCTTTGACTTGAAAGGTCTATTGATGTCTGTAACACCTTACGGGCCTTTTTACTGGTAAACAATGCATATACCATTACTGCACCGGCACCAATAAGGAACAGGACATTTGTCGGAACTGAGCCATTCAATGAATCCATTGCCATGTTCACATCTCCACCTTCATTGACAAAAGTCAAGAAAGATTCATGACCGGCAAGTGTAACTCCAATGAAGTTTACGAGGTCGTTGCCTGCGAAAGCCATCGCTAACGAGAATGTACCCATGAGCACAACCACCTTAAGTACATTGACCTTCATCATATGCAAAAGTTGCATGACAACTGTAAGTACCACAAATGCACAAAGCAGGAACATTCCGGTATCTTCAAAAATAAAATCCTGTACACTTTCAGGGAGTTGATCTTTCAAAGAACTGCCCTTCATTCCCTTCACAACCATGAAATAGAGAATAGCTGTTGAAGCGAAACCGCCATAAAGACCAATTTTGCGGCCCAGATGCTTGCGGTAGTGGAATGTGAATATCAGGCGTGACAACCACTGTACAATAAGACCAAAGACAAAGGCTATTGCTACAGAAAGGAAGATAGAAATAATAATTGTCAATGCCTTGTCAGTATTTAATTTATCTCCGATTCCAACAACTACGTCATGGTTGCTTGAGACTACAGCACCAAGAGAGTCGGGTGTTGCGTCAACTAAATATTGTGAAACAAACGAAGTGGTATCTACCGGTACGACATCCGGTGCAAGCAATGCCGTGATAAACGATGCACCGAGCAATTCAAAGACCATTGACACCGTTGTTGATGTAGGCAGACCTAGCGAGTTGAATAAATCAAGCAAGAAGACATCACTGATGACTACCGCAAGGTAGATGCACATCACATTCTTGAAATCAAAGTACTGCGGGTCAAAGATACCATGCCGGGCAACATCCATCATTCCGCTGCTGAATGCAGCACCAATAAATACACCTATCGCAGCAACAATAAGCACATGCTTGATTTTTGCAGCCTTGGAACCTACCGCCGAACTCAAGAAATTCACTGCATCGTTGCTTACACCCACGCTAAGGTCTATAATAGCAAGCGTAAACATGAACGCAATGACAAAATAGTAAGAGAGTTCCACTGAGCTTAGCCCCGAAACATAATCAACAATGTTGTTAAAAAAGTCCATATATTATAAAATAATGTTTTTCACAATATCAGCGGTCTTTAACCGGTACAAAATTTGCACTTTACAATTACACCCCCGTTACGGGAATGTTACAAAATTGTTACAAACGAGCGAGATATATAAAACTTGTTTTAATATTTCACAGCGAGTGCAGTACAATTTCGAGCCTATCTCAAAATTGTTACAAACGCCTGAGAATTCAAGTTTGCCTCAAACATGCTACAAAAATATTGATTATTTTCATAAAACAAAATAATCGGGGTAAAAAATCGGATTCAGGCAACCTGCCACACGAATCAGATACCACTATTATATGATACAAAAAGCCCCGGTTTCCGTAGGAACCGGGGCGTACGAACCAACTGCATTATTGCCGGATCAGAAATCATACCTTGCCGAAAGGTTTATTCTGTTGGCGTTGTAGGTCTTGTCATTGAAATCCATTCTCCAACCATGCAGGTACTCGATACCAAGTTGCATATTGTCGGTGACATTGTAGAAGAAGTTAGCTGCGACATACTGTCCCTTACGGTAAGCACCGGGATTCGCCTCGGCATAGCCCTTGCGTGAGTGAAGCACTGTCTGGCTATAGGTAGCAGATGCAAAGAAGCGCTTGCTGAAATTGTACTGCACGCCGGCATACCACACTTCACTCGTGAGCATCATGGCATTTCCGGGTTCTGTAGGGTCGGCAACCACATCCACACCGACATTTGAGATATTATTCACGAGTGAACCGATACCCTCACCTACTGTAAACTGGCCACGGAGCTGCACCGGGCCCATTGTTGCAAGCATACTTGCCTGAGCACCCCAACCTACCCTGTCGCTATGAGCACCGGTTATCTTATTGGTATATGAGATATCGCGCATGATTGCACCAAGACGTATATGGTTCCAAGGATTGTTGTAGAGACTGTACTGCACGAAAACCGGTATATCAGGTACTCGTTGGGCACCAACCGAGAAAGTCTCGTTGTCTGCAACATTTACATTAGGCGCTTCAAGACTTATACCCATTGACAAACCAAAGTCAAAACCATACTTGAGCATAACCTGAGTGGTACGATAGAATGTCATACCGCAAGGACCGCCATAGTCAATGGTCACCGGAATTGCCATGAGATCCATGAATGAACCCACAGAATAACCTATTTTAAGATACTTGGTGCTCATGTAGGCATTCTGCAACTGGAGTCCAAGACCACTTCCGCGCCAATTAGCCGATGTAAACACCTCGAAATCGCCAAGTAAGCGACTTGTTCCCACAAGTTTGAGGAAAAGCGTAGAGTTGGTCATGTCCATGCGGAACTGGCTTGACGGTGCACCGCCACGCTGTATTGCCGATGGCAAGAAGTCCACATTATCGACCGACTTGTCAAAGTCATACTCAATCTTTGTCTGAACGTAACCACCTATACCCAACGCCCATTTTCCTTTTTGATCAACAAGAATAAAACGCGGGGCACGGGGATCATGATGATATGGGCTCTGTGTACTCTGGAAAATCTCCACCACATCAGGTGCCTCATTGATAGTTTCGCTGATGCATATCACAGGAGTTGCATCATCGGTAATCTCCACCCAGCTTTGAGCGCTTGCAGACACCGCTGTCATAAGCCCGAAGGCCGACAACAAAATAAATTTAGAAATCCTTTTCATAATTTTTCATTTTTAATATGAATACAGTGATAAAAACAACAGCATTGTTTTTTTGTTTGTTTTTAGGCCGATAAAACAACTGGAACTGCATTTTTTTGGAAGAAAGAGGATGAGTTTATAAAACTTATTGTTTTCTTTGCACAATATCACTATTGACAACAAAACGCACTCATGAAGGACAACGGCAAGGAGAGGGAGAAGGTAGCGTGCTCCAAGTACCTGCAAGTTACACCACGAGACATCTCGTGGGGGCTTGCCATAACCACCATCGGTTTTCAGCACACCCACCCAGGCGACCCCTATCCCCTTACTGCACAGCCGGACGGTTACAATTTCAATAGTTATGGAAGGCGCACACTGAATGAATACCAGTTGGTTTATATCACCCGCGGCAAAGGATATTTCGAAAGTGCATCATGCTCAAGGACAAGAATTGAAGCCGGCATGATGTTCATGCTATTCCCTGGCGAATGGCACACATTCGCGCCCGACCCCGAAACCGGTTGGGATGACCATTGGGTTGGATTCAACGGCGGCTTCATAGATGACAAAATCAAGTCTGGATTCTTCACATTCAAGAACTGCGTGTTCAGGGTTGGAGTGGATGAAAGACTTACAAATACATTCCACGAGATTTTTGACTTGGTTTCGGACGAGAAAAAGGGGTTCCAGCAAGTGGCATCGAGCCTTGCAATATCACTTATAGGGCGACTACATTTCGAAGACCTGAACCATGCATATGGCGAAACATACATGACACGCATTATAAACCAGGCAAAGGCAATAATGCAGGAGGACATGGCTGGTAGCCATCCACTTGAGGAGATTGCGGACTCACTTGGAATCAGTTACTCGTTCTTCCGCCGTGAGTTCAAGAGGAGATGCAGCATTTCACCAGGACAATACCGTCTGGAACTGAAACTCGCAAAAGCAAAGGAACTGCTTGAAAACACGAATATAAGCATCGCCGAAATTTCATCAAGACTACATTTCGAATGTATTGGCCAATTCTCGACATTCTTCAAGAAGAAAACAGGTATTCCACCGCTCGAATACCGCAAGCGAGGTCTTAAAAAAGACTAATTCATATTAACTTTCACTAACCATGCCAGGAAATATTTGTTTTATAGCAGAATATTTCCCAACTTGCGGTATGCCGTCACTGACAGGCGAATCGTTTATTGTTTTAACCATTAGATAGAACCGATATGAAGAAGACCATGACAATTGTATTTGCAACAATTATGCTATTTCTTGCTATGCCAACAAAGAGCACCGCCCAAACAGACACACAATCCTACATTGACATCAGCGCAACAGTCAAGCGTGAGGTAACGCCTGATGAGCTCTACCTGCAGATAAACATAAACGAAAAGGACTACAAAGGCAAGAAGACACTTGAAGAGATGCAAGAAGCCATGATTGGTGCATTGAAAATAAATCGTATAGACATTCCAGAATGCTTGACACTAAGCTACATGGGCAGCGAGATAAGCTATAAGGCTTTCTCCAAGAACATGATAGCCAAGACCGAGGCAACATATCTGCTGAAACTAAATGATGCTACGACAATGCAGAACGTGATTGCGTCACTTGAAGAGCGTCAAATCTCGGACATAGAGCTGGTACAGACAAAATACACCGGCGAAAAGGAACTTAAAGCTGAGATGGGCGTGGAAGCCATGCAACAGGCCAAAGCCGAAGCACAGATACTAGCCGGAGCAATTGAGCAAGAGATTGGGAAAGCCATAAATATAAGCTACTGGATGAGCAGCGGAGAATCACAGCCTAGATTATACAAGTCACAAGCACGTAGCATGACAGAAGAAGCCATTGCCGACAATTCAGTCATGCAACCTGTCATAAGCATCGGAAAGAACACATATCGTTTTACGGTAAATGTACGCTTCGAGTTAAAATAGGCAGTTTATTACAACCACTCTGAGAACAAAATAACAATATGCGGCGTTTCACAAAAAACGCCGCATATTATGTATAAAGAAAAAATCCTCAAATTTCTGTTTCACGAACCAGAAGCGTCAGCAACAAAATCAATTATCATACTCTTGGCGCGCATCATTTTCGGTTTTCTGTTCCTTAATCATGGTATAGCCAAATGGCATACTTTCATTGATTCTAGCGATATGTTTCCTGACCCAATAGGAGTGGGAGCTACGCTCTCAATGTGGTTGGTACTGTTTGCCGAAATTATCTGTTCGCTTGGTTTTATGATTGGTGCATTGTTCCGTCTATGCCTTGTTCCAATGATATTCACTATGTGCGTTGCATTCTTTATTATACATGCAGGTGACCCATTGACAGTCAAAGAGCCATCATTGATGTACCTTACAATTTTTGTACTGCTCTACATCACAGGTCCAGGCAAATACTCCATTGACAGAATACTCAAAAGCATTTACCTTGATACAAAATGAGGATATTGGAGACAATCGTAACGACCAAAGAGCCTTCTTACTCAACCTCATTCAAGCCCTTCGAGAATTCTCTTCAATACCACCGTAGCCGATATCTCACGGTTTGCAGCCTCGGGAATAACCAATGAGCGCTCGCTTTCAATGACATCGTCGGTAACAATCATGTTGCGCCTTACTGGAAGGCAATGCATGAAATAGGCATTGTTGGTAACAGCCATCTGGCGCTCGCTTACAGTCCAGTCACGATCAGTAGAGAGCACCTTGCCATAGTTCTCGCCGATATATGCAGCCCAATTCTTGGCATAAACGAAATCAGCACCCTCGAACGCCTTCATCTGGTCATATTCCACACGGGCATTGCCAACGAAAGCGGGGTCTAGTTCATATCCTTTTGGATGAGTAATGACAAAATCATAATCGGCAGCATTCATCCACTCGGCAAAAGAATTGGGGACAGCCTGTGGAAGAGCCTTTGGATGTGGAGCCCAAGTAAGTACAACCTTGGGACGTGGCTTTGTCTTGTGTTCCTCAATTGTTATCAAATCGGCAAAGCTCTGCAATGGATGGCGTGTAGCAGCTTCCATTGAAAATACAGGGCGACCTGAATACTTTATGAACTGATTGAGTATAACCTCGTTATAGTCATCATCTTTATTCTCAAAACGCGCAAACGAACGAACGCCGATAACATCGCAGTAGCTTCCCATAACAGGTATCGCCTCAAGGATATGTTCAGGTTTGTCGCCGTCCATAATAACACCGCGTTCTGTTTCCAATTTCCAGGCACCCTGGTTGATGTCAAGCACAATCACATTCATACCAAGGTTCAATGCTGCCTTTTGGGTACTGAGCCTTGTACGGAGACTTGAATTGAAGAACACCATCATCAAAGTCTTGTTCTTACCCAACTCGCAATATTTATAACGGTCGGCCTTTATCTCAAAAGCCTCATCAAGCGCCTTCTTAAGATCACTGATGTCATTTACCGATGTAAAATTTCTCATATATAATAAGGTATAAGTTATTTTATTTCGACGATATCCTTCATTTGGATACTATCGATGGCCTCGGTCTGTTGAATCTGCTCCTCCACGGTCTGCTTCTTTATCCTACTCCTCCTAAGTTTTCTCTTCTTTGTCTTGTCATTTTTATTGCCCCACCATTTCCAACTGTCAAATTCAAAAAGGATATTCGTTCCCACACCCTGAGTTGTCAGGTCGGTCTTGCTGAAATAACGGTCATTGGTCTTGCTGTATGCCTTGATACTCCAGTTGTATTTTGGACTCAAGAGCCACTGCAGCTCAAAGTCACCAATAAAGTTACGGTTTGCAATAGGATTCTCGCGATAGCCAAGGTTTCCATTTATCTGTAAACGATTATTCAGCAGGCGACCACGAAGCATACCCTCTACCTCCATACTGTTCCAACCTCGCTCGCTGGTTGAGATATTACCGGATATATCCCAATTACCATTGTTGATAATCTTTCCAAGCATATTGTTCAACTGGCTTGAGATTGTGTTTGATATAAGTGATTCAACCGCTGTCGAAGTATTTACATCACCGGCCTGCGCACTGTTTGTATCAAATGTATAGAATTTACCAACTCCAAGCAGATACACGAACTGCATGTTCTTCTGGTCCGGGGTACTTGCAATGCTAGCCAATAACTCACGCTCCTCTTCACTACCCTCAGGCAATTCAAGGTCAAATGCAAGATCCGGCGCAGCAAGACTTCCTGTAATGTTCATTATACAGTTAACCTTCACGGTCTTTCGCTTTGCAATTTCGGTAGTAAGGTCACTGAGCGAAGCCGACGGTACAAGATACTTTGTCTTCAGGTTGAGTTGTGCCTTATATGGATCACCATCGAATGCAAGCGTGCTTCCCTTAATTATATCGAACACCTTTGGGAAAATATCCTGGATCGTAAACTTATATGTTCCACGCGCCAGATCCAGATGTCCCTTCATACTGAAACCGGTCTTGTCATTAAAGACCGCATTAATTGGACCGGTTCCGTATAGACTGATATAGTCATCGGTCTGCAAGTTTGTATATACCTTAAGCTCCAAATTCTCATTTACATCGAGCATAAAGTCGAGTGTAAGTTTGCTTGCAGTTGTACTATACACCTTCTTTGCATCTACCTCACTCTTTGCAGAATCTGTATTTTTCTTATTTTTATTGTTATCAGTAAAGGTCACGAAACTATTGTCACGCGCTCCGCTGGTTTCGTTTGAGTTATATACGAAATGCGAATGAGGCTCACTTTTTATCTTTGCTTTCAGCAATAAACCTGTACTATCACTCTTTATTATTGCATCACCAGTGCCGAACACCGAGCCATAGAAAGGCAACGACCCAAAATTATCAGTGTCGTACACAAGCATTTCGTTTGACTTGAGATTGAACAGACAAGTCCATTTTGCAAGATGTCTATGTTTAATATTGCCGGAAATCGTACCCATGTTACCGTAACGGTCATATAGTCTTGCATTATTGAAAGACATTACTCCCTTAGAGAACTTGATAGAATCACCGGTAAAATAGTATTTCACATTTGTTGCCTTGACCTTTGCTGCACAATAAAGAGCCAAAGCACCATCCAAATCCACCGCACGCCAGCTACCATTTATATGTACATTACCGCTACATGCACCTTCTGTCTCACACAAGAATGACTTTAATTTACTGTCAATAAAGGCAGCGTTCAGGTTATTGGCATTTATCTTAAGGGTTATGGTATCATTAACCTGCGATATGAATCCTTTTACTGTAGACAAGTCATTCTCGTGGTTATATACGCCTGCGTCAAGGTACATACTCTTGCTATCGTTGTCCCATCCAATGCGCATGTCACTCTTGCCCAAATCAGCTCCATCAATACAGAAATCATTGACAAGCAAGTGACCGTCCGCATTCAGATCTGACAGAATTCCTGTCACATATGCCCTACCTGTTGCCTTTCCATCGAAACGAAGAATCTTGAAGTTGATAAAATCAAAGACTGTAGCAACATCTACATCCTTAAGATATACATTCAGGCTGTCTGTTACCCCCTTTCCAATAACACCGGCAATCTTCAGGCTCTGGTTCTCACTATGAAGTCCGACATTTTCAACCAACAGTTTACTGATTTTACCAGCTATTGTACCCTCATCAATGTGCCAGACACTATTCTTATGAATGATACTGTCGTTGCGTATCATTGCATCAAGATAAACATCTCCATCAGAATCACGACTGAATGTGGCATCCATACGAAGGATACCGGTATCAACATTGTCTTGCTTGAAATTATTCCAGTTTACGACTCCGTTTATGTCATTATCCTTAATATTGGCATTGAATCTTACAACAACATCTTCACTAATATCATTATAATCGAAATTCTTGATATTTCTGACAAACGGTTTCTGTACCTGGGCATTCAACTCCAATCCATTGGCTGTCGAATTACCCTTTACATTTATTTGCCTAATGAATGTCTTGCCGACCTCTATTCTATTGACAGAGCCATCTATCGTATACAAATTGTTGCTGTCATTGAATGTACCGGTTATCCTTGACGGCTCATGCACTGTCACAGGCAATCCCAAAATATGGGTCAATGGATTGCTATTGGTAATTGCAATATCATAATAGAACTCATTTTGGGGAGCCGACTTTGCCTTTCTAGATCCAAATTCAAACACAGGCAAATGCTGTTTCATCGACTTTGTCAAGCCTGATACAATTGTTGGAAAATCAAACCTTCCGTATATACTCACCTTGGCAAAATCGGAATTAACAACAAACATTCGGTCCTCACCAGCCCTATTGTCACTAACATAGAAATTGCGTACAAGAATTGAGTCTTCATTATCCACAACATAGAAGTTGTCGAATTTGGCATTAAGAATTGTTTTGCCGGAACCGTAATCAAAGAAATCGCCATTCAGATTAAATGCAAATCTCTGCCCATTGTCGGAATCAAGAAGATGCAGATTATATGGTTTGATATCACTGGCCTTCAATGAAAACTCAAACTTTTTTTCATCCGCGATTCTATACCTTGCCGTCAACAGCGCTTTCGCATTAGGATCATCTGTTACAATCTTTGCAGAAACTCCCTCGTCAGTACATTTTCCTACAAAATCAATAGGCGCATAAGAATAACCGTTATATTTCAAAGCAAGGAGCTGTCCCTTAATGTCTGCATAGTTTTTAGGATTCTTTATACAGCCGACAGCCTCAACTTTAATATTACCGTCAATTCCGGCGACACCTGCCAACCTTTCAAGTTTCAAATCCCGGGTCTTGGCATTTATGTGATACTTTCCATCGTGGCGCATGGTTCCTCTAACCGACAACACTCCACTCTCACACAGCAATGTTGCAACTGCTTCAATAGAGCCATTATCCAAAAACGCCTCGCCTTGCAAAGAGAGATCACCGAATCTGCGGGACAGGTCATCGTTCGCATCAAGTTTTGCGATAGCCAAAACCTTTGCCAGCATTTCTTGGGCAACATTACATTCATTGAGAACAACCTCTCCACGCCTACTGCCGGCAAAAGGAGAAAGCATATCAACATTTGTCGAAAGCGAGAATGACTCATCGAGCATTGCTATTGACAAGTCTGCATTCAAACTGTCATTGCCATAATAACCCGCAATATCAAAAGCCAGCGGTGCAATGTTGGATTCAGGCAAAGTTACAAACGGAGCAATATCAACGAGAGAAAAACAGTCGCTTCTAACATCGCCAATAAATTCCACACTGCGCAAAGCACTGTCTACGCGAATCTCTAAATTATCCGAAACGACACTGCTTCTTGGAGTCGACAACTCTAAATTGCTCAATCTGATTTTTCCTTCGTTCCGTGTTACCCGCGCCTTGAATTTATCAAGAATAAAGCCGTTCTTTTCCAATCCGCTTATAGAACGTATATTCAAATCCAATGACTCCTTGGTCAATCTCTTCAAAGAGACATTACAACAGAGGTCATTTACTGCAATGTGATTGGGATCGAAACGTCCATCCACCACATCCTCGCTAAGGACATCATATACAATACGAGCATCATATACCGACAACTGGTTTATACGAATATCCAGTTTTTTCTTTTTCTTTTTACCACTGTTCAATGCATCAATGACAAATTGGAAATTGAGCGGAGAACCCGGGGCTTCACGATTGAGCCTTACATCGGGAGCTGCCAACATCAAAGTATTGATATCAACATTTCCCTTCAGCAGCTTTGCAGTCTGTAAATAAGCACGTGCCTCATCGGCATATATCATGGTATCGCCGGCAAGATCGCGCACAAGCACCTTCTTCAAGCGCAAATCGTTGAAACCACGTACATCCACTGCTTCGACCTCAATGGGAATACCATAACTTCCTGCTATCTCATCTGTGACATACAAAGCCAAGCCACGCTGGACAGAATCAAGCCTGAGCGACATCAACAGCACGAACAACAAAAATGTCATTACGGCGATTGTACCAAATATGTATTTAAGAAATTTGATAGGCCTTACAATTTGCACTTGTTATAACGCGCACTACACATGCGCGCGAAAATATTGACGCGAATATACTCAAAATATACGATAAAATCGCACATTTTGCAAAAAAAGAGAAGCAAAACTACATTTTAAGAACAACCACGGGTTGGTTTAAAACAAGATCCGGAGAAAGATACAGCCATTAGACACAAGTACGCCCATAGGCAAGAAGAACCCGAATTTTGTTTTATCATTATTTTTTCCTACTTTTGTAGGATTTTTAAAGCCATAAACCACTCACAAGCAAGAAATTTAAGCCCAACAATAAATATATCAAAAAAACATCACCATTAAGCAATGAAATCTTTTATCACACTATTCGCGACATTGATATTTTCAATGTATTGCACAACTGCAGACGCCCACACAAACGAGCAGGAAGAAATAGTTGCCACCTGCGCCAATGCAGCAGAGGGCACACCCTTGGACAATGCAGAACTACATGATAACGAGAACAACATTAGCGACGACCACAACACTATACAGGAGCTGTCCAATGACGAAGACATAAAAAAAGCCGACACATACAAATGTCCCTCATGTGACGGAAAGAAACTGTGCAAGAAATGCAAAGGAGAAGGAGCAGTCCCCATCAACAAGGACGGCATGCTGCCAACACTCATAATCCTTGCACTCACAATGGTATTCTTCATATCGGGCAAGATACGTTCAGACATCATTGCATTATGTGCACTTGCGTCATTGGTAATCCTTGGAATCCTTGACCCCAAAGAAGCATTTGCAGGCTTCTCAAGCACATCAGTAATCATGATGGTGGGACTTTTCGTTGTTGGTGGTGCAATATTTCAAACCGGTCTCGCTAAGATGATCAGTTCAAAGCTGATGCGTCTTGCCGGCAACAGCGAAACACGCCTTTTCGTTTTGGTAATGGCAGTGACTTCGCTCATGGGAGCATTTGTAAGCAACACCGGTACCGTGGCCATTATGATTCCTATTGTTGTGAGCATGGCCATGAGCGCAAAGATGAACCCAAGCCGTCTGCTCATGCCACTTGCCTTTGCCAGCAGCATGAGCGGTATGATGACCCTCATTGGTACCCCCCCAAACCTTGTTATAAACGAAGAACTCATCAAAAGCGGACATGAGGGATTAGGTTTCTTCACATTCTTGCCTGTAGGTCTCATCTGCGCCATAGTTGGAACTTTGATATTGCTACCATTAAGTAAAAAATACTTGTCAAAAACCGGAACACAAGACAGTAAGAACACTAATAGGGCAAAGTCCCTTAAAGCCCTCGTCAAGGAGTACGGAATTTCAAGCAACCTACATAAAGTACAGGTCAATGCCAACTCGTTGGCTATAGGAAAGATTATTGGCGAACTGAACATCAGGAATGTATACAGCCTCAACATCATTGAAGTGCGCCGAATCGAAGGCGGACAGCGCAACTTCCTGACAAAGACAATTGTGCAGCAGGCCGCAGATTCCGACACCAGACTCAACATCAACGACACACTTTACATTTCTGGCGCCGAGGAGCAGGTAAGACAATTCATAAACGACTACAAACTGACACTCATCACCGACAACGACAACAACAACCTCGACTTCTACAATATTGGAGTTGCTGAAATTGTGGTCATGCCATCGGCATCGGTAATCAACAAGACAATCAAGGAGGTCGAATTCCGCACCAGATACAATGTAAACATTCTGGGAATAAGTCGCAAGGGCGAGTACATACGCCAAGGACTTGCAAATGAGACAATCCATGCCGGCGATGTCCTGCTTGTACAGGGCACATGGGACAACATTGCAAACCTAGAGAAGGAGACCTCTGAATGGATTGTAATGGGACGTCCGCTCGAGGAGGCCGCAAAGGTAACACTTGACTACAAGGCGCCAATTGCCGCTGTAATCATGATTGGCATGATTGCCGCAATGGCATTCAACATTGTAGAACCGGTAACCGCAGTTATGATTGCCGGGCTCTTGACAGTGCTGACCGGCTGTTTCCGCAATGTCGAGGCTGCATACAAGACCATCAACTGGGAGAGCATCATGCTCATCGCCGCGATGATCCCAATGTCTACAGCCTTGGAAAATACTGGTATTTCGGGATTGGTCGCAGAATCACTGGAAAGTTCATTGGGAGGCTTCAATCCTATCGTAATGCTTGCCGCAATATACTTTGCAACATCATTGCTGACAATGTTCATAAGCAACACTGCCACTGCCGTACTAATGGCACCAATTGCAATGAAATGCGCTACCAGCATTGATGTAAGCCCCGTACCAATGCTCTTTGCCGTGACATTGGGCGCAAGCCTCTGCTTTGCATCGCCATTCTCAACACCACCAAATGCACTGGTCAAGCCGGCAGGACAGTATACCTTCAGCGACTATGTAAAGGTAGGTTTGCCACTCCAGATAATCCTGGGTATTGTGATGATACTTACTCTCCCATTGTTATTCCCATTCTAAGGAGTTACAAGAATAAAACACTGCCAATTTTACTTGTTTTCAACCAAAATGAGTAATTTTGTCAGCAAACACGAATGTAATGAATTTAGCAGAAGTACAAAAGATAAAGCAACAGTTCGGGATCATAGGCAATGACCCCGCATTGTTGCGCGCAATAGACACGGCAATACAGGTTGCCCACACAGACCTTTCGGTACTCATCACCGGAGAGAGCGGCGTGGGCAAGGAGTTTTTCCCAAAGATCGTACACACAAACAGCGTGCGCAAGCATGGCAAATACATCGCGGTGAACTGCGGTGCCATCCCTGAAGGAACAATTGATTCAGAACTCTTCGGCCACGTAAAAGGAGCCTTTACTGGTGCCGTAAATGAACGTAAGGGTTATTTCAGCGAAGCCGATAGCGGAACAATTTTCCTTGACGAAGTTGCAGAACTTCCTTTATCGACACAGGCGCGCCTGCTACGCGTACTAGAAAACGGTGAATTCCTGCGAGTAGGCTCATCAGATGTAGAAAAGACCGATGTCCGAATCGTATGCGCAACCAACGTAAACCTCACCGAGGCCATTGCTGACGGTCGTTTCAGGGAAGACCTGTACTACCGTCTGAACACTGTGCCCATCAATATACCTGCACTGCGCAAACGTGGAGAAGATGTAGTACTGCTGTTCAAGAAATTCTCAATGGACTTTGCAACAAAATACAATGTCCCCAAGATACAACTTGACGAGAGTGCAAAAAAAGCGCTTGTCGAATACTCATGGCCGGGCAACATACGCCAACTGAAGAATATCGCCGAACAGATTTCTATCCTTGAACTCAACCGCGAAATCAGCCGCGAAGTAGTATTGCACTATCTGCCCAAGGACCAGAAGAACAACCTGCCGACACTGTCGGGACGTTCAAGCGAGCACAAGACATTTGAAAGCGAAAGGGAAATCCTCTACAGCGTACTGTTTGACATGCGCCGCGACATAACCGAGCTCAAGAACCAGCTGGAGAGCCTGCGCACAGCACAAAGCAACCACCCGAATGAGCCCCAATACTACCCTAACACTGCCGAAGTACCCGTTGTACAGCACCAGATACAACCGGCATATCAGATACAACCGGCACAACAAGTACACTTTGAACCTGTAGAGCATGTTGTTGATGAGTATGTAGAGGAAACATTGTCGCTCGAAGATATGGAAAAGAAAGCCATACTGTTTGCACTTGAAAGAAACAAGGGTAAACGCCGTCAGGCCGCAAAGGATCTGAACATCTCTGAGCGTACATTATACAGAAAAATAAAGGAATATGGCATTGAGTAAGATTAAATATAAAATCGGATATGCTATCGTTGCATTGCTGGTTATAGCAATAACATCGGCATGTACCGTCAGCTACAAGTTCACAGGCGCATCCATTGACTACACAAAAGTGAAGACCATCTCAATTGAGACATTCCAGAACCGCGCCGCATATCAGTGGGGACCGATGGCACCAATGTTCAATGAGACATTGAACGATGTTTTCGTACAACAGACAAAGCTTCAGCAGGTTACACGCGGAGGAGACCTGCAGCTTGCCGGTGAAATCACAGCCTACGACCAGTACAACAAGTCTATTTCATCGGATGGCTACTCTTCAATGGTACAATTGAAGATGGTTGTCAATGTACGCTTTGCCAACAACACCAACCATGACGAGGATTTTGAACGACAGTTCAGCGCCACACGCGACTTTGACGCGACCCAGTCACTCGACTCAGTACAGGAGGAACTGGTTGAACAGATGATAAAGGAAATTGTAGAAGCAATATTTAATGCGGCCGTTGCCAACTGGTAAGATGGATAATTTGCTGACATACATATCGTACCCCGAAAAGCTGAACCGCGACACATTGTACGAACTGCGTCTGATTGTAGGCAAATATCCCTACTTTGACACAGCGCGCCTACTGATGCTCAAGAACCTTTACCTGTTGCATGACATCGAATTCGGCAAAGAGATGCGCAAGGCAGCACTCTACCTCAAGAGCCGCTGGCCTATATTCGAACTAATGGCTGGCTATGGAAGCATATCCGAAATTGAGAATGCACCTGCCGACATACCGGTAGACAGGACAATGTCACTAATAGATGCATTTTTGGAAACCATACCAGCAGACACCCTATCGCTTGAAGCCGAAGGCGCAGCGGCTGTCGATTATGTGTCGGCATACCTTAAGGACTGCCCAAAAGAAGAGAAGGAGATTCCGGAACTGCGCGGACAGCATCTTATTGACAACTTCCTTGCAGGAGACAACGAAAGGATTTCGCTAGACCTAAGCGCGCCGAATGCACCGACAGAACGCGAGAAGGAAGAAGCACAGATTGAAAGTAGCCCCACTGAAGCCTCTTTCTTCACCGAGACACTTGCGAATATTTACATAAAGCAAGGCAAATACAGCAAAGCTCTTGAAATTATTAAGCGATTATATTTGGAATTTCCAAATAAAAATCGTTACTTTGCAGACCAAATAAGATTTTTGGAAATTATAGTAAAACATACAAAAAAAGAATAACATGTTCAAGTTTTTTACACTATTGATTGTTTTGGTGGCAGTTTTGATGTGCCTTATCGTGTTAATCCAGAACTCAAAGGGCGGTGGCCTTTCATCAGGTTTCTCATCATCAAACCAGATCATGGGCGTTAGAAAGACTACAGACTTCCTTGAGAAGGCAACATGGACCCTCGCAGCTTTGATGGTAATCCTTAGCATCTGCGCAGCACACTCATTGAACTAAAAAGCCAAATCCCGATAAAGTAACAATCGGAAAACGAACATAGAAATTCCTTTTAATTTAAAGGGTACATTATAGTAGCCCAAAGAGGAATATTCTTAAATAAAAAAGACAAACATGTTTGTTTGTCTTTTTTATTTACACATTATTTACTGTACGGTTTGTCATCACCCCAGCACTGTTGCATCCAAGCCTTGGCCTTGGCCTCAACGGGATTGTCCTGTGGCAGCCAGAACGAGAAAGACTCGCCGCCTTCGGGCAGGAACTGTTGCTTGGCAAAGTGTCCTGGATAGTCGTGTGAGTATTTGTAGCCGTCGGCATAGCCAAGTTCTGCCATAAGTTTTGTAGGCGCATTGCGCAGGTGCAACGGCACCGGCAGATTGCCTGTTTCGCGCACTGTCTGCAATGCTTTGTTTATACCCATATATGCCGAATTACTCTTGGGTGATGTCGCAAGATACACCACTGCCTGAGCAAGCGGAATACGCCCCTCGGGCCAACCAATCTTTGTAACTGCATCGAATGCAGCATTGGCAAGCAACAGCGCATTTGGATTGGCAAGCCCAATGTCCTCTGATGCCGAAATAACTATGCGACGTGCTATGAAAGCGGGATCTTCGCCACCCTCAATCATGCGCGCCATCCAATAAAGCGCTGCATCGGGGTCACTGCCACGGATAGACTTTATGAAGGCCGAGATAATGTCATAGTGCATCTCGCCATCCTTGTCATATGCAGCGGGGTTCTGTTGCAGACACTTCTTCACCTTCTCATCGGTAATCACCACAGGCGAATCGGGGTCGCTTTCAACCACAAGTTCAAGAATATTGAGCAGTTTACGCGCATCGCCGCCGCTATATCGCATTATTGCAGCAGTCTCGTGCAATTCAACACCACGTTCTTTCAGAATACTATCGTTATTTATAGCATATTCAAGCAATTGAATCAAATCGTTCTGTTCCAGCGATTTGAGAACATATAGCTGACAACGGGAAAGCAACGGACGGATAACTTCAAAAGAAGGATTCTCTGTTGTAGCGCCTATAAGTGTGACCACACCGGTTTCCACCGCGCTCAGCAATGAATCCTGCTGCGACTTACTGAAACGATGGATCTCATCGATGAAAAGTATAGCACTGCCACGTGAGAAAAGCGGCGAGTTCTTTGTTTTTTCAATAACCTCACGCACCTCCTTGACACCGGCCGACACCGCATTGAGCGTGTAGAACGGACGATTGAGTGTATTGGCAATTATACGGGCGATAGTAGTCTTACCCGTACCAGGAGGCCCCCACATGATGAACGAAAGAATTCTTCCCGAGTCTATCATGCGACGCAACACAGCACCATCCCCAACAAGATGCTGCTGACCCACATAGTTATCAAATGAAGTCGGACGCAAGCGTTCCGCCAATGGTTGTGCCATAACTATTTAAATTCAAGTAAGAGAGTGACCAATCAATTGGCCACTCTTTAATTTATTAAGGAATGAATAAAAAGATGAAGTTCAAGGCTTGCAAAGGCTTCAAAACCGCAGTTTACAAAGCGCAAATGAGGATTTTGAAGACGAGCGTAACGCAGAAATTCAATTTTTAGTCATTTCTGTTTTTAGCTGAGACCTACAATCTCACCATCCACAAAATCAATGCAGTTAGCCTGCGGCACCTTTGGCAAGCCAGGCATGCGGATAATATCACCAGCAATGGCAACAATCATCTCGGCACCGGCATTGAGCACTACATCGCGGATTTGGAGATTAAAGTCCTTGACTGCACCATATTTTGTTGCATCGGCGCTGAACGAGAACTGTGTCTTTGCGATACATACAGGACACTTTGAAAGACCGTACTTCTCGGCAAGCTTAATGCGGTCGAGAGCAGGCTTTGCGAATGTAACCGAAGCTGCACCGTAGATTTTCTTAGCGACCTTCTCAATCTTTGTCTGTACGCTATCCTCGTCGTCGTATGTAAACTCAAGGGCCTTTGAAGGATTGTTCTCAATTGTATCAACAACAATCTGAGCCATCTCAACAGCACCCTCACCACCCTGGGCAAATGCGTTGTTGATAACAAATGGCAAGCCAAGCTCCTGCTCGCAGTGATTGCGGAGAAGCGCCATCTCCTCGTCGGTATCTGTAGCAAAACGGTTAAACACCACAATAACCGACTGACCGAAAGAACGGAGGTTCGCTACATGACGATCGAGGTTTGCAAGACCATTGCGCAAGCCATCCATATCAGGTTCCTTGATCTTGTCAAGTTCAACACCACCGTGCATCTTCAAGCCCTGGGCCGTAGCAACGATAACAGTTGCATCGGGCTGCAGACCACTCTTGCGGCAAAGGATGTTGTAGAATTTCTCAGCACCCAAGTCCGCACCGAAGCCAGCCTCGGTAATTGTGTATTCGCTATGAGCAAGCGCCATCTTGGTTGCAAGCTGTGAGTTACAGCCATGAGCGATATTAGCGAATGGACCGCCATGAATAATAGCAGGAGTATTCTCGGTTGTCTGTACAAGGTTTGGCTGGATAGCATCCTTCAACAACACCATGATCGCACCGGCAACGCCAAGGTCTTTCACTGTGAAAGGCTCACCAGCGTATGTATAGCCAAGCATTATATTCTCAATGCGACGGCGCAAATCGTTCTCGTCGCTTGCAAGGCAAAGAATTGCCATAAGCTCCGACGCAGGAGTGATGTCGAAACCAGCCTGCTCTACGATACCATTTGTAGCAGGGCCGATACCTGTTATGATTGAACGCAATGAGCGGTCATTGACATCAAGAACACGACGCCACAGGATTTCCTTCAAGCCGAAACCATCCTTAGCATGCTGATAAAGATAGTTGTCGAGCAATGCCGAAATCATATTGTGAGCCGATGTGATTGCGTGGAAGTCACCAGTGAAGTGGAGGTTAATCTTCTCCATTGGAAGAACCTGAGCATAACCACCGCCGGCAGCACCACCCTTCATACCGAAGCAGGGACCGAGTGAAGGCTCGCGAAGAGCGACAACAGCCTTCTTGCCGATTTTGTTAAGACCCAAAGCAAGACCAATTGAAACGGTTGTCTTTCCGATACCCGCCTTTGTCGCAGTAATGGCAGTCACAAGAATGAGTTTACCCTTCTGCTTGCCAATGAGGTTCAATGGCAACTTGGCAATGTACTTGCCATAGTGTTCAAGGTCGTTGGCATCGATACCGATCTGGGCTGCCACATTTTCGATACGCTCAAGTTTGGTTTCATGAGCAATTTGAATGTCACTCTTCATAGTAAGTATTTGTTGTTTTGATTAATATTTCCGTACAATAGTGCGAAGATAGTAAAATAAATTCATATCACCACAATCATTCACACACTCATTGTGAATATTTGGGCAAGTTTTATATCTTTGCAGTACCAGAAACCGCAAGACCCATGTTATCAATCCTGATTCCTGTAAAGAATTTCGACTGCAGCAGACTCGTCAATGAGCTCCACAAGCAAGGTGAAGCTCTGGACTCTCCATACGAGGTCATTGTCGCCGAGGACGGGACAGACGACAGCATGCTGCACCTGAACGCTATAGCAGACAACCTCACCAACTGCAGGAGAATAGTAAAGGATATAAACATTGGCCGTGCAGCGACAAGAAATTTCCTGGCATCTGAAGCCAAGTACAGGAACCTGGTATTCATAGACTGCGATGCTGTTGTTGAGAAGCAGGATTTCCTGAAGACATATGCCCATGCATTAAAGGACAACAAAGTCGTCTGTGGCGGCTTGTATCATGCAGACACCATCCCAAACAAAGAGTGTACCCTGCGATACAGATATGAGAAGGAAGCCGACAAAACACGCGATGCACAGACACGCTGCAAAGCCCCGTACGACCGCTTTACCTCATTCAACTTTGCCATTGACAAAGAGTTGTTCAATTCAATTTTATTTGACATCTCAATTACAAAATACGGATACGAGGATGTCCTTTTCGGCAAGGAACTCGAGAAACGGGGCATCAGTATCTGCCACATTGAGAACAGGCTGCTTCATAGCGGCCTTGAGGACAACGCCACATTCCTTGCAAAAACCGAGCAAGCTCTGGCCACGCTTGTCGCGATAAAGGAGAAGGTCGGCAACACTCCATTGCTCGACACAGCCGACAAACTGAACCGCTACCACCTCACATGGCTATTCATGACATACTGGAAATGCAGTCGGAAGCGTTTGAGAAAGAACCTTATTGGAAATTCCCCCTCGCTTACAAAATTCAGCATCTACAAACTCGGATATTACATTTCGCTCAACCGGCAGGAGCTTGGTTGCAAATGAACTTTTTTCGACAAAAGACGCATTTAAAGCCGTAACGACAATGAGTTTTAAAGAAAAAAGATTTATTTTTGTGAGTTGAAATCAAAGATTTCATCAACAGTACGATTATAAGAAGCTGTTTGAATTTATATCACCAAGTTTTTTATAGAGCAAAAATGGGATGTTTATATATTTTTAAAGGGCACATAGCGGGCTATGTAACCGCAAAAAAGAAAGAAACAGACATTTTTGAACATAAAAAACGGTGAAACATTCAGCTCTTATAATAAAATTATTTTTTTAGAAATTCAAACAACTTCTAAACATAAAAAACAACATAGCAATGGCAGAAATCAACGAAACTGAAAAGACAGAGAAAAAGAGCATCAGTTTTATCGAACAGATTATAGTGGATGACCTTGCACAGGGCAAGAACGGCAGCAAGGTACAGACCCGTTTCCCGCCCGAGCCCAACGGTTACCTGCACATTGGCCACGCAAAGGCAATATGCATGGACTTTGGCATGGCACAGAAATATGGCGGCATCTGCAACCTGCGTTTCGACGACACCAACCCCACAAAGGAGGATATGGAGTACGTAGACGCTATTATGGAGGACATCAAATGGCTTGGTTTCGACTGGGCGAATGTTTACTATGCATCTGACTACTTTGACCAGCTCTGGGATTTTGCAATAAAGCTCATCAAGGAAGGCAAGGCATACATCGACGAACAGAGCGCCGAGCAGATTGCCGAGCAAAAGGGCACACCCACACAGCCTGGTACAAACAGCCCGTTCCGTGACCGCCCCATCGAGGAGAGCCTCGAGCTATTCGAGAAGATGAACACCGGCGAGATTGAGGAGGGCAAGATGGTACTGCGTGCCAAGATTGACATGGCTAGCCCCAACATGCACTTCCGCGACCCTATCATCTACCGCGTTGTAAAGGCAGCACACCACCGCACAGGCGAGAAGTGGAAGGCATATCCAATGTACGATTTCGCCCACGGACAGAGCGACTACTTCGAGGGCGTGACCCACTCTCTCTGCACATTGGAGTTCGTTCCTCACCGCCCATTATATGACCTGTTCGTTGATTGGGTAAAGGACGGCAAGGATCTCGAAGACAACCGCCCACGCCAGTACGAGTTCAACAAACTGAACCTCAACTACACACTCATGAGCAAGCGCAACCTGCTCATCCTTGTAAAAGAGGGTCTTGTAAATGGTTGGGACGACCCACGAATGCCGACACTCTGCGGTTTCCGTCGCCGTGGCTACTCACCCGAATCAATCAGAAATTTTGTTGACAAGATCGGTTATACCACATATGACGCGCTCAATGACTTCGCATTGCTCGAGAGTGCAGTACGTGAGGATTTGAACAGCCGCGCGACACGAGTTTCAGCTGTCATCAACCCTATCAAACTCACAATAACCAACTACCCCGAGGAGAAGGTCGAGGAGTTGACAGCAATCAACAACCCCGAGCGCCCCGAGGACGGCACACACACCATCGAGTTCTGCCGCGAGCTTTGGATCGAGGGTGATGACTTTATGGAGGATGCTCCAAAGAACTACTTCCGCTTGACCCCAGGTCGCGAGGTGCGCCTGAAGAATGCATACATCGTTCTTTGCACAGGTTGCAACAAGGACGAGAACGGCAATGTAACCGAGGTACTTTGCGAATACATTCCACAGACAAAGACCGGCGAGGCCGATGCCAACCGCAAGGTAAAGAGCACCATCCACTGGGTGAGCCGCCGTCATTGCCTTGACGCCGAGGTTCGTCTCTATGACCGTTTGTGGAGCGCAGAGAACCCACGCGACGAGATGGCCGCAATACGTGAGGCCAAGAACTGCGACGCCCTCACAGCGATGAAGGAGATGATCTACCCCGACTCATTGAAGGTATTGAAAGAGTGCAAGGTTGAAAAGTTCCTCGCCCAGGGCAAGCCGCTCGATTACTTGCAGTTCCAGCGCATCGGCTACTTCAACATCGACCCCGATTCAACAGCCGAGAAGCTGATATTCAACCGCACAGTTTCACTCAAGGATACATGGAACAAGCTCAAGGGAAAATAATCCCTTGGGCACTCCAATGAAAACGGTCAATTAGTAGAATGAACAACGACAAAGGATTTTACGAATCACCCGAGTTCCGCGAATTGCTTGCCAAATACGAGAAGTCCATCAAATTAGGCATGGGCATCTATCTGGGCATTGACGAGTTCGCGGACTTGCTGTCATATTACCTCTCCATTGACCGTCCCGACGATGCAGCCAATGTCCTTGACGCTGCAAAGCGCCTCCACCCCACTGCGCCCGAGCTTGTAAAAATGGAGATAAGAATACTCCTTTATAATGGGGAGGCCACACAGGCACTTGAGCGTTTCGGTGACCTTAAATACATTGACGAAGCCGAAAAACTTACAATAAAGGCCGAGATTATGCTAGCCCTGAGGGATTTTAAGCAGGCACGCGACATTGCGATAGCCCTGCTCAGCATGAAGACCCCCGACCAGGGATATGTATACGAAGGACTGGAGATACTCCTTGACTGCGGTTTCGCCCTCGAAGCTTTGGAAATTTGCGAAAGGGCACTAAAGATGGCACCGGGGCAGACCAACCTGAAGGAGGTAAAAGCCGAGTGCCTCATTGAACTGCAACGCATAAGCGAAGCTGTAAAGATATACAACGAACTGCTCGACGAGAACCCCTACTCAACCTTCTATTGGGAACAGCTCGGACATATATACTATATGGTAAAGAAGTTCGGCAAGAGCCTAGAGTGCTTCGAATATGAAAGCGCCATAAACGAGGAGATTGAGTATGCAAGCATGATGCAGGCATATTGCTATTACTTTCTACAAGACTACAAAAAGGCAAAAGAACTGTTTGGAGCGCTTGCAAGGAAATACAGCAACACCGTAATGCCAATATTCTATATTGGACTGTGCCATTACCATGAGAGAGCAATGGAGGAAGCATTGAACGCATTCGACATCGCCATAAACTGCGCCCAGGAGGGAACGATAAGCATGATGCTGGCAAGAGTCAACAAAGCAATACTGCTCGACCTACAAGGCGAGACCTCTGTTGCAGACGATGCCATGTCCATGGCATTGCTCATGCACCCAGACAACATGAAGCAGCTTGTACTCACGAACAAGCACCTCTATGAACTACGCGACAGAGAAAACCTCACCTTCGACGACATGAACATCATTGAAACCAAGGAGTGGAGCACCGAGGAGACATTATACAGACTGGGAGAGCATCTTGTAAGACACAACCACCTGGCACTTGGCAAAAGAGTCTTCAGATATTGTCGCGACATAAGTTATGACAAGGCCGATGTTGACGCATTCCTTGCCTACATATTGTGGAATACAGACAAGAAGGGGGAGGTCGCCTCATACATTGAAAGCGCACTTGACGGACGTTCAAACAAGTTATTTGAATTGTTTGACATCCCATACAACGCCAACATCAGTACCACGGCGTTCATAGAACAGGTAAATGAAAAAGAGAGCAACGCATAACAGCATCGCTCTCTTTACTTTTTATATCAAATACAATAATCAAATCTCCTCAGAGAACTCCTTAATACGGTTTTCGTCAGATTTCCTGCAAACCAACAAATTGCCGTCATTCTCGGCAATGATGCAGTCATCAACACCTACAACAACCACATTCTTCATTCCCGGCGCATTCACCACACAGTTATGCGAATCGGCAAACTTGGCAGTAACACCCAACGCAGCATTGCCATTCACATCCTTCGCCACATTGCTGTGCAGCGATACCCAAGTTCCCAAATCACTCCAGCCGAAATTTGATGGGAAAACAAAAATTTCATCTGCACGCTCCATTATGGCATAATCAACAGAGATGCTACGGCAATCGGGGAAGCGCTCATTCACACACTCCTGCTCCTCTGCAGTAAAGTAGAACGGAACAAGTGATTCAAAGACCGATGCGATAGGCGACTGATACACCCTGAAAGCGTTCACAATTGTCGATACATTCCATATAAAAATTCCGGAGTTCCAATAATAATTATTCTTCGCAATATAAGCCTGAGCCACCTCAAGTGATGGTTTTTCCTTAAAGGAATCAACACGGAACACCTCCTTGTTTGCCAATGACGAGCTACCAAGCACAGCCTCTATGTAACCATAACCGGTATCGGGGCGGGTTGGTTTTATTCCCAATGTCAGGATTGCATCCGAATCGGCCACAAAACCGAGTGCCGATTTTATAACCCTACGAAATTCTGGCACATCAGCAACAAAATGGTCACTTGGAGTAACAACCATATTGGCGTTAGGGAAGCGCTTCTTGATTTTCCATGCCGCATAGGCTATACAAGGCGCAGTGTTACGACGGCATGGTTCCTTGAGGATGTTCTCATCAGGAATCATAGGAAGCTGTTCCTTTACAAGCGGAGCATATTTCTCGGATGTAAGTACCCAAATATTTTCAATGGGGCAAATGCCTTCGAAACGGTCAACGGTCAACTGGAGCAAGGATTTGCCACAACCAAGGACATCAATGAACTGTTTGGGGCGGTCCACCGTACTCATGGGCCAAAAGCGACTTCCGATTCCGCCGGCCATAATCACTATATGATTTGATGTTGCCATAATATCAAAAACAAAATCTACAACTTGTTATCTTTATCGCAAAGGTAGCAAAAGCGAGCAAAAATGCACTAAACTTGTTTCAATGCTTTTTACAGCGAGCGCAATTCATCTTCGCGATTTATCGCAAAGATACTAAAAACGAACGAAATACCGCAATAAGTTGTTTTTTATTTAAAAATATGCATCCTGTTCACTGATACGTCTCTCATTTTTCTGTTTATTTTTATCGTAAAGCATATCAAAAAAATGATGGAACAACATATAAACCAGATAAATTCAGGAAGAAGCACGAATCCAAAGCTCAACAACCTTTAAAATAAACACATTTAATTTCTTTTATTTGGGTTTTATTTTTTAAATTTGCAAATAGTCTATTGCCTATTTCAGAATAAGCATTTTTGTTTAACAATAAACATTTTTGCCATGTCAAATATAGAACATATTATTCTTCCGGCACTGCTTGCCTTTTTAGGAACATTGTGGATACACCCTAAAGTCCTGAAAATTGCAATACTAAAGAATATTGTTGACAACCCTGATGCCCGAAAATTACAACGAAACCCTGTTCCAGTCTTGGGTGGTGTAGCAGTGTTCTTTGGAATTGTGATTGGCCTTTGCAGTTCACAAGCAATCTTTGACAGTGCCAACACCTTCATGCTGATATCAGCAATGACAATCATGCTCTATATTGGTACCACAGATGACATCATAAGCCTGTCACCTGGCATACGTTTCCTTGTAGAGATTGTAGTTATCGCATGGCTGATGTATGCCAGCAAATCGTCAATGAACTGTTTCTGGGGTTTGTGGGGTATTGGCACTATTCCGGCAGTTGCATCCTATGCACTTACCATATTTGCAGCAGTGGGAATAATAAATGCCATTAACCTTATCGACGGCGTAAACGGACTTTCATCGGGATTTTGCTTCATGTCATCAGTGCTTTTTGCAATCTTCTTCCACATAACAGGGAACCAGGTAATGACTACGCTTGCAATATCTGCAGCCGGAGCAATTGTCCCATTCTTCCTGCACAATGTATTCGGGCAGAGTTCAAAAATGTTCATTGGTGACGGCGGAACACTTGTCATTGGTACAATGATGGCGATGTTCGTAATGAATATACTTGGAGCCAACCCTGGTTGCGCAGCACTTGCCGCAAAGGGTGTTGGACTCATCCCATTCACATTGGCAGTACTGTCAATACCTGTTTTTGACACCTTGCGAGTAATGTCGACACGCATCATGCACAAAAAATCCCCGTTCCACCCGGACAAGACCCACCTACACCACATGTTCATTGACCTGGGTTTCTCACACATTGGAACAACCGTGTCAATATTGTCACTCAACTTCCTGATTGTTGTGGCGTGGTTCGCATCATATAGACTTGGAGCATCCATTGAGGTACAGCTCTATATAGTTGTGGCATTGAGCATTCTGACAACATTTGTCCTCTACATGTTCGCACAGCGACAAATCGCCAAAAATTCAAAATGCTTGGGTTGCTTCAAGAAAGTTGCAAAGGCATTGCACATCGAGAAAAAAGGCATATGGCATACTCTGCAACGAATAATGGATAAGTTATAACAAACAAGAACAACATAAAAAATGCAAGTGGCACCACTTATGTGATGCCACTTGCATTTTTATAACACTCCTAATCAGTTGCGTTCAAGGCCGGAATTTACACGGTGGACACCAAGCAACCTGTCTGCCCTGTCACCGAACCCTCTGTAGTACATATATATAAGGTACTCATTTTCGGTATTGTAGAAGTTACCCTCGGCCGGATAATTTTCGGCCTTGCCCGAGTCTGTCGGCACCCACACATATATGTAGTTGTATACACCAAGTTTCAATGGGAATGAAACCCAATAGCATCCCTCCTGATAATCATACATGAGATCACTGAATACATCAAATCCATTACCATAGAAATCCCCAAGAAGGTAAAAGTCACCACCTTCACGATAGGGCATATCAAGTGTGAAGATGACATTTGCATAATCGGCCTCAATTTCACTCCCATACCCCTCCAGAGTGTTGATATAATAAAGTCCATTCTCATCGCGATAGTTCGAATGTGACACACGGGATTTGTCCTTATGCAGGAACACAATATTCCATCCTTTATCATCGTAAAGTACTTCATCAATTCCCTCTCCCGGCGAATAAGGATCGGTAAATTCAAAGCGGCGGTACTCATTTCCGGCATCGAATATAAGACGGGGATTATGCGTATATTCCACCTTATCACCGGTAATGTAGGTTGGAGTTATCCCCATGACACAATTGTCGCGACGACGATTCTGATAGACAACCGGTTTCAGTTCGCTCGCAGGCGATGTCACAAAGGAAGGATAACCGACAGTAATGGAGAGCTGCTGATGTCCCTCATTGAACGAGATATCGGTATCACCACTGACCTTGACATCAAAAGAGAGCAACGGTTCCACCACCGAGAATTCAAAAACTGCAACCGGAGCTTCATCCTCGACTTCGTCATCAAATACCTCTATGCGATAATTGCCGGATGCTTTAAGAGAAACATCATCGTTGGGAATTGTAAATTGATAATGGGTATACAACACTGAGGTATTTACAGAATTCTCCCAATCATCAATCACAAAATCATTGAAACCATCCAGATAATCCATTTCCAAAAGATCGGACTGTTCCCAATCGCTATTGCAATGTACTATGCGACAGGTGTAGCGGTGATATACATGGTCCATTCTATCAAAAGAGAAACGCAGTACATCATCACTGCCAAGCAGCATCACAGGAGGCTGACCCCACTCATCATTCAGCACCATCTGTGGAGTGCTTATTTTTAGCAAAGGCGAGCGGGAAAACTGTGCATTTGCAGCCACCGCAAAAATCAAGAATAAATATGTTATTACACGCTTGAACATCATTTTATGCATTTATCAAGCGAAGATAAGCATTTAAAAACAATATTTTCGTATCTTCACGCAATTTATGACATTATAGCACCATGAAAAACATATTCACCACCATTATCCTGACACTGCTGCCCATAGCAGCAATGCCACAAAAAGCAATATATACAAGTGCTGACAGCATAAGGATTGAACAAATCCTGCATGGTGCAAATAACGCAATGCCATCCACCACCGGCGAGCGCATCATATCCATTGCCCATGAATTCATTGGCGAAAAATATGTTGGTGGAACGCTTGAACATGGTGGCGAGGAACCGCTGTTCATAAGCAGCACGGAACTCGACTGCACTACATTCGTGGAACTTGTTCTTGCAATTGCAAAAACCGCCAATGACGGAAGCCTGCAGTTCACTGATGTATGCAGCAACCTTGAAACCATACGCTACCGCAACGGCAGGAATAATGGATACACAAGCCGACTGCACTACATCAGTTGGTGGATAACGGACAGCGCAAAAACAGGGGTTATAGAAGAGATAACATCACAAATCAGCAACAAGAAGCAACAGCTGGGACTCAACTTCATGAGTACCCATCCAAGCAACTACCCAATACTCGCTGAGTATCCCGAATATATAAAAGAGATTGAACAGTTGGAAACACCCTACCGTGACGTTGAAGCCCACTACATTCCCAAAGAAGATATTGACTACGCGGGACACAAGAATATAAAAGCCGGGGATATCATCGCAATAACGACATCTATCCCCGGGCTCGATGTAACCCACATGGGCTTTGCCTATTATACAAACGATGTGCTATATCTTATGCATGCATCCAGTGGAAAAGGAATGGTCATTAAGGATAGCATACCGTTGCGCGACTATCTTGCAAACAACAAGCGCCATACAGGCATCAGGGTATTCAGGACCTGTTTTTAATTCTACCACCAGGAATATCCTCTACAGCATGAGTACCTGCGCGACAACGGGTCATGATCATACAGATAATCGCATGACCCTTTTACAAGTTCGCCCATATCCGTATTTGGGTACTTTGTGGCAACCGTCTCAAAATTGTACAGTTCGTAATGCATCTCAGCAGCCACCTCATCGTCCGTCACAATATCAAAGGCTGTCTGCAACAACTGCTCGACCCTGGTCGTCGCCGCCTGCGTATATTCATCACGTACCCAATCCCTCTTCTCGCATACCTGTCCATAATATACTTCACCGCAATAGTATTGCGTGAGAGGCCAACAGAAATCGAACGAGCTCCTTATTCCTATTGCCAGTTTCATCATAAGCCGCCCCTTACGGTTCGGATCGGCAACGCCGGCAATCTCTTGCTCCAAAGAATGCATCTCACGGGCAAAATCATACTTGAAATCGTCCTTATGTCCAATATACTTCCTGGCTGCGCAGAAGGGGTCATATTCAATATAAAGATTATGGTGGTGCTTGTATGCGTCGGAAATGCGTCCAAAATGTTCCAAAGCATCGCCATAACGCATATTGCGCAGATACTGAGTTCCAAGTATATCATTCAAATAATCACTATTGGTGTAACCACGTTCATTGAGGAACTTGTCAAAACCTGATTCAGAATGCCATACATTATTTACATATTCGGCAACCACATCGACACCCAACGTATCAATCATTTCAAAAAAATGGTTAGAATAATCGTATCCATTGAAATATTCCGCAGAATATCTGTACGCTGACATTGAATATATATCATCCGAATCATAGTAATCGCATACTACCCTATCTACAAGTCCAAGTTGTCTATTATCTGCCATATTCGCAAGTTGTAAAGCCCTTGTAGTCTTGCCCTCCTTAATCATTCTTGGGCAAACCTCTGCAAGTAAAATCTTGCGCATTGCCTTGTTCCAATACTCCGGGTTATCGGTATGTTCGGGCACTACTCCTTCGCGGACATCCTCAGTCATACTCTCACAGATTTTTGCATCCAGCCATTCCAATTGGTGATACAATTTATTCTCATAAGCCGAATTGTATGGTTGCTGTTGGGCGTCAATATATATCCTGAGAACCTTTATCGATTCATCAATAAAATCCGAAGACTTACTTTTCTCGGCCCTATCCAACAATTTCGAAGCATTTGTCAAATCACCGGCTTGTTCATACACAAAAGCCGCCGCATAGTACCACATTGCCGGATTTTCGGTTTCACGATGTACTGCTGCTGCAAGACATATGGAAATCACTCTTCTATCCTGCTCTGTCATCCTTTTCTCATACCCCCAGTTATTTGTCCAGTCACAGCCCGGGACGAACTCTGAATCAAGTTCATAAAATCTTATGTATGACTGCAATGTCTCTAGTACATATTTGCTGTTCGGCGCATATTTACACACCATCTCAAGAGCATCAACTGTTGAAATCTCTTCATTTCCCCGTCCAAGACAGAAGAGCATTGAGTTCACATCGCCTAAACGCGCGAAATATTCCAAAGCCTTTTCCGAGTGATTCAAACGGTATTCAGCACCGGCTATATACGGCATAATCATCTGACGCATCAGATTTTCCTCGGGCAAGAGAGCCACCTCATCCTCCCACAGTCTAACACATTCTTCAAACTTCGACATTGAGAACAGAGCCCTCACAGCCTGCAATAGATATCTATCCCTCAACCTCTCATCGGTCTGCGCCAGAGCCTTTTCGGCAACCTCCTCTATCGTCATATCCACGCCTGTTTTCATTGTAGGATAATACCAACGTGAGTTCAGTTTAATACGTATATATTCATTGGTCTTGGCCAGGAGTAAAAAATCAAGGATAGCTGTATCTTTTTTAGTAATCCACTCAATGAAACTGTTGTCATAAGACACTTTCGTATTGTCGGCAATAGTCCTAAACTCATCCCATGACATCCTGTACACGACATCATATATATCATCTACCGGAATATCATCAGAGGTCAGTTTTTGCCACTCCTCACAGTTTCTTGCCGAATTCGGATAAGCACCGTTCGCAGCCACCCCTGATTGAGGTTCACATATACGGAACAAATGATATCCGCTTGGCGTATACCAATGAGGGCCGCAGGCACATGCATCATAAACCACTGTCAGCAACACAACATTAATAAGAAAGTATCTTAGAGATTTCATCGTCGGTATAATTTTTAAATTGTGAATAATCCAAATGGTATAGAATATTTCCCCTTGCAGGCTTGCCAATTTTCTGTTCAACAAGTTCCTTGACACCAAGTATCGTGTATATGTTTGGGCGTTCGTTACGGATATATTCATTGCCGGAGATTTCACGGCTACCATATGGTACAATCGACACAAACTTATTGTCTGCAAACTTTACACCCCAACTAAAGATAGGGTAGGCATAATCAAGCGGCATTGGATACTCCGTCGGCTTGACATATGTTTCAACCACATCATAACTGAGGATTGAATTTCCGGTACTCGGGTTTTTTAGTGAACCTGTATTATACAGCATGAGCACACCACAATCGGCCGGCGGAGGGGTTTCGCGCAACTGATGCAACCTGATGGTTATACTCAGCGAAATACCCTTTTCGTGCAACAAATCCTTCACCGCGCCACAAAGTTTGTTATAACTATCCTTTGTTGTACCTGTCCAGTCACAATCAAGTTGTAGCTCATTAATTTTGCCACACTCATTATAAGAGCACATCGCCAGCATACGTTCAACAATGAGTGGAGCCATTGCAGACTCATAACCAGCCATTTCCCTCAATGCCTCTATTGTGATATAAGTAACCGGCACTATCTCCACTCCATCCGGAATAGGAGAAATGAATTGCGTGGTTGCGTTTGGAACCACATCCGTTACACCGTTAAGGAAATCGTGTTCCGGCACAACATCGAACATACGCAAATAGATGCGCTTGATATCATGTTCTTGCAGGAATGCCGTTTCAGCAGAATCCAAATCAAAGACAGTTCTCCAGTAATAGATTGAATTCACTTTTTCCGGTTCGTCAGCATGCGCCTCGGACTGAGGAGCAGCTTGATGTCCGCACGAGGACAAAGAGGCAACATATGCAAATGCCACAAGGATCTTAAAGAAATATTTCATCATACAATTTTTATTTACCTATACAAATTTCAACAAAAAAAATCGTACAGCCGAATGTTTTTGTCCCGACTGTACGAAATATACTCCAGAGTGTATGAAATGATAAATTGGTCTGTTTGAATAGTTCTATTTTCTGCGCCAAACAATGTAACTTGTATTCTTGGGCATCCTTCGCCTGCCCTTGTAATAGTTATCCTCTCCGAACTCATGCACCACGCCTTCGCCATCTACAGCCCATCCATAGGCCGACGAGCCGACAAGATAGACAGCCTGGTCCACGCCCAAGTCTACCAGAGCCTGCGAAAAGTCATGGAACGACTCCTTGGAACCAGTCTCTATCATAAAGATTTCACCGTCACGATCACATATTGACCTCCTGATAGCCTTGCCTTTTGGTTCGTTCTCAACCACTTTGCCATCACTGACCAAAGGATATTGGCGGAAGAAATAACCGCCGTGCCCGGTAGCCTGTTCAAACAACGGTGAGTTTTCGGCAACGCCAATGGTCACAACACCATTTATTGAGGCACAGTATCCTTTCTTGGATATTCCCCAAGCAAGAGGCTCTCCATTAAGCACAAACGCCCCGACAATACCACCGTTGTCAGCTCTCACATCGGCAGCTTGTGCCGCATACACAACCGTGGTGTCATTTTTATCCATTCTGCCAATATGCAAAGACATCTCGGCATTATGCGGTATATACAATTTAAGCGGAACATCGTTTATTAATGTATCCTTTATTTCAACAAACCCCTTCACCAAGGAATCGACACTATCACCGAAATATTGCTTATTCAACATGTCAGTTTCCATTTCTGCAGACATTGCAGGTTCTTCCGGTTCAAACAGAGCCGGCTCCACCTCTTTTGAAACATCAACAGTCTTTGGAGGCACCGTCGTATTTTCCTTTCCACCAGCGGCAAGGAAAAATATGACAGTTCCGACAACAGCAAGAATAACAGCAATTACAATTATCTTTCCTTTGCGAGACGAAGTCTTTTTATAGGGCGTATCACCAATTACGCGAATCTGGTCATCCCTTATATCTTCATATTCCTTCATAACTACCTGATCTCCTTTTCTATAAATTCCTTCAACTCCTTCAAGGCCTCTTTAGATGCAGTGACGGCATGACTAAATGACTGCACATCCGAGAGCACCAATTTTTGTTTAGGAATATTGATATAACTAATGTAAGAACGATTTATAATCAAGCTCTTACCAATACGGATAAAGATATTTCCCTCGCTACCGAGCTGTGAGGATATCATCTTCTCTATTTGCCCCAACTGATATGACAGCACATGTTTTTCATTATCGGCCAGCACCAGTGTCGAGTAGTTTCCGTCGGCCAAAATATAGACAACCCTGTCCGGCGCAACGCGCACCAGATCAATTGTAGTCGATATTATCAGCTGTTTCTTCATCCGACCGGTTTATTTTACTAAGGGCAAATTTAGGAGAGTTGACGCACACTGCAAAACCATTTGCCTGGCAATGTATGAAATAGTCTTCATAGTGTATGAAATAAGATTTTATACCCGAAGTACATTCCTATTCCTTATTCTTATATAGACGTTTGCGCCCCTTTTCACGAATTCTCTCACGCTCTTCATAGCCGGCACGGGTACGTTTCCAGCGGTTATGCGTCCATAACCACAACTCAGGATTCTCCTTAATTTCTTTTTCGAGCAGTTCATAATAGCGATTCGTAGGTTCAAATTGAGCCATCTTTGAAGCATCCTCGGCAAAAAGTTCAAAGTGTGCCGTATAATAACCGCGTTTAACCCGCTTCATTCTAACAAAGAAGAGAGCTGCTTGTGTGCGTTGGGCTATTTTCTCAGTTCCAGTAAACACAGGAGTGTCGCGATGCAGGAAATCAACCCAATGATTGATAGACTCCCAAGTAGGCACTTGATCTGCTACAAAACCAATAAGATACTTTTTGTTCTCTTTTGTTATCTGCACTATTCGACGCAACGTATTGGCCATTGTTATTGATTCTGCCCCGAACTGATCACGCATTTTCTTCATCAAGCGGTCAAAGAACTTGTTTTCGAGCGGATGATAGATATCGCCTACAACCAAATCCTTTTCATCAAAATACAAACCGAGAGATGTCACATATTCCCAATTGAAGAAATGTCCCATGTAGCAGACACACGAGCGACCTTCGGCAACAACACGATGAGCATCCTCAAGACCTGTAATCACCATTCGCTTGCGTATTTTCTTCTCGCTCATTCCATAATACTTTATCATCTCCACAAACCAGTCGCAGAGCGAAGAATAGAATTTCCTCTCAATCTTCTTTATCTCTTTCAAGCTCTTTTCCGGGAATGACTTGAGCAGATTTTCACGCACTATTCTACGACGATATCGTACCAGATAATATACGACAAAATACAAGAAATCCGATATGAGATACAGGATGAAAAATGGAAGCTTGTTCAGCACGAACAGCACCGAAACCGCAATGTAGTAGAGAATCTTTTTCATATTGATACAACAGATGTAAATTCAAACATTCCCGTTATAATGACACACAACCGGGACCACGACTTTACAAATGCTTTTGATATTTGATGCAAAAATAAATATTATTTTCAATAAACAGTTTATATCCACTTCAAAAACAACATAAAAAAGCGGCTCCCAACGGAAGCCGCCTATATTCACCCGGATGCAAGGAGTTATTCCAATGTTCCGTTTTCTGCCGATTCAATCATTTCAGCACTGGCATACATAAAGATTTCAACGCGACGGTTCTCAGCACGACCGGCAGCAGTAGCGTTGTCAGCTACAGGCTGTTTTGATCCAAAACCCTCCACACTCTTAATCTGCTCCTCTGAAACACCCTTAGAGAGCAGGTACTCTGCAACAGCCTTGGCACGGTTTACAGAGAGGGGATTGTTGATCATGTCGTTACCGGTTGAATCTGTATGTCCATATACCACGACATCAGCATCGCTATACTCAACAAGCACCTTAGCAAACTCTGTAAGATTCTCCTTTGCAACCTTGTTCAAAGTATACTTATTTGTCTCAAAAAGCACACCAGAATCAAAAGTAACCTTCACTGCAGTAAGATTATTTGCATCTGTAATTGTCTGCACAGTCGCATTCTCAACCTGAGCGGCAGCCTCGGCTGCATTATCCATTCTCTTACCGATTAGTGCACCAGTTCCTGCTCCAACAGCTGTACCTACAGCCGCACCCACAGCTGTACCTACAGCTGTATTGCCAGTATATTTACCAATGAGAGCACCAATGAGAGCACCACCAGCTGCACCACTGGCTCCACCAATCACACTACCCTTCGCCAAGTTACTCCAAGTTCCACAACTTGATAAGATAAGCGCAGAACAAAGTACCGCGCAAACAGTCTTTACAGATTTCATGTCAATATAATTTAATTTTTGTTATCAAACCTTGCGCAAAGTTAATCAAAAATATTTTTTTACAAAACAGAGCACGACAATTATACACATATTTAAAAAAAATAAAAACTGCGCCTTTAAAACCACCTCAATATTGATATATTTATTAACTTTGCAGAATAGAAATTGAAAAATAGAAAACAAAT
The DNA here is from genome assembly GCA_017381475.1 of Bacteroidaceae bacterium. Classification (GTDB taxonomy): domain Bacteria; phylum Bacteroidota; class Bacteroidia; order Bacteroidales; family Bacteroidaceae; genus HGM04593. Next base: position 65,752 of record JAFOCD010000081.1, read on the forward strand.
ATATAATATGGCCGAATTAAAAGATCTTACAAAGCGCAGTGAGAGTTATTCACAGTGGTACAACGACCTGGTAATCAAGGCAGACCTTGCCGAGCAGTCACCAGTGAGAGGTTGCATGGTTATCAAGCCCTATGGCTATGCCATATGGGAGAAAATCCAGCGTACTCTCGATGAGATGTTCAAGGAGACCGGACATGTGAATGCATACTTCCCAATGCTGATTCCAAAATCATACCTTAGTCGCGAGGCTGAACACGTTGAAGGCTTCGCAAAAGAGTGTGCAGTCGTTACACACTACCGTCTGAAGAATGCCGAGGACGGCAGCGGTGTCGTTGTTGACCCAGCCGCAAGACTTGAGGAGGAGATGATTATCAGACCCACATCTGAGACTATTATATGGAGTACATACAAAAACTGGATCCAGTCATACCGCGACCTGCCTATCATGGTAAACCAGTGGGCAAATGTAATGCGCTGGGAAATGCGTACCCGCCTGTTCCTGCGCACAGCAGAGTTCTTGTGGCAAGAGGGACACACAGCACATGCAACACGCGAGGAGGCCGAAAAAGAGGCTCAGACAATGCTTCATGTATACAACGACTTCGCCAACAACTATATGGCATTGCCAGTTGTAATGGGTGTAAAATCAGCTAATGAGCGTTTTGCCGGTGCTCTTGACACATACACAATCGAGGGTATGATGCAGGATGGCAAGGCACTACAATGCGGCACATCACACTTCTTGGGACAGAACTTCGCAAAGGCATTCAATGTTCAGTTTGTTGACAAGAACAACAACCTTGAGTATGTTTGGGCAACATCATGGGGTGTATCAACACGCTTGATGGGTGCGCTCATCATGACACACTCTGATGACAATGGCCTTGTTCTTCCACCGGCACTTGCGCCTATCCAGGTTGTAATTGTCCCTATCTACAAGAACGAGGAACAGCTCTCAAAGATCAAGGAGACCATCGACCCAATGATTGCCGAGCTCAAAAAGATGGGCGTCACCGTAAAATTCGACGATGCCGACAACAAGCGTCCTGGCTTCAAGTTTGCAGAGTATGAGCTTAAGGGAGTCCCCGTTCGCCTTGTACTTGGTGCGCGCGACATTGAGAACGGCACAATCGAGGTTATGCGCCGCGACACACTCGAGAAGGAGACACGTTCAATTGAGGGCATAACAGGATATGTAAAGGAGTTGCTCGACGAAATTCAGGCCAACCTTCACCGCAAGGCACTTGCTATGCGCGAGGAGAACACACGTAGCGTTGACACATACGAGGAGTTCAAGACAGAGATCGAGAAGGGCGGTTTCATTCTTGCACACTGGGACGGAACACCCGAAACCGAGGAGCAGATCAAGAATGAGACAAAGGCAACAATACGTTGTATCCCCATCGGTTGGGACGAGACTCCTGGTACATGTATGGTAACCGGCAAGCCATCTGCACGCCGAGTTCTTTTTGCAAGAGCATATTAAAAGCCAGACGACCAACCATGCCAATATCAGTTGTAATAAATACTTATAATGCAGAAAAGCACCTGGAACGGGTGCTTGATGCAGTAAAGGATTTCGACGAGATTGTTGTGTGCGACATGGAAAGCACCGACAGCACTCTTGATATTGCGAGAAAATATGGTTGCAAAATCGCGACGTTCCCCAAAGGCAACATCACAATTGTCGAGCCGGCCCGTAATTTCGCGATAAAGCAGGCGACCCACGAGTGGGTGCTGGTTGTAGATGCCGACGAAGTCATTACTCCTGAGTTGCGTGAATATCTGTACAATAGGATTGGACAGGCAGACTGCCCCACCGGTATGTTCATATCTAGACTGAACATGTTTATGGGCAGATATTCAAACAGCAAGTCATCAAATGACTACCAACTGCGTTTCATGAAACGCAACAAGGTTGATTGGCCACACACCATACATTCAGTTCCACACATTGATGGTCCTGTAGAAAAGGCTCCGAACAAATACAAGATGCTTCATCTTGCCGACGAGACAGTGCATCAGCTCGTAAACAAAGCCAACATATACAGTGACAATGAAGTAGTTAAGAAAATGCATAAGAATTATGGTTGCTGGGCACTTTTCTACCGCCCCTTATGGAGATTTTTCCGGACATACATTCTTAAAGGAGAAATCATGCATGGCAAACGCGGACTGATAAAAGCATATCTGGATGCAAATTACCAGGTATATGTCGTCTCTAAAATAATGGAGTTAAAACTACGCGAGAAGGACTGTAACAAAAAATAAACAAAATATGCGGCAATTGCCGCATATTTTGTTTATAGGTAATTCTACCATGTGACCCCGGTGGGATTCAAACCCACGACCTTCAGAACCGGAATCTAATGCTCTATTCAGCTAAGCTACAGGGCCGTCATAATTGCGAATGCGAAGATAGCAATAATTTACAAAGAAACAATTGTCAAAATGACAAAAAAGAAGAAATTGAAATAAATAACAAAAAGCGATAGAGTTTCTTTGAATTTTATTAGCATTTTTAAAACAATAACCATATCTTTGCCACAAACAAGAAAGCAAAATAACGGCATGCGCTTTAAAAAACACAACAAAACAGAATAATATCATAACAAATTGTCAAAACAACAATGAAATTATACGATTTACCACAAGAATACACACCACTGCTTGATCTCAAACAGACAGAATTGGCAATCAAGCAAATTAAGGAGACATTCCAGCTAAATCTCTCCTCCTCACTCCGTCTGCGTCGCGTAACAGCTCCACTGTTCGTACTGCAGGGAACAGGACTTAATGACGATTTGAACGGGTATGAAAATGCCGTAAGTTTTCCAATACAGGACATGAATGGCGCTATCGCAGAAGTTGTACACTCGCTTGCAAAGTGGAAACGAGTGACACTTGCCGACTACAGCATCACTCACGGATACGGAATATACACGGATATGAACGCCATACGCGCACACGAAGAACTGGACAACCTTCATTCACTATATGTTGACCAATGGGATTGGGAGCGCGTAATCACCGAAGAAGAGCGTACTGCCAATTTCCTGCGTAGTATTGTACGCGACATCTACTCGGCTATACTTCACACCGAATTCACTCTTAGTGAATGCTACCCACAGCTCAAGCCATCGTTGCCCGAAAATATAACATTCATACATAGCGAGGAACTAAGACAGAAATACCCAGACCTTTCACCCAAAGAACGCGAGGAGGCAATTACCAAGACACATGGAGCAGTGTTCATCATAGGCATAGGCAAGGAACTCGGCGACGGCAAGCCACATGACAACCGCGCACCCGACTACGACGACTACAGCACGCCCAATGAAGATGGCTACTATGGTCTCAACGGTGACCTCATGATATGGAGTGATGTACTTGGCAAGGCAATGGAACTCTCGTCAATGGGTATCCGTGTCGACCAGGAAGCTTTGTTGCGCCAGCTGAAGGAAACAGGAAAGGAAGAACGCAAGGAACTCTATTTCCACCGCCGCATGCTCGAGGGCAGCTTGCCGCTCAGCATTGGAGGGGGTATAGGCCAGTCACGCCTTTGCATGTTGCTTCTCAAGAAAGCACACATTGGCGAAATTCAGTCAAGTATATGGCCCGATGAGATGCGCAAGCAATGCAAGGCAATGAACATACCTATTATATAATATTATGGATGTAAGAATAGAGCAAAGTTGGAAAGAGGTTCTTGCCGACGAATTCAACAAGGAGTATTTTGTCAGACTCACACAATTCGTAAAGGAAGAATACAACAGCGGAACTCCGATATACCCACCGGCAAGACTAATATTCAACGCTTTTGACCATTGCCCGTTCGACAAGGTAAAAGTTGTAATTTTGGGACAGGACCCATACCATGGCGCAGGTCAGGCACATGGGCTCTGCTTCTCTGTAAACAAAGGCGTCCAATTTCCACCGTCATTACTGAATATTTTCAAGGAGATTGAAAGCGATTTGGGGACGCCAATTCCACAGGACGGCGACCTCACAAGATGGAGCGACCAAGGAGTGCTGCTACTCAATGCAACGCTAACCGTACGCGCCGCACAGGCAGGCTCGCACCAGAAACGCGGTTGGGAGGAATTCACTGATGCCGCAATACGCGAACTCGCCACACGCCGCAGCGGAATAGTCTTTATCCTTTGGGGTAGTTATGCGCAGAAAAAAGGCGCATTCATCGACCGCAACAAACACCTTGTATTGACTTCGCCACACCCCTCGCCACTATCGGCCTATCAAGGTTTCTTTGGCAACCACCATTTCAGCACAGCAAACAGATACCTGCGAGAGCAAGGAAAGAGTGAGATAATCTGGTAAAAAAGTTGCATTCCATAAAGAACCAATCCCGTTCCACGGTTGCCGTGAGAACGGGATTAGTCATTATACCATTGTACATTAGAGCTCTGACTGCTACGTTTGTCAATCTTAAGTACGTCGGCCAGCATTTGAGATGTAGCCCTGAAACTGAAATTAAATGATGTGTATGGTGCAAGCACAATACCGCACGACATTTCAAAACAATGCAGGTCGCGAGAAATGTTAAGTGTTGTCGTTGTCAGCTTCTTATGCTCAAAATTATATCCCGAAGTAAAGCTGATACGCCAATTGTCCGAGATACCAATATTACCCGAGAAGTTCAAGTTTTGGGTAAACTTGTACGGATAGCGCATTGTCTTGATATTGATATCCGCGCTCCTGTCCTCGGCCATCGTTATACCGTAGGAAACAGTAAGATTCCATGGAAACTTGAATGGCATATAGCCATCATCATCAACATCAGCCCGCTTGGTTTCCTTAGACTTTCCAAGATTCTTTTTTCCCTTGTCTGCGGTATCCACCTTTTCTTTATCGGGGGAATCTTCGGCAGACGCATTCTCACTCTCTTCATCATTGCGGGCAAAATATTTGTTCCACAATTGAACGAAAGTCTTATTATTGAATGTATACGAAAGATTCTGGCTCATACCCTGGAAACGACCGAAACGGCCATAAGACCACTCGGTCCTGTCACCGACTATCACCTGTCCTTTGTCATTGAATTCATATGCATAGGTCGCCCAAGTCGCATTGAAACTAAAGGTGTAATTTTTGGTAAGTTTCAATCTGAGACGCGTTGAAAGGTTACTCCATGGCTTTGTCTTTGCAGCAAGGTTATATGACAATGAGCCACCAATCTCATCAATAAGACTCACTTTCTTCAACGAATCTGTCTTCGTGCGCCATTTCATCTCAAGGTTATTGCTGACATTAAGCGAAATGCTACCGGTCTGCCCCTTTGACGGCACTCCATACATAGCACCCTGATATGGCGAATATTCCACAGTACGAGCCTCTCCATTTTCGTCAGTGTAGACATAAGTCTCGTAATAGCCGTACCTTTCATGACCAAAATCAGGTGCGTAGCTGAATGAAATCGAAGGTTTGAAAACATGTCGCACCGTATGTATACGACTATTCTTCATAAAACTTGCCGGTTTATAGAAACCATAGAGTGTTGTATTGGCTGAAACCGCAAGATTATAGTTATATACTCTATGAAAACCGCCAACTGTATCACGTACCACACTGTTTGTAACCTCATCCCATGACTGGTTAACCTTCTTGAAGTACCAACGCTCTGTGTAGTTAAAACTTGGAGTAATGTTTATATGATCAAATAGCTGGAAAGTAGCACTGATTGGAATACTATGCTTTACTCCATTGCTCCAATCCTTGAGAAGGTCGGATCCTATGATATCATACTCCTTTGCCGATATACTGTTGCTCATCTGGCCACTATATGAGAGCGAAATCTTCTCATACCATCGTTCATCCCCCTTTCTTTTCTTACGTTTGAAAGGATATTTCTTTGACAACGAAACATTAAGGCTTGGCAAATTGAGCGAAATGATTGAATCCTTCACATTCTGCGACAGGTTCATGCTTGTCGACAAGGTAAGACCTATCGAGGGGAATGTATGCGAATAACTGATACTCGAAGTTCGCATACTTTGTGAACTTAGCGCAGGATTATAGAGACTGTTAAGGTTAGAACGCTCATAATTGGCTGTTGAGAAATTAACGCTTGCCGAGAAATTGCTATTCGGCATAGCCTTGGGATCCTGTCTATGATTCCATATCACCCTGAAATTCTTTCCGACGGAATAATCAGGAAGTCCTTTTTCACCAGTCTTCGTAACCAGATAGCTAAAATTGAAACTACCAGAGAACTTATAGCGCTTGGCATACGAAGAAGATGCCGCAACACCCCACGAACCCTTTGTAAATATCTCACCGGTAAGTTTCAAATCGAACTTGTCGCTTATTGCAAAATAGTATCCACCGTCACGCAGATAGAAGCCACGTTCAGTCTCATCGCCATAAGTTGGCATAATTATACCCGAAGAGTAGTTACTTGTCGTAAAAGGGAAGAAACCGAAAGGCAACGCCAATGGCAATGGTACATCCTCAACCACCAGATACAGAGGACCCGAAACCACATCCTTCTTTGGGCGTACCTTTGCACGGGTAAGCTTTATATAGAAGTGAGGATGCTCCGCATCACATGTAGTATACATACCGTCCTGCGAATAAAAGACATCTGCAGTATCCTTTTTTGTCTTGCCTCCCATCAAAAAGCCATCACCCTGCTGGGTAAAGACATTGCTGATAAAACCTTTGCGACTCTTGAAGTTATAGCTCAACTTATCCGACTCATAAGGAGTACCGGCATCGACAAAAACCGGTAGACCGCTAACAACACCGGTGGAATCGACACTTCCGTTAGCGTGCACGACACTGCTATCCATATTCATTGAAATGACGTTTGCCATCAATTCAATCTTTTCATACACAACCTTGCCACTACCATAAAGATAGGCATTACCGCCATTTGACCACACCATGGAGTCTGTACTCTCATAATAGACGGGTGCATCAATGGCATCTTTAGGGGCTTTTGCAACAGCAACGGAATCGGCGATTGTTACTGAATCAACGGCAAGAGTGCCGTATACAAGACGTTCAGCAAAAGGCTTTACAAATGACAAGCCTTTGGCGGAGACTTCAAAAGAAGTAACCACCATCAGCAGAACCGCCATCAAGAAACCTATCGCCTTATGCTTCATCTATCAATTTATCAATACAATTGACAAAATTACGAAATAAAAAGGACTATTCTTTAATTTTTGTATAAAAACATGTTAAAAAGGCGCGCACATGTGTGCGAAATGCGAGAACTGGAATCACATGAACATTTCCGCCCATTGTTTTATTTTTTTGACCGACTCATCCGAGATTTTCCTCATACTCTCCACAACCTGTTCAAGCGTACGGGGTCTTTCCAGAAATTTCGTCTTTGAATAGAACTTGTCGGCAAAGCATATCAGTTGCTCCTCAATCGTCTCTGGGACAAAATCCTTTACCGGAAGATTCCAACCGTTTGCAGCCACCTGTTCCTTTGTCAACCCCGTACCTGTATGGCGTTCGCACACCCTTGCATGGCGTTCGTATCCACGCGAACGCAACAGTTCGGCACCAAGATACCCATGACAGAGATAAGATTCGCTGCCACAACAAAATATACGCGGTGCATCAGTAAGGAATATACCCAAATCATGCAACATTGCCGCCTCCTCCACAAACAACATATCTATTTCAAGTTCCGGGTGTCTTCGCGCCATTTCAAGAGCAAGGGCTGTCACCTTCTCAGCATGCACCATGTAAATATTTTTCAACTCATTTTCCACGGGGTAATAGTAATCAATAATCCCCTTTACATCTATCCGCTCCATTGGCATTCGAATTAAACACGGAACCAAAGATACTTTTTTTATATCACTCTGCAAAGTCGATTGGTACTCAAAAACAGCCTTTTTGTTTAAAGCAGATGTAAAAACCAAGACAAGCAGGTTGCTTATTGAATATTTTTGACTATTTTCGCAAAGAATAAGAACTTATAACAATCTAGCCCAATGAACAGGATTGTCGAAAAGACATTAACGCTTCCCCCGATAACACTTGCAGAGATGTCGGGCATCAAGCTAATGAACAGGACCGACACCAAGTTCATTGCCACACTCGACCAGCTACACAAGTTCCTTGCCGCAGTACATGGCAAATACTACATTCAGGAAATCGACGGCAAACGAATTGCCAGTTATCACACCACATACTATGACACAGCCGACTACCAGATGTACAGCATACATCATGCAGGCCGTCAAGTAAGGGAAAAAATCCGCGTCCGCACATACCTTGACAGCGACCAGACATTCTTTGAAATAAAGAACAAGAATAACCATGGCCGCACCAAGAAAAAACGCATTTCCATCATTGGACATAACGCCATAGAGCAGGAACACGAAAACATTATCCCCTTTATGGCAAAGCACGCATGGTACACCATTGAAGAGATTTCGCCCGTCATAGAGAACTGGTTCAGCCGCATCACGCTTGTAAACATTGACAAGACCGAGAGACTCACAATTGACTTCAACCTGCGTTTCCACCACCTTAAAAGCAACGGCAATGACCAATTGCAACATGTCGCAATCATTGAGCTGAAGCGCGATGGCAATGTCCCGTCCCCGGCTCTTGACATCCTGCGCGAAGTTCGTATAAAGCGTTCCGGATTCAGCAAATACTGCATTGGCAGTGCACTTACAAACAGGCAACTCAAGCGCAACAACTTCAAGGAGAGGTTGACAATGATAGCAAAAATGGAAAATAACCGATAAGACAAATAACCACAATATGAAAAAGATTACAACACTACTGTTATTTTTATTCGTAATGCTTGCATCAACAAGCACAGCAACTAATGCACCACAGACCACAGCGGCTGCCAGCGAATATGAAAAAGCCGTAAATGAATGCGCAACAACAACGGTCGACGCAGTTACTGCGGCCACAATGATTGAGAGCGCACAAACCACATGCGTAGAAGCGCAAATCCACGAAACTGCGGTCACCACAAAAGCCAAAAAGAAAAAAACTAATGACGAGTTTGGTTTTAGTGAAGACAATAATGAAAAAATGGGTGTCGAAGTAAAGGAAAAACGACAGAGTAATGAAATTATAGACACAGACCATGTCGCTAAGTTACTATTGGCGTTCTTAATCAATTTTATTGCCATAATGATTGTTGTACGCTGGCTCTATTACCCCAAATGCAAGCGCGGAGAGTTCTTCTTCACCTACATCCTCATTGCCATAAGCACCTTCATGCTCATATATGTGCTGGGCGATGTAAAGCTCAAGGCCGGTATTGCATTGGGACTCTTTGCCATGTTCAGTATAATACGCTACCGCACAGAGCAGATTGCAATCAGGGAGATGACATACCTCTTCATCATCATCGCACTAAGCGCAATCAACGGACTGACAATCAGCGAACTTAGCATTGGAGAAGTAATTGTTATCAACTTACTATTCATTATAACAACCTGGATTTGCGAAAGCAAACTGCTCATCAGCCACTATTCCTACAAGGTTATCAAGTATGACAACATCAACCTCATCACCCCCGACAAGAAAGCCGAGCTCATTGAAGACCTCAAGAAGCGCACCGGCCTGGATATCATAAAGGTTGAAGTTGGCGCCATTGATTTTCTCAAAGATGCAGCAATTGTAAAGATGTACTACAAGAGCAACGAAGCAAACAATTCAGTAGATACAACCCTTAAAACTCCAACAGATGAATACAAACTTAAAGAATAATAGCATGATTGCATTGCTCATAGCAATGTTCATGCTCGCACCGCTATGCAATGCCAACGCACAGTCTGTTGATGACGAGTTCGGTGTGTGGACAACCTTTGAGGCATCAAAGAAAATCAACAAGAAGTTCAAGGTTGTCGGCGACATAGAGTTCCGCACATACGATTTTGTAAACGATGTAGAGCGTGCCGCTATTGGCGTTAAAGTTGAATACAAGATACTCAAGTGGCTGAAGGCAAATGTAGGTTATCAGTTCCATTACAAGCACAACCCCGAAGAGATAAGCCTCAAGGAGTTTGTAACCATAGAAGATTTTGACGACAACGGCGAAGAGATTAAACATACTATTGGACAAAATAAAAATTTAGACCACGACTATTGGGTTATTCGCAACCGTGTCTACGCTACAATTAGTGGCGAATATAAGGTTGGGCGCTTTGAGATTGGTCTGCGTGAGCGACTGCAATACACCCACACTTGTGCAGCTACGACCAACGAAACAAAGTATGTATGGAAATCGGCAACCAACGACGATACAAACCCCGATTCTTATCAGTTATTTGAAGAAACAGCTCCTGAGCACAAAAAAGCAAAACACAACCTCACCTTGCGTTCACGCGTGAATGTAAAGTACGACATCCCCAACTGCAAGGTAAATCCATTCGCATCTGTAGAACTTTATACCCGCCTCGACGAGTGGAAAGGTTATGACAAGCTCCGCTACCGCCTTGGCGCAAGCTACAAGATAAACAAGGACAACTCAATATCTCTGTATTATCTCTTTGAGGACGTCAATGGCGGGGCAAACGGACACGCTATCGGCCTTGAATACTCAATTGACCTATAAATCCTACACGAACTATGAAAAAACTATTATTCATAATCTCACTGCTTGCCATTGCCGGCACAGCCACAGCACAACATATGGTTGTGGAGACTGCCGGTGGCAATGAGGTGTTCACACTCGAGAACCTCAAGCAAATCACCTTCAACGGCACAACCGTAAACATTGAGCAGAACAACGGCACAAATAGCAGTGCCACAATGGGCGATATTGAACGCATCTACTTCAGTGATCTTTCTTCAATTGCCGACATGCCGGCACAAAGCGGCAACCTTGTGGAATACATCTCATTTGACGAAATCGCAATCAACAGCGAGGCCGGTTCAACCGTTGCCATATATAGTCTCACCGGAGCACGACTACTCACCAGGCGCATAGACACACAAGGCGAGGCAGTAAGCATTACCGGCCTGCCACAGGGCATATACATTGTGAAAGCAAACGGACGTACAACCAAAATTATAAAAAGATGAAAAAGGCACTATTATTGTTCATTGGGGTGCTTGCAACATCTTTTACGCAGGCACAGGTGCTGTATGTAAACAACAGCAACGGCACATACCAGACCATTGACACCCAAAAAGCAGGCGATATCATATTCGAGGAAAGCGAGCAAGTCATATACATTGAGCTTGGAGACCGCATGGCAAGCCAATTCGCCACAAGCAAGATAACAAACATTGCCCCCACATCGAACAGCGGCACAGAGCTTATCCCCAACACCAACCCCACCGTTGCATTTGATGCGGCCGACAAGGAGAATTTCAACGAGATAACACAACCCGTACCCACCGACGAACTTGCCGACGAGTATGGCGATTTCATCGAGAACTACTCTACATCACGCATCATCACAATCATGTTCAGCGAAACAGGGGTAAAAACCACATCTCTGCCAAGCGGTATCACAGCCACCATAAACGGCGGCCACATTGTCATAAGCTCCACACTTGGTAAAATAGGTTACCAAGTTAAGGGTACATGCAGTAACGGCTCGCTCAAGATTTACAGCGAAAAGAAATTCCGCTTGCTGTTCAATGGCGTCACGCTCACCAACCCCACAGGTCCTGCCATCAACATACAGAGCGGCAAGACCGTCTATGCATCAATCGTAAATGGCACAACCAACACCCTTTGCGACGGTGCAACATACAGCACCCCTGTCATTGGCAGCAATGGCGAAGAGGAGGACCAGAAGGGCACACTCTTCAGCGAAGGACAGCTCATTTTTGACGGCTACACCAACGGCACAGGAACGCTTAACGTAACAAGCCATGGCGGCCATGCAATCTGCAGCGACGACTATATTATGGTACGTGGCGGCAACATCAACATCCTATCGGCAGCCAAGGACGGATTCCGCACAAAGGAGAAGTTCATCATCGGCCGTGCCGAGGCCTACTCGCCCACCATCACCATCAATGCCACAAGCAACGGCATCGAGTGCAGCGAGGGAACACTAACCATCGAAGCCGGCAAGCTCGACATCACAGCCGGCGGCGAAGCCATCAAGGTAGAGTACGAAGAGGCTGTACCCGACCCTGCCGTAATCCCCGACGCATATATAAAAGGTGGCTACATCAAACTCACCACCACAGGCGAGAAGAGCTCGGCAATACAGACCACACGCAACTACACCCAGAGCGGCGGCATCATTGAGGCAACCGTCAACGGCAATGGTTCAAAAATTATCAACTGCGACGGTGCCGTTGTCATCAGTGGTGGCAAGCTCACCGGCATTGTACAAGGCACCGTATCAAGCGACGAGACATCGGCCGGCGGCATAAAGAGCAATGGCAATGTTGAGATAGCAAACAGCACCATAGCCATCGACTGCAAGGGCAAAGGCTCAAAAGCCATCAACTGCAACAACAGCGTCACTGTAAACAGCGGCAACGTCACCCTGCTTGCAACAGGCGAGAACTATACTGAGATTCAGGACGACAAGAAGAGTTGTGCCATCCAGGCCGGCAGCATAACCATCAACGACGGCACAGTCATTGCCAAAGCATATGACAACGCATTGTCGGCACAGGCAATAAACATCAACGGTGGTGTTGTCAATGCGACAAGCACCAATGCCGATGCACTCGACACCGAAGCCACACAAACCGGCGGCTGGCTGTTGACAAAGGATTAAGGGAGGATATCCAACCATAAAGACAAGAAGCGGAAGGTTTTGCCTTCCGCTTCTTGTCTTTATATAGCTAACTCTATATTTACATTTCAGTCATTCATTTGTTATCTTTTGTTTGCGAAGAACTTCTTCATAAGCGCAGTGGCCTCGTCGGCGCATACCCCACTGACAACCTCGGTCTTTGGGTGCATGACATCGGGGGCATAGCGGTGATAGCCGCGTTTCTCGTCCTCGGCACCATAGACCACTCTACCCATCTGCGACCAGGCAATTGCACCGGCACACATTGGGCAAGGTTCAACGGTTACATAGAGAGTACAATCGGTGAGATATTTGCCACCGATATTTGACGCAGCGGCAGTGATGGCCTGCATCTCGGCATGCGCGGTGACATCATTGAGCATCTCTGTGAGGTTATGCGCGCGGGCAATGACACGTCCCTTGCAAACAATTACAGCACCAATAGGCACCTCGTCCTCATCGAAAGCCTTCTGCGCCTCGACAAGCGTCATCTTCATGTAGTCGGTATCGGTCATCATCATTTATCGGCGCATATCGTGTTCCCCGAACAATGTGGGGTAATCCTCGTCAAGATTCTTATAAATGAACGACAACAAAGTCTCGCGCATCCAATTGCTCTTGTTGTTGATGCGGTATTTCTTGAGGTAATCGTCTATGATTTTCATCTCCTCGTCACTGACAAGACACACAACGCGCGAATGACGCACAGGCTGTGTGCGTGCAGTCGTTGCCTTGGGAGATTTTGCTTTCTTTGCGCTCATTATATGAATGACTTCTTAATTTTGCGCAAAAATAATCCATCTTTGCGCCAAATGCAAGTTTTTCATTTGCTTTTGAGCCCCACAAGTCGTATCTTCGCTATGAAAATGTCAAAACAACAACTCGGGACAGCAATATGGCACAACACAATCTGCTCGGCAACAAAGGCGAAATGCTTGCATCAAGGTATCTTCTTGACAAAGGATATGCCGTGCACCACCACAACTGGCGCAGCGGACAAAAGGAGATTGACATCATTGCACAAGAGCGCAACGTGCTTGTCTTTGTTGAGGTGAAGAGCCGCACAAGCGAGGAGTATGGCAATGCCAGTGATGCCGTTGACGACAGGAAGATAAAGCTGCTGATTTCGGCAGCACAGGCCTACCTGCAGAAATACAAAGTGGACCTAAAGTTCCGTTTCGACATCATCACCGTGATTGGCGAAAGTGAACCTTACAAGATTGAACACATAGAGGATGCTTTCTATCCCGAATGGTAAACACACACAGCCATGAACATTGAAGATGCACGCATATATTGCCTAAGCAAACAGAATGCCACAGAGGATTTTCCCTTTGACGAGACAACACTGGTATTCAGGGTGGAGAACAAGATTTTCGCCATTACCGACCTTGAAAACACAAAGTGGTTCTGTGTGAAGTGCGATGCCGACTATGCAGTGGACCTTCGCGACCGCTACCCGCAGATTGCACCGGCATGGCACATGAACAAGAAATACTGGAACCAACTGGACATAGCTGCATTGAACGACGAAATGTTCTTTTCACTTGTAGACCACTCATACAACGAAGTACTCAAGAAACTTCCTAAAAAGACACGCATCAAGTATGGCATGGAATAATGATTCGATAATTCGCCTGGCTACGGTAGATTCAACCAACCGTTACATGCGTGACAATGCAAGCGAACTATGGAGCAAGCACGGTGAGAGTGGTTTTGTTGTTGTCACAGCCGGTCACCAGACTGCTGGGCGCGGACAAAGAGGCAACACCTGGAACTCAAACGCCGGCGAGAACCTGCTGTTTTCTATCCTTGCACGCCCCGGCGAGAGTTTGAAGGTTACAGAACAGTTCCTGCTGTCACAGGCCGTGGCACTATCCTTGCACGAGGCGATGCTGCACTTTGGCATAGAAACAAGACTCAAATGGCCTAACGACATATACGTTGGCAAGCGCAAGCTTGCAGGTATTCTATTGGAGCTTGACTATGCAGGAGCGTTCGTTGAACAGGCAATAATTGGAATTGGAGTGAATGTAAACCAGGAATACTTCCCCACGATGGACAGGATCCCCGTTTCAATGAAGATACTGCAAGGAGATGAATTTATCCTTGACGATGTTCTCGCGACCATACTGGACTCTTTTGAGCGTTATTACCACGAACTGGAGAGTGGCAGCAAGGAACTTATAGCGGAAAAATACACAAGATTGCTGCTTGGAGTGAATGAGCAACGGAACTTTGTATACAAGGACGGTTGCTTTGAGGGCACAATAACAGGCGTAGAAAGAGACGGACACCTGATTATAGAACGCAACGACGGCAACACCTGCCGATATGCATTCAAAGAGGTAGAGATAGTTCTTTAGTCTCTGTTGCCATCCCTTTCTTCCCTTTCACGGCGCAGTTTGGCACGGCGGCGCAACAACACCCACAAAAGGGCAAGCATAACAACCGAAGCACCAACGGTGAGCCATTTCTCGGTGCTGCTCATCTCGTTGTTACGGGGAAAGAAATAGATGTACACAGCGGCAGTATATACAGCCAGTATCGCCACAGTAAGGTTAGGGTTCTTCAGGAATCTCATTTCAATGCAATTGTATTTCATTTACAAAAGTAATGAAAAAACAATTTATGGCGAACTATATTAACCTTTTGCTGTAAAATATAGCATATATTAATAAATTGTCTTACTTTTACAAAAGCATGTAACAATAAACTAACTAACAATATGGCAAAATTCAAACGTATACTTTTGAAGCTCAGCGGCGAGAGCCTCATGGGCGAACAGGGTTATGGTATAGACGTAAAACGCCTTAACGAATATGCAGCACAGATTAAGGAGGTTGCAGAGATGGGCGTGCAGATTGGTATTGTAATTGGTGGTGGCAACATCTTCCGTGGCCTCACAGGTGCAGGCAAGGGCTTCGACCGCGTGAAGGGCGACCAGATGGGTATGATGGCAACCGTCATCAACAGCCTTGCATTGAGCTCGGCACTCGGTGCTGCCGGTGTACCAAACAAGGTGCTCACAGCAATACGCATGGAGCCAGTGGGCGAGTTCTACACCAAGTGGAAAGCCATTGAGGCTATGGAACAGGGTATGGTAGTGATTATGGCTGCCGGCACAGGAAGCCCCTACTTCACTACCGACACAGGTTCGTCATTGCGCGGCATTGAGATTGAGGCCGATGTAATGCTCAAGGGCACACGCGTTGACGGAATATACACTGCCGACCCCGAGAAGGACCCCACAGCGACAAAGTTCCAGGACATAACATACGACGAGGTAATCTCACGCGGTCTAAAAGTCATGGACATCACAGCCACAGCAATGTGCCGCGAGAACAACCTGCCGATCTATGTGTTCAACATGGACATCGTAGGTAACCTTAAGAAGGTTATGGCTGGCGAGGAGATTGGCACATTCGTACATCCATAAGGAATATCGCATAATGATTAAGCGGGTGCCCAAGCCTTGGGCACCCGCTTCTCTATTATAGTGTATTGAATTACAAATTAGCGTTTCTTGCCAAACGGAATATTGAATCCCACCGACACATTAGCATTCATATTGTCGAGCGGTATATACTGCTTGTTGTATTTGGTAAGAAAACAGTCTGTTGCAACAAAGAGATTGAAACCTGTACAATGCAGGTTAAGCATTGCGCCATAGCCCATTCCAAAGGAAGAAGTTGTACCGCTGACCGCTATACTGAGCCAGTTAAGAGGCGACAAATTGGCCATAAGTGAAAACTGATTATAGGAATTAATCTCATCAAAGCGATTGCTATACAGAAGTCCGACACTCAATCTCTCATAGAAAGGCATCTTGTATTCAAGGCCAATGTGCAATGTAGAAGAGAGTTCCTCACTCTCATCGACAATACCCTGGTCAGTAAGCATAAACATTTTCTCCAAGTCGCGTCCAATTGCGTCAACCTGTTCCTCGACACTCACACCCTCTCCAGTACCTGTTCCAATGTTCTCAAATCCACTGAAACTGTATGGTTCGGGAGCAAAGGCAGCCTTTGATACATTCCTCCATTTCATGTAACCAAGATCTGTTACCGAAGCCGATACAACAAGTCCCTTTGTGAGCACATTGCTCAAGTCGTATGTAAAGCCGAGATCAATGCCCATGCCAAAACCGTTGAGTCCTGGAGTAATCTGATCGCCGAAGCCTTCAAGCATGCCGTCCTCGCCGTATGTAAAATTACCGCCATAAGCTGCAGAGAGCGAACCTTTCGCATCAATCATCCAGCGTTCACCACTCAACTCTACATTCATCTTCTCAATGAGCATATTAGCATATGCAGCACCAAGCAACACTTTGAAACGCGCACCAATTCCCAAGCCATTATCAAACTTGTGAGAGTGACCGATTGCAACATCAATATAATTACGGGTAGCCAGACTCATGTTGCCAATGCTGTATGTACCACCACCAAGCGTCTTCATGAACCTGAACATGTCATAAGGGACATTCAATGCCGAGTGCGAATGCAGACCGATATCCAATGTGTTGTAACCGCCAAAAGCAAAGAAGCCCGTTGACAGGAGAGTCATGTCACAGTCCAAAGAGAAACTGTTATTCTTGCTGACACCGGCAAGGAACTCATCGGCATTTATCGATGGATGCATGAATGTCACCAGGCTTTTGCCATCGGGTGTGTCATAGATAAAATCGGAAAGACCAAGATTACCGGTTGTCTTTACATCAATCTCGCCCAACAATGGAAATGCGATATAGTGCTGATCATTCATCAATGCAGGGTTCAGCCTGTAACGATAGGCATTACCTTTCAAGAAATATCCGGTTCTTGTTGTCTGTGCGCCAGCCACTAGCGATGTTGCAAGAAGCAACGCTGTAATTACGAGTGACTTTATAGTATGTGTAAATTTCATAGTCTATTGCTTTTTAGTTTATTTTTACAGAAACTGGTTCATCAATGCTCAATACAATGTTTTTAAGTTGTATATACTCATTTGCATTGAATGCGCCCGAGCCGGTACCTGTAAGGGTAACATCTATTCTGTCAAGCTTTTCTAGTTCTGTAGCCGACAGCTTCACTGCAATATGCGAGACAACGGGATCGGTCACAACGCCGTCAACAACACCATTTCCCTTTTCAATATTTCCCTCTATATCAAGCCTGATTGCCTCAAGGAGATTACCATCTTTGTCATAAGGCTTTATTTCTGGATTAAGACTGAAAGGAACAGTGTTCAGCAGATCGAATGAGAGAGTCAGTGCCTGAGCTTCACCCATATAATCAACGAGCGATTTTTCCGAGCCATTGTTCTCTTCCATTATTCCGTCAATTGTCTCAGTGTACACAACACGAAGGCTGTCGAAGAGCATGGGAACAACAACAGCATATTCACCGGCAATCTCATAATCACGACCTAGAGCAAGCCTTGAGAACTTATCCTCGACAGTCGCAGTCAATGCAACTTCAATCTTCTCAGGTATGCGCTTCATCATATTGTTGAGTTCGGGAACCGCAACTGTGGTATAGCCCTCGGCAACCGCACCATGCCTGTTGATAAAGAACTTGTTCACTGTATTTCCACGGAAAGCGAGGTCTACATTTACTGCAGATCCGTCCATTGCCTGACCGTTGCCGTCAAGAGACACGAAACCGGCATTCGCGAACACAGTTGCCTCAACAGGATTATTCAATGTAAAGAATATACGAGGGTCGTGGAAATCGAAATAGGCATTCTTCAGGAAATCAAGTTCAGTTCCAAGATCAAGATCCACACTCTCACTCATGAGTTCAAGTTCAGGATCAAACACACCCTCAATCTCATTTACCTCGAAGCGCCCCATATTAATATTGCATTCGATATCAACAGACTGTATATGTGTTACATTGTTGAAACCGAGCATAATTGTATCGGAGACGATATAGCCCGAAGCAGTGAGTTCATCGTGCACATTTATGACGCCGTCATTAACGGGAAGGTACCCATCGGGCAAATGAGAGAAATCAACCGCCTCAATAAAGAGTTCCTCCTTGTAGTACAAGGCTTTTCTTGAGGCATCATATTTTGCAGAACCGTCCAGCACAAGCTTGCCGCCATCAACATTTGAGCTTTCGGTAAAGACAAGATATTCAGGCAACTGAATGACAAGGCCATCAGCATTGTCCGATCCGAAATTGATATTGCCGGTAAGTTCAAGAATGTCATCCGACTGGTGGTTCTCGCTGAATATCTTCAGCTCAAGTTCAAGTTTCACGCTGTCGGCCAAGACCAAACGACGCAACTTCTTGATTTCTGAAGGAACCTCGGGGCTCACATCGAAG
>JAFOCD010000007.1 GCA_017381475.1 Bacteroidaceae bacterium
ATGTCGCGGAACTTCTCGGGGACAAAGCCCAGCACTGCCGACATATCCACAAGCATATCCGCGTCGCCCGTGACCACGGCATCCACCGCCGTTGCCTCCTGTATGTGGCGCAAGTAGCGCAATGCTGCACCAGGTTTAACATCAGCGGAGTAACGCGCCTCGTACACCTTGGCTGCAAGAAAGGCAAGGTTCTGCGGAATTGTTGATGGAAGTTCCTGCGAAAAGAGATGAAAACCATGCTCACACACAGGCATTCCATGTATTGCAGAGGCCTCAACCCAATGGTCGTGGATTTTCCTGTTCGAGAGGGCAATGTCACCACCTATCGACAGGCGACGGTTATTGTAGGTTCTAATGTCCTCAATCATCCCACCCATAACATAGTCGATTTCAACGGCCTTGCCATAACGGTAGGTCAACGCTCTCAACACAGGTACACTACCCCAGCACCATGTGCACACAGGGTCGGCAAAAACAGTAATCTTCATATTGCTCATAACTTTCTCTTTTTGATGTATAATAAGGAACAACAAACAATGGAGAAAGTTTTGGAATTACTGTCAATCCTAACAATAGCCTTTTCGCCCCTCTTGCCCTTTCAGGCGTTTTAGGCCTTAAAAGAAGAATGGTTGCTCTGTGTGGAGCAACCTTTCATAATGAAATCTGCATTTAATATGCAAACAATGGAAAGCACTCCATCGTCTCATTTACCTTCGCACGCACGGCGGCAATTACCTTCTCGTCCTCGGGGGCATTGAGCACGGTCTCAATCATCTCGGCAATGAAAGGCATCATATCCTCCTTCACACCACGGGTGGTAATTGCAGGTGTACCAAGACGAATACCCGATGTCTGGAATGCGCTGCGTGTGTCAAAAGGCACCATATTCTTGTTGGCAGTGATATCGGCAGCAACAAGCGCCTTCTCTGCGACCTTACCTGTCAAGTCAGGGTACTTGCAACGTAGGTCTACGAGCATTGAGTGGTTGTCTGTACCACCAGAAACGATGCCGAAACCGCGGTCCATGAGTTCCTGTGCCAAGACAGATGCATTGAGTTTCACCTGTGCCTGATACTCCTTGAACTCGGGTTGCAAAGCCTCACCGAATGCAACGGCCTTGGCTGCAATGACATGCTCCAATGGACCGCCCTGGATACCGGGGAACACAGCAGAGTCGAGCAACTGGGACATCATCTTCACCTCGCCCTTTGGAGTTGTCTTGCCCCATGGGTTGGGGAAATCCTTGCCAAGGATGATTACACCACCGCGTGGACCGCGCAATGTCTTGTGGGTTGTAGATGTCACGATGTGGGCATATTTTACAGGATTATCGAGCAAACCGGCAGCAATGAGACCTGCAGGGTGTGCCATGTCTACCATGAGGATTGCGCCAACCTTGTCGGCAATCTCGCGCATGCGCTTGTAGTCCCACTCGCGTGAATAGGCCGAGCCACCGCCGATAATCATCTTTGGTTTCTCGCGCAGCGCAACCTCTTCCATCTGGTCATAATCGACACGACCGGTCTCGGGGTTGAGGTTATACTCGCATGGAGTGTATATGAGACCCGATGTATTCACCGCTGAACCGTGTGAAAGGTGACCTCCATGGGCAAGGTTCAGACCCATAAACTTGTCGCCGGGGTTAAGCACTGCAAGGAACACTGCTGCATTGGCCTGCGCACCGCTGTGTGGCTGTACATTCACCCACTCGGCATCGTAGAGTTCCTTGAGGCGCTCGCGTGCAATCTCCTCTACAATATCAACCACCTCGCAACCGCCGTAGTAGCGCTTGCCGGGATAACCCTCGGCATATTTGTTGGTGAGAACAGAGCCCATTGCCTGCATAACCTCGTTGCTGACGAAGTTTTCCGATGCGATAAGTTCAATACCCTTGAGCTGACGGCGGTACTCAGTCTCTATAAGTTGGAAAATGTGTCTGTCTCGTTTCATAGCAAATATAGTTTTTCAGTTAATTTTCGCGAAGATAATCAAATTACAATGAAACTATTTTAAAATCCCATAAAATTGTGTAAGTTTGTGATATCAAAAACAAATAGCACATATATGAGAAGAACTTTTTTATCACTGTTCATCGCTTGCTGCAGCCTGTTTGCGGCTACCGCCCAGACAGCCGACTACAATGTAGTGCCGCTGCCACAGGAGATAAGAATTGAGAATGGAGCCGGCTTTGAACTAAGCGGCAAGACGGTCATTGCCTACAACGGCGACAAGACAATGAAGCGCAATGCCCAGTTGCTTGCCCAGTATATTAAGGAGAGCACCGGGTTTGAACTGAAGATAGTAAAGAGCAAGAAGAGCAAGGAGAATGCAATAAACCTTGCCATTGGAAACACTGTTGAAAACAAGGAGGGCTACAACCTTGCTGTAACCGAGAAGGGCATCGTTATTACATCCCCCACAGCTGCCGGAGTATTCTATGGCATTCAGACCTTGCGCAAGTCCTTGCCAATTGCAGCAGTGGAGAAGGTTGAGATGCCGGCAGTGACAATCACCGACTATCCACGCTTTGCCTACCGCGGTGCTCACCTCGACGTTTCGCGCCACTTCTTCAGCAAGGACTCAATCAAGCGTTTCATCGACATGCTTGCGCTTCACAACCTGAACCGTTTCCACTGGCACCTCACCGACGACCAGGGCTGGCGCATTGAGATTAAGAAATACCCCAAGCTCACAACCATTGCAGCCGAGCGCGACGAGACAGTTATCGGTCGCAACAGCGGCGAGTATGACGGACAGCACTATGGCCCGTTCTTCTACACACAGGAGGATTGCCGCGAGATTATTGCATACGCATCAGAGCGTCACATTACCATAATCCCCGAGATTGACCTTCCAGGACACATGCAGGCTGCTCTTGCAGCGTATCCCGAGTACGGCTGCACCGGTGGTCCTTACGAGGTATGGAAGATGTGGGGAGTATCGGACAATGTGCTTTGCGCCGGCAACGATGCCACACTCGCATTCATTGAGAATGTGCTGAGCGAGGTAATTGAGGTATTCCCATCGGAATACATACACATTGGTGGCGACGAGTGTCCCAAGACACAGTGGGAGCAGTGCCCCAAATGCCAGGCACGCATAAAGGAACTCGGCATCAAGGGCGACGAGAAGCACAGTGCCGAGATGTACCTGCAGAGTTTCGTCATAAACCATGCCGAGAAGTTCCTCAACGGCAAGGGACGCCAGATTATCGGCTGGGACGAGATTCTCGAAGGCGGTCTTGCGCCAAATGCCACAGTACACTCATGGCGTGGAATTGAGGGCGGTATTGAGGCTGCAAGGCAGGGACACGACTGCATCATGTCACCAACAAGTTTCATGTACTTCGACTACTACCAGACAACATACACCGATGACGAGCCTTTGGCAATCGGCGGTTATGTCCCGGTAGAAAAGGTATACAGCTTTGAGCCAATGCACGAATCACTCACACCCCAGGAGCAGAAACACATCATTGGCGTGCAGGCAAACCTGTGGAGCGAATATATCCCCACATTCAGCCATGTAGAGTACATGGAACTGCCACGCATGGCAGCACTCTGCGAGGTGCAGTGGTGCAAACCCGAGAATAAGGACTTTGCAAACTTCAGACAGCGCCTGGTTCCATTGTTCAAGATATACGATGCCAACGGCTACAACTATGCAAAACACATCCTTGACATTGAGCCCGAGTTCAGCGCCGACACCGAGCGCGGTGTAATTGTCGCTACATTGAGAGTCATGGACGGCACACCAATCTACTACACCCTTGACGGCAGCGAGCCAACAACTGCATCTACGCTCTACACCGCACCCGTTGAGTTCAACAAGGCATGTACATTCAAGGCTAAAGGCATTGGCGAGCGTGGTGCTACAAGAACCTTGACCGAGCAGATATACTTCAACAAGGCGACCGCAAAGCCCATTACCCTGTTGCAGCCCATTCACGAGAACTACACCTTCAAAGGTGCCATCACACTCGTTGACGGCCTTAAAGGCACACCCAACTACCGCACAGGCCGTTGGTTGGGATTCTGCCTCACAGACCTTGAGGCGGTGATTGACCTGAAGCAGGAGGAGGAAATCAGCTGTGTATCATTCAATACCAGTGTTGACAAGGGAGATTGGGTATTCAATGTTCTTGGTATCACCGTTTCCGTATCAAACGACGGCGAAGACTACACCACCCTCTTTGACCAGGAATACCCCGACCTCACAGCCGAGGACGAGAACAGAATCTACGAGCACAAGGTTGAGTTCGAGCCAGTGAAGGCACGCTACATAAAGATAAAGGCACTGTCGGACCGCGACATGCCGGCATGGCACCCTGCTGTGGGCCACCCGGCGTTCATCTTTGTGGATGAACTGGAGGTATACTGATTGAGCAACTCCCAAATACCATTATCCAAGCGCCCTACCCGGGCGCTTGTTTTTTTATTCTGTGGTATTTGAGGCTCTCCCCTCCGGTCTACGTATAGCCTTCGGCACTCCTTTGGGGAACTAAAGTTGATTTCATCCAAATTCAGCTGCACTCAACATAGTGCAAATGAATTTGCCCTCTGCATTCGTTTGCATGATTTTTCCCGTCGTCGCAAACATTGCTTCATTTCGCATTGGCATCGCAAACAATGCCTATTCCACATTCTCCTATTAACCAAATAAACAAGAAGAGGAAGCCCAACAGCCACACTCCGCACCTTTTAAATGAAGCTGAAATCTCCAAAGAAAAACGTTGAAACCACGTATAAAACAAGTTCCGCAGTCCAATGGACTGCGGAACTTGTTTTATCATGATGTATCTTTATCAGTCTCTCAAACGGAAACCAAGTGCCTTGGCAATAATCTTTGCCTCGCAACGGCGAATAAGAAGGAATGCCACAAGATGCAATGTCAAAGCAATGAAAGGATAAAGCATAGGCGCCTTTACATCCATAGTAGCATCGTCTGCGAGTATCAGTGTATATATAAAGAACAATATATAGTAACCTGCAAACAACAGCATTGTCAACACAGTCACTCTCTTTTGCATATCAAAGTTATCGTAGAATGATAGCAACAAGCCCATAACATTGAAAACAGCCGTAATAATAAGCAATATTCCAAGAGCGACAACCGAACTAGACTCTTCACCAGTCATCAAATTCTGATACTTAAAATTTGACATTACCGATACATGACCAGCCTCACTGAAAGAGACAATAGGATCAAGCAATGCCAAAATTGTAAGCACCAATGAGGCAAGGAGCATCAACTGATAGAAACGGAATTTCATAACAAAAAAGTTTTGCAATTATGCCTCCTCGCTTGCTGCCTCCTTAGAAGGATCGCGGAAGTAGATCTTGTCATCAAGAAACTCCTGTGCCGCAATGAGTGTTGGCTTTGGAAGTCTCTCATAGTAGCGTGAAATCTCAATCTGCTCGTGGTTCTCGAACTGCTCCTCAAGGTTGTCTGTTGAAGATGAGAACTCATTCAATTTCTTAAGAAGCTCCTCTTTCATTTCTGCAGCAATCTGGTTGGAACGCTTTCCAATGATTGCAACCGACTCATAGACATTACCTGTTTCATTTACAAAATCTGCCATGTCGCGTGTGACAGTGTTTGTTGGAGCATTTGTTTTCTTGTAATCCATTTTATCTAATTATTATATTATTTATTCCTTTGATTTCACAAATTTAATAGCCTCCTTGTAGTATTTGTCGGCCTCGCTGATGAATTTGCTGTCGGGGAACTCTGTCTTGAAAGCATAATATTCATCAATTGTATCGCGATAACGTTCCAGTTTCTTTGTCTCAATACTCTTGTGTGCCATCTGATACTTGGCTTTGAGGATGAGAATGGACAAATCTTCGCGCAAGTTAGTGTAGGGATAATCCTTCAAAGCGTTCTTTGCAGTAACGATACAAGCCTGATAGTTGTTGCCAATGTAGGCCAGGTCACCCAAATCGTAATAGAGCTTTGCCGACAGGTACATTTTCTTGACAAGGACATCATGCATCTTCACTATCATGTCCTGAGCCTCGTCATTATACTTGCTATGTGGATAATACTCCATGAAGATCTGCAACTCATTGATTGCCGCGTAGGTATTTGACTGGTCAAGTTCCGGTTCGGGAATTCCCATGAAGAGTGACTTGCCCGAATAGAAACGTGAATACTCGGCGAACTCTCCGCGAGGGTAATTGGAGTAATGCACCTTGAAATACTGCGATGCGGTCTCGTAATCCTTTGACTCGTAATAGCATCTTGCAAGCAGAATCAAAGACTCCTCAGCCTTGTCGCCACCCTTGAGCATTGTCACCATAGACTCCAGAAGTTCCGAAGCCTTGACATACTTGCCCTCGAGGTAATAGGCCTTGGCGGTCTCATACCTGTAATCATAGTCATTGCTCTTGAAAACCTTGTTGTAGGTATCGCAAGAGGTCAATGTCACCACGAGCAACAAGAGTATGTATGTTACTTTTTTCATCATCGACAATCAATCAGAGGCGCCCACAACAGCGCACACTAAACGCATTTATTAAAAATTTTTGCAAAGATAGTGTTTTTCGGCAGAAAATACAACCATAAAATTGGCATTATTAGTTAGCAAAACTAAAATAATCCAAAAATATGTGCTGTACAAAGGTGGTGGTTATCGCACCACTACCTTTGTATCATTTACCAGATATACGCCGCATGGCAATGCAAAGCAATGGGTATCACCTACAAATGCCTCGGCAACCTTGCGTCCTGCAACATCGTATACAGCCACATTACATGGAGCATCGACAGACACTGCCACTCCACCATCCACGGTCTGGACTTTAACACCATCCTCATCGTTTACCGATACAATGCCTACTGTTCCGTTAGTATTCTCCATACCGGGTGTCTGATATACGCGAACCCAGTCGAAACGTGTCTCGTAAGTGTGTGTCACGTCAGCATCGGCTGCCCAGGCATTGTTACCCACACTCTGGTTGAGAATCAGATGGAAATGCTTGTCAAATGGCCACTGTCCCTGGTTGAGCTGAGACTGGTTGGTTGACTTTGTATAACGGCCAACCTCCTTGCCATCGACATACCATATCAAACTTGTCTCATCCCACTTCAAGCCGTATGTATGGTAACGGTCGTGAGGTGTAGCTACATTGAAGCTTGATTTTGGATTATTGGTATTTCCAAGGTCGTATGTCCAGTTGCTGTGTACGGTGTGCCATGAGCGCTCCTGGGCATCTATAGTCTCCCAAATGTCGATCTCGCCGCAGTCAGGCCAACCGGCGCTGCGGTCCTCGGGCATCATCCAGAATGCGGGGAAGTTACCTGTCCATGGGTTGGACTTTATGCGTGCCTCGACATATCCGTATGTAAAGCCAAAATGACCGTCGCTCTTTATACCACCGGTAATCATTGGAATCGGGTCACTCGCCTGGTCGGGATTAGGTATAGCGCGTGCAACAAGATCACCACCCTGCAGATAGATTACCTCCTTGCTGTCGCTGAGCCAGCGGTTCCAAGTCGCGCCCTGACGCTGACAACGCATCCATTTCTCATCGACAGGCTGCGACATATCCTCGGCATTGAACTCGTCACTGAAGACAAGCTGCCACTCGTTGCCCTCCTCGGGCTCAAACTCGGCAAACAAAGCCACATCACCATCGAGACACCACGCAGGCACAAGATGTTCCCTAGCATTGACATTGACTTTTACCTCTACCTCGCGCCACTGAAGATTGCCGTTCACATACTGCTCGCCATCAAGATTATATCCATGACGCACAATTACCTTATTACACTTATATCCCGGAGCACCGCGCAATACATATGTAATCATTTCATCATATTCAATCATCATAGGCAATGCTGTATTATCCACACCGTCTATACTTCCATCAACTGTGTGAAGTGTCAGTTTCCTCTTATCGCCTACTATACTTATAAGATAATCTATGATAAGACCATTTTCGGCTACAAAGTTCTCGGAACCGCCAGGATTTATATTATCCGTATCCAATTTTAGACGCATACGATACACACCCGCAGGTATCGCATCATCAAGAACAACGGTAGGAAGGGTTGCCACTGTTCCCTTTTGAGCAGGATTTCCTTCGCTGTCTATACCATTATGACAAGAGAATGCGACGAGTTCACTCGACATTGCCGGCAAACCATCCTCATTAAGCAGAGCCACGAATTTACCGTCGTTGTTGAGGTCGATATACATATAAACATTCTTGATATCCTCACCAGCAAAATTTTCTATTATTACATCTATTTCCCGAGTCCCTTCAAGCGTATAAAAACCTGTTAGGTCCTCATCGGTAGCAACGCGGTATGCATCTCTATAAGTATCCGGGCCACTGGGAGAATTATCCATTTCGTTAAACAACACTAAATATCTGTGTTCTCCGGGAACTTGCGCATCCTTGTCGAACGA
>JAFOCD010000008.1 GCA_017381475.1 Bacteroidaceae bacterium
AACAAAAAGTGCGCCAACCGATGATGATGTCCCATAACGAAGGTTTCAAAAAATAGTGGTAAAGACAATCGATACAGTATATCGCAAATAATAATTTTGAATGGAGATACTGTAATGAAAAACTTGTATGAAACCCTTGGTGGAACTTATCACGAAGAAAACGAACACCTTATTCCCAACGTAGCCCTTCCCGAACAGACCGACTATCAGATCGGCAAGTATGGACGGATGCACCTTGACTACATCAAACAGCACCGTCGCGGAAGGTACACAACGCTTTTGACCGAAGGCAAGTTGAACGCTCGGTTGCACGAGATAGACCTTGAAGCAAACGAAATGCTTGAAACCATCATCCCTCGCCTCGCTATCGAAAGACGTATTGACGAGGATTTGAAAGCTCGCGATATGCTCCGTTGGGTAGCCGAGATGAACAACATCAAGACAAGCGCGGAAGAAATCGTTTTGCAGGAGGTGGTGTTGGTATGAAGTCGATTATCAACGAGCTTTGGCACGGGAACATTATACCGCAAGAAGATAGCCGAACCAATTCCAAGGAAATGAAGGAACTTCTCGGATATATGGCAAGGCATCACGAGGAACTTGAAAAGAGCTTCACAGACGAGCAGAAGGAAACATTTGAAAAGTTCCACGATTGTTGGAACGAGTATATGAGCCTCGCCGAAGCAGCCATCTTCGAGTATGCTTTCAAACTCGGAATGCAAATTGCAATTGAAACACTAACAGATAAATAACAGCAAATCGGGCATCGGAAATTAACCTCCGATGCCTTTTCGATTAAAAACCGTCCTAACCTATCAAAAACGGATTGACAAACCCGAAAAAAAGTTGTATAATATTATGCGGATATCCGCAGTATATGCGCCTTGTATTGTGCGGATAAACGAAGGATACAAAATCGGTATTTCGAGGTGCAAAATGGAGTACTTAAAGATATGTGAAGTGGCGAAAAAATGGGGGCTTTCCGAGAGAGGTGTGCAATCCCTTTGCGCGCAGGGCAAGATCGAGGGAGCAACCCGTTTCGGTCGTTCTTGGATGATCCCCAAGAATGCAAAGAAGCCTATTGACGGAAGAACTAAGTCAGGTAAGGCGCACGTAAATGAAGATATGCCTCTGCCTCGCAAGACACCGTTTCTCTATATGAGCGACCTCTACCACACGCCCGGAACTGCCGATAGCGTTGGTGAGAGCCTTGCCTACAACCACGAGGCACAGGTTCTGTTTGAAGCCGAGGTTGCCTACTCCCGTGGCGACATTGACAAGGTATATGCGAGTGCCAATTATCTTCTTGGAAAGCACTCGGGATTTTATGCCGTTCTCTCCGCAGGTATGCTTCTTGCACAGTGTGCGATTTGGAAAGGCGATATTGAAATGTGGCGCAGAGCAAAGGTACATATTGCCGAAGCGCCTGCCAAAACCGACCTCGACCGTGATGCTATGCAGCTTGCCATCAGCGCCGTGGATATTATGCTTTATAACGTGGAAAACTTCCCGGAATGGTTCAAAAAAGGGCGTTTTGACCCCATTCACAAGGATGCGTATCCTGCGGCTAAGGTATATTACGCCAAGTATTTGTACGCTCTTGGCTACGCCGTTGCTATGGGTCTTGTGAAGGTAGAAGGAACACAAGGACTTTACATTATGTCGGTCATATCCTTCTCGGTAGAGCCGATGATCTCTTGGGCGAGAGCTAATAATACCGTTATGTCCGAGATATAT
>JAFOCD010000082.1 GCA_017381475.1 Bacteroidaceae bacterium
GAGCGAAACGCTGGCGTTATGTGTTTTTGCCCAGCCAAGGCTTGGATTGTTAAGGCCGCTCAACAGAGCTCCCAAAACGGGGAATGAGTTGTAGGGGCGCATTGTCTCGGAGAAGGTGTAGTACTCGATGGCATCGGATGGGCTGAAGTTTTGTTCACCGGTGATACCGTAGCTTGCACGCAGCACAAGGTTTGATACATATCCGCGCAACCATTTCTCGTTATGAGCATTCCAGCGACCACCCACAGACCAGAAGGGGACGAGGTCATGGTTTGCATAGCGTGATGACGCCTCGCCGCTGATATTGAAATCGGCAGAATAACGGTTGTCATAGCTATAAGAGAACTGTCCGATGAGGCCTATTGAACGCGAAATATTCTCACTACCGATGTTGCTCATGCTTGTCTCCATCTTGTTACCGAAGATGAAATCATCCATGTGCGAATCGGGGTATCCTGTTGCCGAGAGGTTAACATAGTTGTTCTTGTCCTCATTCACAGTCCAGTTACCGAACACACTGAACAGGTGCTTGTCGAGCACAAGGTTATAATTGATACCAAAGTTGCTTGACCATGAAGACATCTCACCCGAGCTCTTGTAGTAGCTACCTTTGCGGGTCAGGTCATCCTCAGTCTCAAAACTTGTATGGTCGGCCGGGAGGAATCTGTCTGTTCCCGCCAATCCTCTTGTATATGAGAGTTGCTCGGTGACACGCAGATTCTTCAGTATCATATACTCAAGGCTGAGGTTTGTTGTCATG
The DNA here is from genome assembly GCA_017381475.1 of Bacteroidaceae bacterium. Classification (GTDB taxonomy): domain Bacteria; phylum Bacteroidota; class Bacteroidia; order Bacteroidales; family Bacteroidaceae; genus HGM04593. Next base: position 761 of record JAFOCD010000082.1, read on the forward strand.
CTAAGGCTGTTTGTCCGATCCTTTATACCTACAGTAGCATCGTAAAGAGGGTTGGTTATCATCTTGCTCTGACCACTAACGGTGTTGTTGTCGAGCACCTTTATCTGCTGGCCATTGGCGTCGGTAGGTATGTAATAAGGATTAAGCCTTGTATATTGTGAGTATGAGCCATAGGGCGAGTTGCTGCTGTTCGACTCGGAAAGACCCACGTTGGCACGCATTGTAAACTTGTCCTTCAGATAGGTCATATTGAAGTTCACACCCTTTGTGCCGTTGCTTGAACCCTTCATCACACCGGGCTGCATAGCCGCATTGATGTCGAGGCTGTAGCGGAACACTTCGGTACCACCGGCAACACTCAACGAGTGGCGGTTCTGTATAGCTGTGCGCAAAGGCTTTGAGAGCCAATAGGTATCAACACCACCAAGCACATTGCGACGGTACTTGTTGTAGAGGTTCATCTGCGCCGCATTTGTGGGGCTGTAGAGGCCTGCTCTCCACTCGGTCTCGAGTTTTGTGGCAGCATCCATCATGTTGTAGTCGGTAAGGTCAGGGGTCTGCACGGTCATGGTTCCGTTGTACGACACAGAGAGTGCGCCGTCGGGCGCAACCTTTGTTTCAACAACCACAACGCCATTGGCCGCACGCGAACCATAGACCGATGTCGCAGCCGCATCCTTGAGCACGGTAATGGTCTCCACGCGCTCGGGGTCAAGGTCGAGTATTCTACTCATTGGTACGATGAAACCGTCAAGCACAAAGAGCGGAGTATTTGGACGGCTCGAAACGTTATCGAGCATCAAGTCCATGCTGTTCATTGACTTTGAGCCAAGCGATTGGTCTCCACGAATCTGAAAATCCGGTTCGGCATTGGGATCGGAACCGGCGAGGTTATTCTCGATAATCTTGAAACTTGGATCAAAGAACTGCAATCCCTTGAGAATATTTGTCGGGCTCATCTTTCTCAAATCGTCACCCTTTACCTCTACATAGTTTCCGGTAAAGCTATCCTTGCTACGGCGACTGATACCGGTAACGACAACCTCGGCCATCTCAATAGAGGGCTTCATCTCTATCACTAGGTTATTCTCATTCTTCACAATCTGCTTTGAGACTGTCTCATAACCCACAAATGAGATGCAGATAGACTCTTTCTTGTTCAAACGGATACTGAATTTTCCATCAATATCAGTAACACATCCTCTTGCGCCGTCACTCTTGCCCGTACCGTTTGTTATAAGCACGGTTGCACCGACTAGTGTCTCCTGCGTGTCACGGTCGAACACCTGTCCCGACACAAAGACCTCATTGTCTGCTCTTTTGTTCTGTTTGTCGGGTTCCAGAATTATCTGGTTAGTACCCTCATAGCGGATTATTACATTCTGGTCACCAATAAGATCACCCAAAACCTTGTCGAGCGGTTTATTCTTCACGGCAAGACTTGTTGGCTCGTTGATATTCCACAACGAAACCTCTTGCAACGTAATATCTGCATTTGCCGCCTTGGCCACCATTTCAAGAACTTTGCCCAAAGGCTGGTTGCTGACTCTCAATGTGACGGGCTTCTCTTTCCAGCTTGCCGCATCCTGAGCATTTGTGGCTGTCACACAGCACAATAGCAACGCAACAAGGAGAGTTATCTTACAGAAAAACTTGGAACGGAAAACAGTTTTTCCCATAATTGACTTGATTATATGGTTTTACATTTATTGCATAAGCATGTCGATTATACCCTTGTAGAACGTATTCATGTTGTACTGTTCAACATAATCCTTATAAAGGGCATCGGCTCTTTCAATCTCGCGGCCGTTAATGATAAAGTTGCGTAACAATGTATAAAGCACGAAATCCCTCTGCGCCCCGTCATAGAACGCTGCAAGTTCCTTGTACATATCCTCCATAACATTTGGCATAGCATATACCTTGCCATGCTCCTGGGCTGCCTTTTCGTTCATGTAAAAGCAGTAACGCATGAGCAGACTTGCATACTCGGGACAGTTCATTGACTCGGCATCATCCCTTACGACATAGCCGTCCATGATGCTCCAATAGTCACCAATCTCCTGTTCCTCAACAGCAAGCCCCCTTACGCTCGCATACATTACAGGATATTCAATGAATGACATATATACATGATACTCAATCATCGCCATCACATAGTTCTTTGCCTCAATGCTTGCCGGGCTCTTTTCTACAAGAGCCTTTGCCTTCTCAATGAGAATGCGTGAATCATCAATGCGCTCTTTTGGCTTTATGTCGAGCGCAGCACAGCCAAGGAGCTGTTCCTTGTAACGCAAGCTACGCTTCAGGTTCTCAATGCTCTTCACCAGACGGTTATTATTCACGGCACGCTCCGAACCGCTGTACTCCACTTTTACATTCTTTCCGTTATATACCACATCGACATGCAGACTATCACCCGGAAGCAGAATCACACCTGTGCGGCCGTTGATATTCATCCACACAATATCCTCGCATTCAAAGCTATAGATATGCTCCTCGCCCGGGTTGGTATGGAATTCCTGTGCAATCATCGGAGTCTGCATACAGTCAAAATAGACCTTGCTTCTCTGGTAGCCGTCAATATTGGCACTCAAGGTTGTCCTTTGCTGCGCAGTCGCAGTTGTCAGAAGTCCCAGAACTGCACCGAGTGCGAATAGTAGTTTTTTCTTCATAGCAGTATTCTCTTATTGTATTATAATTTTATATAATTGTCGCAAAAATATCACAAAAGCAGAGAAAAGCAAATTAGATATAAATAAAAAAAAACAAAAACGTGTTAAAAACAGTTTGTTTTGCATGAATAGTATAAAAATACAGCGACACAGGTGGCTGTGTCGCTGTAAACTGTTTGTATTAGTTACACTCCTTATCAGCACAAATCAATACTGGGGAGTATACAAATCGGATGGGTCCGGGTTCTCCCAGCCTTCAAGGGCTATATTGTATCTCTTTGCAATAACAACAATACAGATATTCATCCAAGCCGGGCGGCCATTCGTATTGTATGTGCGGTCACTGGATACGTTAGTACCCTCGTAGCCGCGTGTCACCGACATATTCTGGCGCTTGTAGTCAAAGAAACTCTGGCCCTCGCCCCAAAGTTCCACGCGTTTCTGGAACAGAATCTCATCGATTGCATCATAGTTTGCGTTGTAAGTATAGCTTTCATCACGATATGTTGTCATAAAGTCCTGCAACAAAGCTAAACCTTCGCCCGGATTAAGATGCTCGGCAGCCTCGGCCTCAATGAAGTACATCTCCTCGATGCGCATAATAGGATAAGCCGAAGCCGAACCTACACTATACTCCTCGGTGTTACCCTCGTTTGGGCGGAACTTGATTGCAGCATACTCGGGGAAATTGTCCGCAAAGCGGGCATTGATATAAGGTACCTTTGAAGCAAGTTCGTGACCGTATGGTGCTTTGAACATGAGCTTGCGGAAATCGCTGTTGCTCATGCGGTTGTACATTGCTGCATCAATCATAGATGTTGCGCCAACGCAACTATAACCATATTGCGCCTCGGGAGACATCCACGATGTCCAGTTAAGGATACCGGTACGAACTACATCATCATCGGCTTCCATCACAGATGCCCACATCCAAGGCTCGGGAGTATTGAAGCCGTCGGTAGTGCTCAGGCACTCCTCCCTCGTCATCACGTGACCGCTGTTGCAGTCGATGGCCAAGCGAGCATATCTCTTTGCATTTGCATAATCACCCAGCCACATATACAGGCGAGCCTTCAAGCCATATACAGCGTCAAGATGTGGCAACTCCTTTGATGCATCGTTGAGAGCAGCAATACCGGCCTCGGCCTTGTTAAGGTCACTGAGTATAAACACTGCCATCTCGTCACGTGTAGCACGTGGCACATTGATTGTATCATAATGATATACAGGCTTGTCAAGGATAGGAACGGTGAGGTTTGTAACATCATTGCCGGCCGCAGTAATCGGGCTCGTAACATCATTTGGCAAGAACTCATACATCTGTGCCCAATCAAGGTATGTCAATGCGCGGTAAGCATAGGCAACAGCTTTCTCAGCCTCAACATCTTCATCAATTTTGTCCAGTGCTTTAAGGTTTTGGTTAATTGTATAAACCATATTCCTGTAATAGTACCACAGGAATTGTGAATAGATATAATTATCGCCCATATATTGATTTGAAGCCCAATTTTTATACCCGTCGTAAGCCGTCTCAGCAACAGTCAAATCACCTGTCATAATGTCGCGCACGTGCATCACGGAAGCATAACCCCAATCAAAATGCCTGTCGCCACCAAGAACAAAATTGTTCAGTTGAGATACAATTATGTTATTCTCGACACCGGTCTGTGTCAAGTTGATGACAAGTTCCCTGCCATAATAGTCGGAAAGCACAACTTCACCACTCTTTGATGTTTTTTTAACATTTACATCGAAACGCATATAAATGCCTGTAGAACCGTCCTCGTACTCATATTCCTCGTCATCGTTATAGATAATCACCTCTTTCACCCATTCCGGTTTCTCTTTGAGTTCAATGCCGAAATTCGGATATACATAGGCATAGGCCAATGTATCGGTCCATGTAACCTCTACATCTGTTTGCCTGTCAATCCGGTTCCACTCCGGGCTATAGGTGAACGTAGAGGCATAACCACGCTGAACAAAATACTTCTCAAGCACAGCATCACCGGCAGTGAATGTAACCTTGGCAACCCTTTGTTCCTTGCTCGCATTCCTTTCGACAGAATATTGGTAATAGTAACGGTAGATATTGGCGTTGCTGTTCAAAGTATCAAGATTCAACTTTATGGCGAGCCAGTCGCAATCGGTTGTAACAGACACCTCCTCGCCTGAATGTAATGAGCCTCCACTTATCACATTTGGAGTAGTTGCATCTATTCGGCTGGCCGGCATAAACAGAGTATCTTCCCTTCCGTTAAAATACTCTTCCACTATACTGGCTTTGTAAACAAATTCAAGTCTCCGGATTGAATCCTGGTTAAAGATAAGTGGCTCTTTGCCGTTTTTGAAATTCACCGACAAGTAACCCTGAGCCTGCACAGTTGTTGCAGACATCAAGAACAGGACTACAAAAGATGCTATGGATTTTATTATCGGTCTCATTTTCTTAATATTTTAGCGTTGATTTTGTTATTATAACTCACAATGTACAAGCCCGGCGCAAGCCCCTTCAGGTTCAGGGAATTGCCTTTCACGCTCTTTGCAAGAACAGCACCCGTGGTATACAGCTCCAGCGTAGCATTCTCCTCGCCATTCACAACGTACACGACATCGTTCTGCTCATCGTACACAATGGCTGTCTGGCCTGCAGGCAACTCATCGACAGATGACGGAGTCTCGGCAAAGTAGAGCGCATCCAGTTCTCTGATGTCAAAGCTATATCTGTCATTCTCGGTATCGAAGTTGATTACATTATAGGATGCAGTAATAGTCTGCAACTTATCACCGTTAAAATCGATAGTTTCACCATTCACTTTCACCAATATCTGCGCTTGAGCGGTAATACCGGCTGCAAGCAACACTAAAAGCATAATATATTTTTTCATATCTGTAATATGTAATATTGTTAATGTCTTGTTATTCATTTACATCATCTCTCTACCAACCCATTCTGTGAAGCATCGGCCTTTTTAAATTTTACCGCCGGAACAGGTTTCAAGGTTACATTTACCTTTGGCTCGACACCAATCAGCTCATTGCTCTTTTTCCCGGCACTTTTCTTCACCGGCATTTCAAATGCTTCAATAGCCTCAATTCTTCCAGGTCTTGCCTTGGATACTCTTGCGGCTGCAGCCCCCTCGGGAATTGAATCGAGTTGAAGTGTCTCAACACCGTTACCGAAAGAACCACTTACACCTGAACCTAAATCTGTACTCACAAAGTAAATCAGATTGAATGAGAAGAGCCCCGTCTCTGCATTGAAAGTACAAGGATACTTGTCATATGTATGACCCGGCTGCAGTGGATAGTGGGGTATATCGGCGAGGTATACAGGACCATATTTAGAATGGTCGAGGAAGTAGTGTACACCTACCTGACAAGCACCTGTCTCTGTGTTTACGTCAACAAGGACATCCTCTTTTGCACCAATTGCAGTAAAGCCAAGCAAGAACTGAGCCTTTGTAGCGTCAATCAAGTGCTCTCTGTAGAATACAGGAATCTCATAAGCACCACTAACATACAACGCGAAGTTATAGGTACCGCTCAACTCCTCCCACTCGCTCCACGGCTCATCCGTTAAATCAATACTGCTCACCTCGTCCAGATTAACAACCGTTGTACCTGTCTCTTGGACAATATGCACTTCGTTCTGTGCATAGGACCCGACTGAAAACGTCAAGGCCAAGATTAATAGTGTAAATAATCTCTTCATAACTAAATTTGTTAAAATAATATTTCAAAATTTCGCTAAAACCATCTTTTTCTTGTAATTAGGTAGCAATTATACTATTTTTTTTTCGTTTAACAACAATTTATTTTTGTTTTTTATTACATATTTTAACAAAAAGATTTCTGTGCGTTATTTACGGGCAGTTCAATGGATTAATCTCTTCATACACCTATCTTTGCCACGAATTGCAATAAATTCTGTACGGCAATTTGCATTTAATCCGTTTGTGTTTATCTTTGCGTGAAGGATACAAACACACCATAAGATAGAAAAACATACAACATACGACTATGCAGAAAAGAATTATCGAGTGCGTACCCAACTTCTCGGAGGGACGCAACATGGAGGCTGTGAAACAGATTACCGATACCATTGAGGCGGTAAAAGGTGTCAAGTTGCTTGATGTCGACCCGGGCGAGGCTACAAACCGCACTGTGGTTACCTTTGTTGGCGAACCCGAAGCCGTGATAGAGGCTGCGATTGCCGGAATAAGACGTGCTACGGAAGTCATAGACATGCGCAGGCACAAGGGAGCACACCCACGAATGGGTGCATGCGATGTCTGTCCTCTTATTCCCGTAGCCGGCATAACAATGGAGGAGTGCGCCGAACTTGCACGTGCACTTGCAAAACGCATAGCCGATGAGCTGAATGTGCCCACATATTGCTATGAGGCGGCTGCCTTCAAACCCGAAAGGCGTAACCTTGCCGTTTGCCGTGAGGGTGAATATGAGGGATTGCCCGAGAAGATGGCAAAAGAGGAGAAACGCCCCGACTTTGGCGCACGCCCATACGATGAGGGCATTGCACGTACCGGTGCAACAGCCGTTGGAGCACGTGATTTCCTTCTTGCGGTAAACTACAACCTCAACACAACTTCTACACGCCGCGCCAATGCCATAGCATTCGATGTGCGCGAAAAAGGCCGCCCCATGCGTGAGGGCAACCCCATCGTGGGCAAGATTGTAAAGGACGAGAACGGAGAGCCTGTAATGATACCCGGCACGTTGAAAGACTGCAAGGCAATAGGTTGGTTCATTGAGGAGTATGGCATTGCACAGGTGTCTATGAACATGACAAACCTTGCTGTAACGCCGTTGCACGTGGCCTTTGACGAGGTGTGCCGCGCTGCCGATGCACGCGGCGTGCGTGTGACAGGAACCGAGATTGTAGGACTTGTGCCCAAGAAGGCACTTGTTGAAGCCGGAAAATATTTCCTGCACAAGCAGCACCGCTCGACAGGCGTTCCCGAGCGCGAACTTGTACGCATTGCCATTGAGAGCATGGGACTCTCAAACCTGAAGGAGTTCAAGCCCGAGGAGAAGATTGTCGAGTATATCCTTGAAGCCGAAGAGCAGAAGAATAGCAAAAAACTTGTTGACATGACCTGCGCAGGATTTGCCGAGGCGACAGCGAGCGAATCACCTGCCCCTGGTGGAGGCTCAATATCGGCATATATGGGTGCTCTTGCGGCGGCTCTTGGCACAATGGTAGCCAACCTCTCTTCACACAAGGCCGGTTGGGACGACCGTTGGGAGTATTTCTCGGACTGGGCGGAGAACGGCATGGCGGTAATGAACGAACTGCTTGCACTCGTCGATGAAGACACGGCTGCATTCAACAAAATTATGGATGTGTTCGGCATGCCAAAAGGCACAGCCGAGGAGAAAGAGGCGCGCGCGGCAGCTATGGAAGCAGCAACCCTTTATGCAACACAAGTACCGTTGCGCACCATGAAGGCAGCAAACAGAGCATTCGATGTCGTACGCGCCATGGCCGAGGAGGGTAACCCCAACTCTGTTTCCGATGCCGGAGTGGGCGCACTTGCAGCACGCTCGGCCGTAATGGGTGCCTGCCTCAATGTAAAAATCAACGCGGCAGGTCTTAAAGACCGCGCGGTTGCCGAGGCACTTGTAAACGAAGCCAATGAAATACAGGCACTTGCACAGCAGGCCGAAAGAGAAATCCTTGCCATTGTGGAAGAAAAAATAAAGTAACTCTATATTGTTACTAAAACAAACGGATAAAACATAGACACCATGACAGATTTTCAAAAAGATATTTTGGCAGGAATACCAGATGTACTGCCGGCAAAAAGAGAATACGACACAACGGCAAACCACGCGCCAAAGCGCAAGGACATTCTCACCGACAGTGAGAAGAAGCTTGCCTTGGCAAATGCACTGCGCTATTTTCCCGAGAAACACCATGCCGAGCTTGCTCCGGAATTTCTCGATGAATTGAAGAGATACGGACGCATCTACATGTATCGTTTGCGCCCACAGTACGAGATGTATGCACGCCCCATTGAGGAGTACCCAGCGCGTTCGCGCCAAGCTGCGGCTATCATGCTCATGATACAGAACAACCTTGACAAGGCGGTGGCACAGCATCCGCACGAACTGATAACATACGGCGGCAACGGTGCGGTGTTCCAGAACTGGGCACAATACCGCCTGGCAATGAAGTATCTTGCCGAAATGACCGACGAGCAGACTCTTGTAATGTACTCGGGACACCCGCTTGGCCTCTTCCCGTCGCACAAGGATGCCCCTCGCGTTATTGTTACAAACGGAATGGTCATCCCCAACCACTCGTCACAGGACGACTGGGAACGCTTCAATGCCATGGGTGTATCACAGTACGGACAGATGACAGCCGGTTCTTATATGTACATCGGACCACAGGGCATTGTACACGGCACGACTATCACTGTCATGAACGCTGCGCGCAAGCGCATGAAGCCCGGACAGAAAGACCTGAGAGGTATGCTGTTTGTAACTGCCGGACTGGGTGGTATGTCGGGGGCACAGCCAAAGGCCGGCAATATTTCGGGTGTGGTGAGCATCACTGCCGAAGTAAACATTGCAGCGGCCGAGAAACGCTACAACCAAGGTTGGGTCGACGAGCTGCACACATCGCTCGATGAACTTATTCCACGAGTAAAAAGTGCCGTTGAAAACAGGGAAATTATCTCATTTGCATACGTAGGCAATGTGGTCGCTCTTTGGGAGCGTCTTGCCGATGAGGAGATGAATGTTGACCTTGGCAGCGACCAGACATCGCTGCACAACCCTTGGGCAGGCGGCTACTACCCGGTGGGATACAGCTACGAGGAGTCGAACCGCATGATGGCCGAAGAACCGGAGCGCTTTCGCGAGTGTGTACAGGAGTCGTTGCGCCGCCACGTTGCCGCCATCAACAAACTCACTGCACGCGGCATGTACTTCTTTGACTACGGCAATGCCTTCCTGCTCGAATCGTCACGTGCCGGCGCTGACATCATGACTGCCGACGGCAAATTCCGCTACCCCTCATACGTCCAGGACATCATGGGACCTATGTTCTTTGACTACGGATTCGGCCCATTCCGTTGGGTATGTACATCGGGCGACGAGAAAGACCTTGAAACCACCGACCGCATTGCGGCAGAGGTTCTCGAGAAAATGCTTACCGAGGCTCCTTCCGAAATACACGGACAACTCGCCGACAACCTGCACTGGATACGCGAAGCAAAGCAGAACAGGCTTGTGGTTGGTTCACAGGCGCGTATTCTCTATGCCGACAGCGAGGGCCGCACACGCATAGCCCTTGCTTTCAACGAGGCTATCGCACGCGGGGAGATTTCGGCGCCGGTGGTGCTTGGACGCGACCACCACGACGTTTCGGGAACAGACTCGCCCTACCGCGAGACATCGAACATATACGACGGTTCGCAGTTCTGCGCCGACATGGCAGTGCACAACGTCATCGGCGACTCGTTCCGCGGTGCAACGTGGGTATCCATCCACAACGGCGGCGGTGTAGGCTGGGGCGAGGTCATGAATGGCGGTTTCGGCATGGTAATTGACGGAAGCGACGACTCGGCACGCCACATCGAGGAGATGCTCCTTTGGGATGTGAACAACGGTATAGCCCGCCGAAGCTGGGCACGCAACGAGGGTGCAATGTTCGCCATCAAACGACAGATGGAGCGCACTCCATTTCTCAAGGTTACATTGCCGAACCTTGCCGATATGAACATGATTGAGAGAATTTACAACGAAAACAAATAAAACACTACAGAGATGATTCACCATATAAATTCAGAGTGGCTTACCATTGCACGTGTCAACGAGGTACTGACAAAAGGTTACAAGCTAGAACTTAGTGAGAATGCGAAACGACGTATAGTAAACTGCCGCAAATATCTCGATGAAAAGATGGAGAATACCGAACGTCCCATTTATGGTGTCACAACCGGTTTCGGTTCGCTCTGCAACATTTCGGTCGACAAGGAGAACCTTTCACAACTGCAGAAAAACCTGATGATGTCGCACGCATGCGGCACAGGTGCGCGTGTACCTTCGGAGATTGTAAAGCTGATGCTTTTCCTCAAGGCACAGTCGCTCTCGTACGGACATTCGGGAGTGCAGTTGATCACTGTCGAGCGCATTCTCGACCTGTTCAACAACAACATAATACCCGTTGTATACGAGCAGGGCTCATTGGGAGCATCGGGCGACCTCTCGCCACTTGCACACATGTGTCTGCCACTGATAGGACTGGGACACGTAGAGGTTGACGGCAAAGTCTACGAGAGTTCCGAAATTATGGAAAAGATAGGTTGGGAGCCTGTCAAACTATGCTCGAAAGAGGGTCTTGCACTGCTCAACGGCACACAGTTCATGTCGGCATACGGTGTATATTCATTGATAAACACATTCCGCCTGAGCCGCTGGGCCGACACCATCGGTGCCATGTCGCTCGATGCATTCGACGGTCGCATGGAGCCGTTTGAACACAATGTACATGCCATACGCCCACACAACGGACAGATTGAGACAGCACGCAACATACGCGAGATTCTTGCCGGAAGCGAGATTGCCAAGCAGCCAAAGACACATGTACAGGATCCCTACTCGTTCCGTTGTATTCCACAGGTTCACGGTGCGGCAAAGGACACCATTGCATACGTGGCAAAGGTGCTTGAGACAGAAATCAATTCGGCAACCGATAACCCGACTGTTTTCCCCGAGACCGACGAGATAATCTCGGCAGGAAACTTCCACGGAGAGCCTATAGCACTTGTAATGGACTTCCTTGCAATAGCCGTTGCCGAGCTGGGCAACATTTCGGAACGACGCATCTACCGCATAATCTCGGGAGCGCGCAACCTGCCCAACTTCCTTGTTGCAAACCCGGGACTGAACAGCGGATTCATGATTCCGCAATACACGGCGGCATCCATCGTGAGCCAGTCGAAAGGACTCTGCTGGCCCGCATCGTGCGACTCCATCCCGTCGTCACAGGGACAGGAGGACCATGTAAGTATGGGTTCAAATGCAGCTACAAAGCTTTGGAAAGTGGTACAGAACACCGAGCGTGTACTTGCCATTGAGTTGATGAACGCGGCACAGGCATTGGAGTTCCGCCGTCCGCTACGCTCGTCAAAGGCAATAGAGGAAATTTTCGCAGCCTACCGCACTGTCGTTCCGTTTGTCGACAATGACACAGTGATATATCCGCACATAGCAACATCGGTAAAATTCCTGAACGAACATGAGCCTGCTTGTTAAGAACATCGGTTGCATAGTCGGAACAGACGAGAGCGGACGCACAAGAGCAGCCGGTGAGGAGATGAGCAACATCGGCATGCTCGAAAATGCGTGGTTGCTCACCGACAATGAACGTATCTGCGACTACGGCACTATGGATGCCCTGCCACACGAAGAGGGGCATGAGGTCATCGATGCCAAAGGCGGTTGGCTCTTCCCGTCGTTCTGCGACTCGCACACGCACATTGTATATGCCGGCAGCCGTGAACAGGAGTTCCTCGACAAGATAAACGGCCTCACATACGAGGAGATTGCAAAGCGCGGTGGCGGAATACTGAATTCGGCCGACCGACTGCACGACACAAGCGAAGATGAGCTCTACCGCCAGGCAATGGAACGCATCGATGAGATTGTCGCTATGGGAACAGGACTTGTGGAGATAAAATCGGGTTACGGACTTACCTTTGAGGATGAGCTGAAGATTCTGCGCGTCATACGCCGCATTAAGGAGACCGCGCCGCTTGATGTGCGTGCCACATTCCTTGGAGCACACGCAGTAGGCCGTGCCTACAAAGGCCGACAGAGCGAATATGTGGAGCATGTATGCAACGACATGATTCCAGCCGTTGCAAAGGAGGGGCTTGCCGATTTTGTCGATGTATTCTGCGACAAGGGGTTCTTTACAGTGGAAGAGACCGCAAAGATTGTTGAGACAGGCGCACGCTATGGCCTGCGTGCCAAGATTCATGCCAACGAGCTTGCCGTATCGGGCGGCGTGGAGGTTGGCGTGGAGCACGGAGCCCTGTCTGTCGACCACTTGGAGTCGATGGGCGACGAACAGATTGAGGCACTGTGCGGCAGCGACACAATGCCAACAATGCTGCCGGGCTGCGCTTTCTTCCTTGGCATAGGATACCCCCCGGCACGCAAGATGATAGACGCAGGGCTTGCCGTTGCATTGGCATCGGACTACAATCCCGGTACAGCCCCATCGGGCAACATGAGGTTTGTGGCATCATTGGCAAGCATAAAGATGAAGATGACACCTGCCGAGGCC
>JAFOCD010000009.1 GCA_017381475.1 Bacteroidaceae bacterium
AGAAAAAGAAAAAGAAAAAGAATAAATTAAAAATATTACTATGACAACAACACAAAAGTTACAACAGAAGCTGAACGATTCGAAAGCGGCACGTTGGACCGCACTTATCATTGTATCGTTCACAATGATGATGGCCTACTTCTTCACAGATGTGATGGGCCCACTTGAAGCACCGCTTACAACAAAAGGCAAGTTGGTCTATTTCGACAACGGAACATACCTCTCGGCCGATTCACTTTCAAAGGTGTGTATTGAGAAAGTTGGCAGCATTGACGAAATCACTGCCGGTAAGACATACAGTTTTATATATAATGAGAACAAACAACTGAAGAAAGAGATTGCCACAGTCGGTCATGTTTATACACTTACCGATACCGCAATTGCAACAAACGGAAAATTCATTGCCCTTGAAAACGACACTCTGGATGCAGCATCTATCAAAGCGTTTGGACTGAAGACCGAAATCAACATAGATGAGATTGCTAAAGGCAAGAGCTATCAAGTTCTACATATCGAGAAGAAGGATAAGAAAGAGAAAGTTATAAATGAGAAGTTAACCGTTGACACCACCATCAATGGCTTAGGTTGGTCATCATCAAACTATGGTTTCTTCTCAGGTGCATATGGCCTGATAAATGTATTCTTGCTAATGCTCTTCTTCGGTGGAATCATTCTCGACAAGATGGGTGTACGCTTCACCGGTATAATGAGTACCGGACTCATGTTTGTGGGAGCAGCAATCAAGTGGTATGCTGTTAACGGTACCTTCACAGGTGAGATATTCGGTTTGCCTACTCAGGTTGCCATTGCCAGCCTTGGTTTTGCAGTCTATGGCGTAGGTTGTGAGATTGCAGGTATCACCGTAACAAAGGTCATTGCAAAATGGTTCACCGGACACGAGATGGCACTTGCAATGGGACTACAGGTAGCACTTGCCCGTGTAGGTACAGCTTGCGCTATGTTCTTCGCGTTGCCTCTTGCACAGAAGTTCGGTGTCGTTTCATCACCTGTACTGTTCGGCGCAGGCGCACTATGTATCGGTTTCTTGTCTTATATGGTTTACTGTGTAATGGACAAGAAATTCGACAAATCGGCAGGCATTGAAAAAACCAGCGCTAACCCCGACGAGCAGTTCAAGTTCAGTGACCTCAAGGTCATCTTCTGCAACAAAGGTTTCTGGCTCATCACACTCCTGTGCCTTATCTTCTACTCTGCAGTATTCCCATTCCTGAAGTTTGCTACAAACCTTATGATTATAAAGTACAATGTAAGCCCAGACCTTGCAGGTATAATCCCAGGCCTGTTGCCATTCGGAACAATGTTGTTGACTCCGCTGTTCGGTTCATTGTATGACCGCATCGGCAAGGGAGCGACACTAATGCTGATTGGTTCAGTACTCCTTACAATCGTACATGTACTTTTTGCATTGCCAATTCTCAACTATGGTTGGTTCGCAGTAATCGTAATGATAATACTAGGTTTTGCATTCTCACTAGTACCATCTGCAATGTGGCCATCAGTACCAAAAATTATTCCAATGAAGCAGCTTGGTTCGGCATACGCAATCATATTCTATATTCAGAATATCGGTTTGTCATTGGTACCGATGCTCATTGGTAGCGTAATTGACAGTAACACATCTAATGGTACAACCGACTACACAATGCCAATGTCAATATTTGCAATATTCGGCATCCTTGCCGTACTTATATCACTCTTGCTCAAGAAGACCGACAAGAAATACAACTACGGTCTCCAGAAAGCAAATAAGAAGTAAAATAGACATTACTATAAACACAACTCGCGCTCAGCCAAAACTGAGCGCGAGTTTATGTTTAATAAACCCTCGGTTTAAATTTGTTTTATCGCTTTGACAACGCCAACCATTCGCACTCCGCACGCATAACAACTCTCCCGCTTTTTAAAGAGGGAGTACGGCTTTAGCCGGGAGGGAGTTCCTATGCTCGCAGTGCAACTTGCAAGTAAACTTGCGTTGCGCTCGCTTAATCGCAGCTTTCAGTTTACTTTGAGACAGGGCGCACACTGTGACCGGAGTAGCGGTTGTTGTAGCTCCAGCCGTAATCGTCGCTGTAGAAGTACAAGCAGCAAGCGAGGACGCTGTAATTGCTGTAAAGCGACGACGACAAGTAGTAACCGGCGCTACCACTGTTGTTGGCTTCCGTTCCGTAGCGACCGCCCGTAGCGGGGAGGAAGATGCTGTTGCCGTTGGGGCCGGTGACCTTGTTACCGTTTACGCCGTTTTGGGTTGTCCAGGTCCAAGTGCAAATGTTGCGGAGTTCGTCCAGTTCTGCCTGGGTGGGCATACGCCAAGTGCCACCCCATTTTACATGGGCTACATCGTCCTCGGGATCAAGAGTCGTTTTATTGTCAACGGTACCATAATTGCTATTTGTACAATACTTGGTCATGGTATAAATACTGCCTTTGCACCATTTGTAGGTACTGCAAGTGTAGTTACTCTTTTCTTCAGTCTCACCCCAAGCGTAATAACCGCCGTAATCTTCGGGAGCAGATGCACCAACGTTTATATTTGCCCATTTGAGGCCGCTGGGCAAACCAAGGTCAACATATTCGTAGCCGTCAATATATGTTTTTCTCCTTTCAAATTGTGCAGTCAAAGCTATATCCTCTTCAACAACGAATGTGTATTCTGCATCGGTGCTTACAGGAGTCTCGCCGTCATCAACAAACCAACCGATGAAATCGCAGTCCTCATCAGGGGTAGCTACAACAGTTACCTCACTGCCGGGCAAAAATGCGTTGGATGTTCCATAGACATCTTTTATAGAAACACTACCATAACCGGCACTACGTACAGCTACAATAGAACGCTTGCTGAACTTGGCGGTCAAAGTAATTTTCTCGGTAACAATGAATGTATATTCTGCATCGGTGCTTACAGGAGTCTCCGCATCACCAATGAACCAACCAATGAAATCGCAGCCCTCATTGGGAATGGCAACGACGGTTACCTCAAAGCCATAAAGAGCGATTCTTGAGGTTCCGTCTATGTCCTTAAAAGAGACTCTGCCGTTACCGGCACTGCAGATTGTAAGGTTTGACAGTTTTGTAAAATGTGCAGTGAGCGTTGTGTTCTTTGTTGCTACAAATGTAAATACAGCATCAGTGCTCACTGGTTCTGTGGAGTCACCCAAATACCAGCCGGTAAATGCGTATCCTTCGTCAGCCGTGGCAACAACCTCAATCTCACTACCAATCAGAACTATCTCCGAGGTTTCAAGATATTTTGAGATTTTAACCTTGCCACCTTCGGTACAGGTGACGGTTATCTTGCATCTATTTGAATCTTCAAAATTATCCTCGTCGCACGAAACAAAAAACGACGTAAAAGCCACTAAAAAGGCTAATAGAAGTGGATAATGTTTTTTCATAAATGTATTTGATTTTATAGATTTTGCTTGAACATAATTGTCATTTGACGCAAAAATAGTCATTTGTCCGGTTTTAACAAAATTCGACTAAAAAAGAAACGATATAGCAATTGGGGCAACACACGAAGAGAAATGGCAGTATTGGACAACAGCCATATCGTTCATACAAAAAACAACAGAGGGCAACCCCAAGTCACCCTCTGCTATAGGTAGTGAATAAAATGCAAAGTTCAAGGCTTGCGAAGGCTCCAAAACCGGAGTTTACTTGAAGTAAATGAGGATTTTGGAGACAAGCGTAACGCAGAAAACTTATGCAAGCGATTTAAACATAAAGTTCTTTAATGTTTAACAACGAGCGTAGCCAAGTTTCGAACATCAAATTTGCTTTTTAGTCACTAGCATTATTCAATTTAGTACCATCTCCCTTATATCCCCCTCAACACCTCGCTGGATTCTGAAGTTCTTTGCAAAGTTCTTGATGAACTCGAGCGAAGTGACACCAGGTTTGGGAAGTTTTTCGCTTTTAAGCGCCTGTCTGATGACAGAACCGTCAATCTTGAATTCAGGAGTAGAAATTTTATCCATAGGCATTTAATTATTGTTCGTTCTGATATAATAACGTTCAGGAATCATAAATAGTATGTCCTGCAATGAAAATTTTCATTGCAGGACATACTATTCTATCAAAAGAGTGCACACACGCCATGTGTGGGCGGTTGCGGCACAATTTTAGTCAAGTACAAGCGATATGTTTTTCTCGGCAGCTATGCGACGCATGTTAAGAATGGCATAGCGCATACGGCCAAGTGCTGTATTGATGCTGACGCCGGTAATGTCGGCAATATCCTTGAACGAGAGATCCTGATAGTAACGCATGAAGACCACCTCGCGCTGGCAGTCGGGCAATTCATCGACAAGCATGCGCACATCCTTGAGCACCTGCTCGTTGACCATACGGTTCTCGATTGTGCCCTCGGCAAGCTTTGCATCGTTGAGCAGATCCACCTCAGTCTCGTCATTTGAAACGGTATTCTCGTTTCGCTCGATGCGAAACTGATCAATTACAAGATTGTGGGCAATGCGTGTAATCCATGCCGCAAACTTGCCGTCATTGGTATAACGCCCCTGTTGCAAGGTTACGATAGCTTTGACAAAAGTCTCCTGGAAGATGTCCTCTGCCACCTCCTTTGAACGTACTATAAAAAATATGTAGTTGAACAACCTGTCCTTATGACGGTTCAGCAAAACATCGAATGCTGAATTATTGCCTTCCAAATAAAGTGAGACCAACAAATCATCGGTCATCTGCTTTAGTTTATCCATTATTTCTACTGTTAAAATTGAAGTAGAG
>JAFOCD010000083.1 GCA_017381475.1 Bacteroidaceae bacterium
GACCTCTCGATGAAATATTACGTTACCGCTTTGGGTGACGGCGTAAGCACCGAAACCTTGACGATGGAATTCCTCTTCCTCGGAAAGAAAACCGAGGTGAGCGGCGTTTATGATTCCGAAACAAGAATGTACGTATTCACGCTTGACGGCATAAATCCTCAATGTATGGGCGACGCCATCAATGCAACTCTCCTTTTGAACGGCGAAGCGAAAGCATCCAAGAACGGATACACCGTAGAGCAGAACCTCTTGAATCTTCTCGCAGAATACCCCAACGATGAAGCTCTCAAAACCCTCGTGAACGATATCCTTGCTTACGGTGAGGCGGCAAGTGAATATAAGAATCACGATTCTATGACCAATGATTACGAAGGTTCGGACAGAGAGATCCCCGAAACAACGGTTACACCAAACGACGTTATTATCGGCTACACCGTAAGATTCGGCACAACAAACAGCATTATCATCAAGGTGGATCCAAATGCTTTTGCAAATGACCTCTATCAGGTTTATTGCAACGGCAAGGCGCTTAGCAACTACAAACACTCTAATAGCAATCAATACGCAATCCATAATATTTCTGCTACCGATTTCGATAAAGAATGGGAATTCGTAGTGAGGAGCAACAATCCTATGGGAGCTGTTTACGGTTCGATTACAATCAGCGTAAACGATTACCTCTACTCTATAAGCCAAAGCGCAACGGCAACCGCTGAAATGAAAGCTCTTGCAAAAGCACTCTATAACTATGGCGTGAGCGCGGAGGTTTATGAGCATCGTTTTACAGGCGAAGGTGAACACGTTTACGTTGAAACCGCGCCCAATGATAACCAAACGCACAAAGTAATATGTGTGTGCGGTCATGAAGTTACCGAAGCTCACGAGCTTGTTGACGGTAAATGCGAGTGCGGTGTTTATGAAATCACCATCGGCAATGTAACCGCCAAGAACTTTGACGGTACTGACCGTGTTTGGAAGTCCGGCGACACCATCAAGGTGGATGTGTGGGATAAGGATAACGGCGGCTACGAGCGTACCGAGCTTACCTACGACGGCACGTCTTGGGGTAGCATTATTACCGACACCAAAAATCCTGTTGTCTTTGCTGTTATCGGTAATGGTGATGCATTTGCGAATAAAAACTCCTATGACATCTTTGTATATGATCAGCAAGAACAGTCCCAAAATGTTGATGATTATGATCTTATGTATGCCTACAAGGCAAGCATAAATACCGATGCACAGCTTGACTTGCACTTTGAACATCTTTTCACGAAAATCACGCTCAATATTGAATATGGCAGTGAATTTACGGAAACGCCCAAAATTGAATATGTTCTCTTCGTATCCGAGCCACTGAAACCCTTTGTTACGATCACTGGCATCAATGACGGAAATCTGAACTTTGAATATGCGGAGGACTGGGTTCATCCCTCTAAGTTTATCAACTATGGCGATGAAGCAGATATGACCGATGATACGGTTGAGGTCATCGTTGGCATTGGAACGCTTCCGGCGGGTTACGATTTTATTCATTTTTATGATAGATTCGGAACTACCGAACCTTGGAAGAAAGTTCTTGTTCCCGAAGGTGGACTTACCTTCAAGGATGGCGAAGAATACGAGTTCAAAATCCTCATCACCGCAGACGGCGCATACATCGTTTGCAATGACGGTTGCACGGACTTCACTTACACCGTAGGCGAAAACGGAACGCACACGAAGACTTGCGCTGATTGCGGTTATGAAGCAACAGAAACACACAGCTTTGATGATGGCGTGTGCCTTTGCGGTGCAAGATTGATTATCGACCTGACGCAGTATGAAGTTGGCGCTACCATCGACATTACACAAAGCTGCATAATCATTGGTAACGGAACTGAGTATAATCTCTCTTTGAATATTGCAGAGAATGCAACTGTTGTCTTTGAAGAAGGCACAGGCGGTGTGAAGCTGAATGCTATCACTGTTGCAGATAACAAGACCTTGACGCTCCAAGTGAAAGGCAGCGTGGAACACATCGTGAAGGAAGGCATTTCGATTGGCAACGGTTCTAATGTGATAATCGAAGGCGAGCGTGACAAAGAGAATAACAAACTGACAGTTACTGCTACCGATGGCAATGCCGCTATCGGTGCTAACAACGGAGTCACGGCAGGCGACATTACGATCCGCAACGCCCGTGTGGAAGCAACAGGAAGCAGCACCATTGATACGTTTA
>JAFOCD010000084.1 GCA_017381475.1 Bacteroidaceae bacterium
ATGCGACTATCTCAATTCCTGGTACTTATACATTCACTATCCCTGCAGGCCTCATCAAGGCTACAGACGGTGAGGAGTATGCCGGTGGTACATTCACATTCACAGTTGTTGAGCCAACAGACATTGAGAATGTTGACACAGAGGCTGAGGAGGATGTTATCTACGACCTCTCAGGCCGTCGCATTGCAGAGATCACCAAGTCTGGTATCTATATTGTAAACGGTAAGAAGATCTATGTAAAGTAACTCTTAAATAGAGTTAAAACCATATCAAGTCAGGAGCGCAATCGCGCTCCTGACTATTTTTATATCAGAAAATAGCGATAATGCTATAAAGGGAAACAAATTTTCAATAAATTTGCAATCCGAAGCTATTGATATTTATTACAATAGGTCCGAGATACAAGTTTAATTTGACACAACCTTTATAAATCAACTTTTTGCTTATGAGAAAATTTACATTTTTCGTGGCATTGATGGTAGCCTTTACAACCGCATACGCACAGGGCACTCTCAATGAAACAGTTGTATTCGACTTCACAAATAGCGACTGGGGTATCCCGACAATGGAGGAGAACAACTATAGCTCTATCAAGACCGCCAATGAATACACCGATGGCGTTAACACAATCAAAATTGACCCTACAGCAAACAAGGGCAGCTACATATATGACAGCAAAGGTTTCCTGAATCTTGGAAAACCTGGTTCAAAGATAATCCTCCCTGCGTTCGGCTTTGCAGTCGAGAAGATTGAGGTTGTAGGCCACCCCTCTGCAACCAGCTATCCCAATGTCGACATGAATGTATATGTTGGCAAAACAGCAGTCAGCACTCCTTGCATTGGATCAACTGCAACATCAACATTTGAAATTGCAGCAGGCAAGCAAGCGGCAGGCAACATTTACGAACTTGTCATTGGTTCAAACGGCGGCAACTACTCAAGCTATGCGTACATCACATACATCAAGGTATACCCTGCCGAGAACAAGCTTGAGGCTCCGGTTATCGGCCTTGCAAGCGGAGTATATGTAGGCGAGCAGACAGTGAATGTACACTCGGCAACTGCCAACCTTGAGGGCGTGACAGATGTTACATATTACTACACTACCGATGGCAACGAGCCTACAGCTGAGGACGAGGAGACTGACGGCGAGATTACTATAAGCGAGAGCTGCACTCTCAAGGTTGTCGTTGAACTCACATACGGTGACCAGGTTTATACAAGTGCATCTTCAAGTGCCGAGTACATCATCACGGAAGAGGTTACATACCCCAAGGCTACAGTTATGGCAAGTGGAGAATACTTCATCATAGCCAATAACAACATAGCTTTGCCATTCAACAATGGCATACTCCCTACCAAGCAGACCAATGCAAACGGAGAGAATATTACAGATGCGGCATATTATACATACAGTTTTGAATGCGCAGGCAACGGAGAGTTCTACATCAAAGACGCCAACGGTTTATACCTTACAGCGTCAGCCATGGGTACAAAAGATGAGATAAAGACATCTACCACATACCACAACAGCGCATGGAATGTCACTATTGAGGATGGCGTAGCAAAGATAAGAAAAGATGGTTTCGTTCTTGCATTTGAGAACAATGCAATTGTTGTCGTTAGAGAAGAAAACACTACAGAAGCAACAATCTATCCATCGCTTTACGGTATTTCAAATCCACCATCCGTATTCAGCTACACACCCAATTCATACACCACTGAATTGAAGACAATAAGCATAACATTCAGCGAGGCCATAAGACTCGAAGGCATATTGTCATCCGATCAATTCCCCATATACAATGTAGAAAACGACATATTCCCGGCCGGTATGGGTAACTGGACATTGGCTGGCGAAATCCTGACAATTGTATTGGAATCTGGTATAACCATTAACGGAGATTACTATATAACCATTCCCGGCGAATGCATAGTAAGTGAAGTCACTGGCAAAAGCCCTGCTGAGGACATCAGAATAAACCTGACTGTATACAACGAAGACCAGACATCTATAGAAGAGATAGACTGCGACAAGGAGAACGTTGTCATCTATGACCTCCAGGGCCGCAAGGTTGAAAACATCACCAAGGGTAGTATCTACATTGTAAACGACAAAAAAGTTTTGGTCAAGTAATTGATTGACACTTTAATACAACAAAGCGGATGCACTCGAGTGCATCCGCTTATTTTTGTAGTGTAAGCATCCGACCAAATACATATTAGCCGCTACTAGCAGGTAGTACCCGTTTGTGGCGGCTAATCGTTGGTAGTAACTGCTATTAGCGGGTAGTGCCTTCCAGTTACAAGGTTGTAGTTGGTTAATGTCTTTTTCTGTTGGGTTTATTTTGAAGTTATCTTCAAATTATGCTGTACTTATATTATCAACATTCTGCCATGCCACCACCAAGATTTGGCAAGTTCACCTGCTCAAACTTGTACCCAAGGCGTTTCAATTCTATCGCCGCACCAATGCGGAACATAACCTTCACCACCCTGGCATATACATGGAATGCCATAGGAGACTGTGGTTCAATCCTCTCGCGGCGGATAAGTGTCACAGCAGTCTCACCTAAACGGCGCATCATAGCCTCAATATCCTTCGCCTCGCGCGATTCAAGATGGAAGCCAATTATGTCGCGTACAATATGCTCATCCATATCATCAAAAGCCTGAGCGCCGTAGTAACTCTTGTACTCATCCTTGCTGTGAGCCGCCCAACCCTCGTCCCACTGGTGTGCTACCGCCATTCCAAGATAACCGGCCCAGGCAATTGCCACTGTAGGGTAATCGGCAATGTTGGGAACAGCATCGGCCATATATTCAGGAGCTAGTTCATCCCAACGGGCACTAATGTCATCCGTGGCAAGCAATGTACCATCAAGAACACCATACTGCTTGCACAAGCGCAGGAGTTCATCGGTAATGCGGCTTTCAAAATTTTCAAGATATACCTTATTTACCATACTGTCAAATCCTATATTTTATCCTTTATTGAGTCAATGTATTCCTTTGCCACTCGCGCATCAGTAAAGGTAAAAACCTTGCCAAGTATACCCAACGACACCACATACTCCGCGCCCATCCATTTCACCTTGCCAATTGTAAAAACCACATAATTGTCAATATGCAGCATCTTGCCAACAAACTCACGCACTAAATTGCTTTTTGACGCCACCGCCGAAATCTGGCTCTCGGTAACACCAGACACAATATTTCCTGACTTGACCTCATCAATCAACGTTTCGGTAAGAGTATTGATATGATCACTCTTCTCAGGTCTTGTCTTTGCACAAATAAAGCCACCGACAAGAAGAAAAACAATCAGGTACATAAAGGATTTCATAATTCACTTTTCTTTTATACACACAGCATGTTATCTGCAAGCAATGCGTGCTATATATTTTCCAATTATATCGAACTCAATATTCACAACAGTTCCAACCTCAATAGTATGAAAATTGGTATGCTCAAATGTATAAGGGATTATAGCAACCGAGAATGAGTCATCTGTTGGCTCGCACACAGTGAGGCTCACACCGTTCACTGTAACCGAACCCTTGTCCACTGTAAGATATCCCTTTGCAGCCATTGCCGCATCATTGGCATAACGGAATGTGAAATACCAGCTACCGTCGGCATCGCGCACCGACACGCACTCGGCTGTAATATCAACATGACCCTGAACGATATGACCGTCGAGACGGCCGTTCATCTTCATTGAACGCTCCACATTCACCTTGTCACCGACATTGAGACGGCCGATATTTGAACGCTCAAGAGTCTCGCTCATGGCAGTGACTGTATACTCGTCGCCTGTAATATCCACCACTGTGAGGCAAACACCATTGTGCGCCACACTCTGGTCAATCTTAAGTTCGTTCACAAACGAGCATGTCAATGTCAAGTGCAGGTTGCCCTGCTCACGCACCAGCTTGCGCACGGTTGCAAACTCTTCTACTATACCCGAAAACATATATCTTTTCTTTTAAATCAAATTATTCCAATATATAACGCAAAACAAGCATGGTGTTACTTCACCAAGACCTTCTTTCCGCTTGATGTAACATAGATGCCGTTTCTCTCAGGAGCAACAACCCTTACACCGTTGAGGTCGTACAACACAACCTCGGCACCCTCGGCCTCCACACCATCGATTGATGTCACAGTCTTCTTGTCGGCAAGATAAACAGTCAACACATCACCAACCTCACTTTTCAGCAGATAGCTCTTGTTGGCATACACACCCGATGAAGAGGTAGAACCCTTGAAGGTCATGACTGCACCACCGGCGGTTGTTGAAGCGACAGTTCCAAGAAATTCACCCTTTGGAAGATAACCTCTAATGGTTGTACCATGCAAGAGATTATTCTCTACAAGCGGAGTGTTGTCACCGGGAAGCAAAGCAACAGTGTAATCTTTCTTTGCACCTGCATAGACAACAGGCATGTAAGCAGGAACTACACCACCCTGCACCTCTTCGATGTAAGCATAGTCATACTCCTTTGTGTCGTATGTCCATTTTCCAAAACCGGTAACCACATAAGCTGTAACCTCCTCGGGGATTGCCATTGTAAATGGATAGCATGCTGCAAGAAGCTTCGCTGTAGGTATCGAAAATTTGAACTCCTCTACCTTCTCCACCTTCCAAAGATTGCTCTCATCAGTTGCACTACCGAACTTCACACCGGTAATCTTGTCCGAAGCAGCAGTCATAAAGTTATTGCTGCCGGCAAGTCTGAAGGCGTAGAGACCTTCCTCCTCGTCCATGCATACAGCCTCGAGCAATGAAGCCTCTTCCTTCTCCTTCAAATCGGAAACATTGTCACCCGATTCACAAGAGAAATAAAGACCTGTCTGCAAGTTCTTCAAATAGAAGCCACCATCGGTAGCCTCCCAAAGCCAAACCTGGTCGGCAGCGCTTGTTACTTTCGCAGTTGCACGCTCCATCTTCCATGTGATTTCACCATTGAGTTCAAGCTGTGTATTTGCACCGCAAGTCAACGCAGTGCCATCGTTCTTTGATGAAATGTTGTAGTAGATACCTGCATCCAAACCCTTCACCTCACTTGCCTGGCCATAAATCATCTTGCGTGTTCCATCATAGCCCACAGCAACGATGTATGCCGAGTTACCTGTGAAAAGCACCTTGGTATCAGTGTGACTAGCGAATTGGGCACCAAGACCATACATTGTAATATGCGTGAGGTTGCCATAAGCATCATAGGTCTCGAATGCAACAGCATTCTTCACCTTCGCATGCTCCACACGTATTGTACCGGCAGGCACACCGTTAGCACTTTTGGGAGGAGTGCATCCATAACCATACTCGGCAGGCACTTCAAGTGCAAGTTTGTCGCGATAAATGTGGAAGTTGTGGGCATTGATATAGTTGATTTCCTCCTTAGGAGTTGGATATCCCTGTTCCTGTACATGATTCTTGAGGTTTGCAATCATCGCATCCGAAATGACAATCCAACCCGGAGAGTAGTCCTCGATGTAGGCATTTATAGGTTTAAGCATACCGGCCTTCTCAAAGAAAGGAAGAAGATTAAGGCCTGTACTGTCACATGCAAGCTTCATCCAGTTCACCTGTTGCTTGCCCGGTGTATTGTACTTTGAGCCGTAGTTGGCATCGGTACGGATAGCCTCAATAACCATTGGAATGATATCGGGAGACTTGCCGGCTAATGTTCCCCAAAGGTTCAACTGCCAAAATGGAACAAGTTTCACAAAGTGGTCATAATTGCGGCTGGTAGTTGTCACAGAACCTATATTCTTTCCATCGGCATCATAACCTGTAACTGTTTTCTCGGCAGGTACGGTGCCATGATAGTCGGGACCATCCTGCAACTGCCATGAAACACCCTTGCGGATACCCTCCTCGAAATATGTCTGCATGCGACCGCCACGCATACCCGAATAGCTGTCGATACCGGACTTTTCATCCTCAAGGCGCAACCAGTCGCGGTCGCCTGTAAAATGGAGCTGAGCCCATGCAGCATATATATTGTTTGTAGTCTCGCCGCAGCCCGGCCATTTGAAACCTGGATTCACCTGATTGTTATGCCCCCACTCGTGACCAACGCCCCAGAAATCGAATTTCTTAGCATCGGGAGTCATGATGCCGCCCAAACTACCAATGTGACAGTATGCACCCTCGCCGCCGGCAGCCATGAAACCGTAGTTTGTTGCATAGAACAACTGACGGTTCTTCACCTGACGGCCATACTTTTCAAGACCAAGGATATCGCGCTCGGCCCACTGTGTCTGCTCATAAAGTGTCATCACAGAATCCACATTTGTTGGACAATGCTTGAGCCATGAGCATACAGGATATGCAAGCTGTGCATGGCGTGAACGGGTAATGATAATTGTAGAGTCATTGCTTGCGCGTCCTTTGAGCATCGCTTTCCAATCGGCATTGGTCATGGTCTCCTGATCCCAGTAACCCTGCACAGGCGCATTCACAAAGTGCACCTTCACATTTGGAGCATTCTCGAAATCATCGGTATAGTAATTCACAAAAACAT
>JAFOCD010000085.1 GCA_017381475.1 Bacteroidaceae bacterium
CAGGCTAACGCTATCACAGTAGTTGAGAACCTCGCATTCGAGGCTCCAAAGACAAAGAGCGTAGTTGCTTTGGCTTCGGCTTTGAAGGTATCGGACAAGAAGGTGTTGATCGTTTTGCCGGAGACAAATGTAAATCTTCAGCTTTCGTGCCGTAACCTCCCTTATGTAAAGACTATTCTTGCGTCGTCGTTGAACACCTACGAGGTGATGAACGCATCGGCACTCGTAATGGTTGAGGGCGCAGAGAATGTATTGAATGTAATGTTAGCTTAAAAAACGAAAAGAAAATGAATGTAATTATTAAGCCGGTTTTGACCGAGAAAATGACGATTCAGGGCGAGAAATTGAATCGCTACGGTTTCATCGTTGATGTTCGTGCTAACAAATTGCAGATTCGCAACGCCGTAGAGCAGATGTATAATGTAGTTGTTACAGATGTAAACACTATCAACTGCATGGGCAAGTTGAAGAGCCGCTACACAAAGGCTGGTCTCTTGGAGGGCCGTGCAAACAACTACAAGAAGGCTATTGTAACCTTGAAAGAGGGTGATAAGATTGATTTTTACAGTAATATCTAAGAGAGATGGCAGTAAGAAAGTTTAAGCCGGTAACTCCCGGTACAAGACATAAGATTATTGGCACATTCGATGAGGTAACAACATCGAAGCCAGAGAAGTCGTTGCTCGAGCCAAAGAAGAGCACCGGCGGTCGTAACAATTCTGGTAAGATGACCGTACGCTACATTGGCGGTGGTCACAAGCAGATGTATCGTCTCGTTGACTTCAAGCGTGCCAAGGATGGTATCGCAGCAACTGTAAAGACAATCGAGTATGACCCAAATCGTACAGCACGTATTGCATTGGTAGTATATGCTGACGGTGAGAAGAGTTATATTCTTGCTCCAAACGGTCTGCAGGTTGGCCAGACAGTAATCAGCGGTTCGGGTGTAGCACCAGAGTTGGGTAACACACTCCCATTGTCGGAGATTCCACTCGGTACACTCGTACACAATATTGAACTCTATCCTGGCCAGGGTGCACAGATGGCACGCTCGGCTGGTTCGTATGCTCAACTTTTGGCACGCGAGGGCAAGTATGCAATCGTGAAGTTGCCATCAGGAGAGACTCGTATGGTACTCGTAACTTGCCGTGCAACGGTAGGTGTCGTGTCGAATGTTGACCACAACCTCGAGTCGTCTGGTAAGGCGGGTCGCAAGCGTTGGCTCGGTCGTCGTCCTCACAACCGTGGTGTTGTAATGAACCCGGTAGATCACCCAATGGGTGGTGGTGAAGGCCGTCAGTCGGGAGGTCACCCTCGTTCGCGTAAGGGCTTGCTCGCTAAGGGCTATAAGACTCGTAGTCCAAAGAAGGCATCGTCCAAGTTTATCATTTCAAAGCGTAAGAAATAATTAAATAAGAGTACATAATGAGCCGTTCATTAAAAAAAGGACCATTTATTGACCCAAAGCTTGAGGCGAAGGTAGTAGCACAAGCAGAAGGCAACAAGAAGTCTGTAATTAAGACTTGGTCACGAGCAAGTATGATTTCGCCTGACTTCGTAGGTCAGACAATCGCTGTCCACAACGGAAACAAGTTTATTCCGGTTTATGTAACCGAGAATATGGTAGGCCACAAGCTCGGAGAGTTCGCACCTACCCGCACATTCCGCGGACACGGAGGTAATAAGAAAAAGTAAAGAGTAGATAACAATGGGTTCAAGAAAAGCAATAAGAGCCGAGAAATTAAAGGCTGA
>JAFOCD010000086.1 GCA_017381475.1 Bacteroidaceae bacterium
AAGCCAGTTGGTATCGACAAGGAGGATCCAGCATACAACGACGCTAAGAAGGCAATGAAGGAGTCACAGAAGGAGTTCTCAAAGACTCTCGCTTCTTACGCAGACTGCTACATCAACGACGCATTCGGTACAGCCCACCGTCGTCACGCATCAACAGCTGTTATCGCTGACTACTTCGATGCAGACAACAAGATGCTCGGTTACTTGATGGAGAAGGAGGTTCAGGCTGTTGACAACATCCTTAAGGACATCAAGCGTCCATTCACAGCAATCATGGGTGGTTCAAAGGTATCTACAAAGATCGGTATCATCGAGAACTTGATGGACAAGGTAGACAACCTCATCCTCTGCGGTGGTATGACATACACATTCGCTAAGGCTCAGGGTGGCGAAATCGGCCGTTCTATTGTTGAGGACGACAAGCTCGACCTCGCTTTGAACATCATGGAGCAGGCTAAGGCAAAGGGTGTAAACCTTGTTCTTGCTGAGGACTGCGTTGCTGCCGATGATTTCTCTAACGACGCTAACACACAGGTTTGCTCAGCAAAGGCTATCCCAGCAGGTTGGGAGGGCTTGGATGCAGGTCCAAAGGCTCAGGAGGCTTTCGCAGCTGCTATCGTTGACGCAAAGACAATCCTTTGGAACGGTCCTGCAGGTGTGTTCGAGTTCGACAACTTCACAGCTGGTTCACGCGCTATTGCCGAGGCTATCGGTAAGGCAACAGCTAACGGTGCGTTCTCACTCATCGGTGGTGGCGACTCTGTAGCTTGTATCAACAAGTTCGGTATGGCAGACCAGGTATCATACATCTCTACAGGTGGTGGTGCTCTTCTCGAGGCTATCGAGGGTAAGGTTCTCCCAGGCGTTGCCGCTATCAAGGGTGAATAATTTACCGCTTTTATAAAAACCAATAAACAGCGCGGTATTCCGCGCTGTTTATTTTATTAAATTGACAGATGGACGAGAAACAGATAACAGAAAAACAGCGCAAAGTAGCCGATTTGCTTGCCGATGGCAGACTGAAACAGGCAATTGACACATTAAGCGAAGGTATTGAGGAGCTACAGGACTGGGAGTTGCGCACACGCTTCACCGAGATGCAGACAGCATACAAGTATATGCTCGAGTATCTGCGCCAAGGTATGCCCGACCCTGACAGGGAACGCCTGCATGCCGAACTCATTGGCCGTTGCTACATCATCAACGACCAGATTGCCGTTGCAAGGCTCACCGAGCACTCCACAAAGGTCTATTGCCAAATGCGACGCAAATACAAGAACCTCACAGGGCTTGGCAACATATACGAAAGACTGAAGGATAATGCAGCCAACTTTGCCATAACCGAGAGCCTCCCGGCAAACGAATGTAAGGGAGTGCGTGAGCAGTTGTCACAGGAGCACGAGAGGCTGTTACCCGAGCTGTTCGGCACCATCTGGAGCAGCACTGGCTGGAAGAAAGGCGATGCCGAAATCATCATTTCCATCATTAACGATGAGGAGATAAGCATAAACGACCGCGCAACAATAGTGAGCGCAGTGATGCTGAGCACGCTCAAATGCTTCGAGCCCATTAAGATAGAGACACTATGTAATATAGCCACAAACGGCTGTAGCACACTTGCCGTGCGTGCCGCCACAGGCCTCGTGATAGCACTCTTCGAGTATGAACAGCGCATTGCGCACTACCCCGCACTAAAGGCCGCGCTCGACGCGCTGCGCGACAATGCCGCAATTATGCGCCACATACAGACAATACAGATACAGCTGCTGCGTTGTCGCGAAACACAGAAGATTGATCGCAAGATGCGCGAGGAGATTATACCGGCAATGATAAAGAATTCGCAACTGGCAAAGGGCAAACTGAGCATCGACATACTCAAGGAGATTGAGGACGACGAGGACAAGAACCCCGAATGGAAGAAGTGGATTGAGAACGACGGGATAAAGAGCAAGATTGAGGAGATGGCCAAATGGCAGATTGAGGGCGCCGACCTTTACATGAGCACATTCTCACAACTCAAGAACTTCTCTTTCTTCAGCGAGATGTGCAACTGGTTCCGTCCGTTCGACACAAATGCACCGGGCATCAAGGATATCCTACCGGACAATGGCTGTGGAACACAGACAATCCTTGGCGCAATATGCAAGTCCCCCGTCTTCTGTAACAGCGACAAGTATTCATTCTGCTTCACCATACAGCGTGTTCCACAGGAACAGCGCGATATGCTAATGGGACAGCTTGGCGGTGAAGAGAGAGAGGCTCTACAGGATGCCGAGACACACGCTCTAGCCGACAAGGAGAAGATGGCCGAGATCGAGAGCAACCAGTACATACAGGACCTCTACCGTTTCTTCAAGCTCTCGAACTTCCGCCACGAATTCAAGGACCCGTTCACTATGCAGCTCAATTTGCTCGAGAGCGAGGCACTCGCTCCGCTTGTAAGCGACAACGACGCAGTGTTGCGAACATTCCGTTACCTTGTAGAGAAGGAGTATTACAGCGAGGCACACAACGCCGGCAAACTCTTTGAGAAGAGCGGCGACTGCGACGCGCAATTCTTCCAGGAGATGGGCTATTGCCTGCAGAAGGAATGTCGTTACAAAGAGGCCATCGACTACTACACCAAGGCCGACATTGTGAAGCCCGACACACTGTGGACACTGCGCCACATAGCCCAATGCTACCGCATGCAGGGCGAATTTGACAATGCATTGGCATACTACCAGATGGCCGAGGAGCTTGCACCCGAGAACATTTCGTTGCTATTGCAGACCGGCGAAAGTTTTGCAACAATGAAACAATACGAAGAAGCCTTCGCACGCTTCTACAAGGTAGAGTTCCTCAAGCCCGGCTCACTGCGCGCCACACGCGCCATCGCATGGTGTTCATTCATTACCGGCAAGGACGAGCAGGCACGCGCCTACTACAAGCGTCTGCAAGAAATGTCTTCGCCAAGCTACGAGGATTACCTCAACGCCGGACACGTCGAGTGGGTCAACCACAACAATGCCCTCGCGCTGGAACTCTATGGCAAGGCCAAGGATATTTGCGGCAGTGCCGACAAGGTTGCCGAGCAGATTATGCGCGACAAGGAAGCACTCACAGCCCGTGGCGTAAACGAGAAAGAGTTGCTTTTATTAAGGGATCTGATATATTGATTCAGCTGACAAAATTTGATTAAAAGGACACTCTAGCGTGTCCTTTTTTCGTACAAAAAGAACGATTTCGTCATTTTTGACATATATAATGTGTAATATATTGTCATATATACACCAATTAGCACCAATAACCAAAAAAAAACATTATATTTGCGCATTAAAGGCCTGGCGATGGAGCGCACATCAGAAAAGCCATTACCACCTCATTACAAATTAAGAAAACAAATGTTCACTCCCGCTATAACAGCACGGGAAAAGAACAGAACAAACAATATTTATGAAAGCATTCGTATTCACAGGACAGGGTGCCCAGTTCAGTGGAATGGGAAAGGATTTATATGAAACTAACCCCATTGCAAAGGAGTATTTCGAGAAAGCGAACGAGATACTGGGTTTCCGCATAACAGATATAATGTTCAATGGCAGCGACGAGGAACTGAGACAGACAAAGGTTACACAGCCTGCAGTATTCCTCCATTCAGTAATATCGGCAATTGCACAGGGCGAGGAGTTCCAGCCCGCCATGGTTGCAGGACATTCGCTTGGCGAATTCTCGGCACTTACAGCTGCCGGCGCACTCACGTTCGAGGATGGCTTGAAGCTTGTATATACACGCGCGCTCGCAATGCAGAAGGCATGCGAGATGCAGCAGTCTACCATGGCAGCCATTCTTGGACTCGATGACGAGGTTGTCGAGAACATCTGCAACGAGATAAGCGACAGCGGCGAGATTGTATTGGCTGCAAACTACAACTGTCCGGGACAGGTTGTAATCTCGGGCAGCGTTGAGGGCGTAAACATCGCCTGCGAGAAATTAAAGGAAGCCGGCGCAAAGCGCGCACTTCCATTGAGCGTGAGCGGTGCATTCCACTCCCCTTTCATGCAACCAGCAAAAGAGGAGCTTGAGGCAGCAATAAACGCCACCGAGTTCAAGGCACCACGTTGCCCGGTATACCAGAATGTGGACGGCAAGCCCTACACATCACAGGCCGAGATAAAGGCCAACCTCATCGCACAGCTCACAGCACCCGTGCGCTGGACAAAGACAATACAGCAGATGATTGCCGACGGCGCAAGCGAGTTCATCGAATGTGGCCCGGGCAATGTACAGCAGGGACTGATAAAGAAAATCAAGGCAGCTGCCGGCATGTAATAATTACAAGACAAAGAACACAAGGATGTCACGAATCATAATATACCAGATGTTGCCACGCCTTTTTGGCAACAGTAACGAGAATTGTGTAAAAGGCGGCACTATAGAACAGAACGGTTGCGGCAAGTTCAACGATATAACACCAAAGGCGCTTAAGGCAATACGCGACCTTGGTGCTACCCACGTGTGGTACACAGGTGTAATTGAGCACACTACCCGCACCGACTACAGCAAGCATGGCATTGCCCCCGATCACCCGGCAATTGTAAAGGGTGAG
Organism: Bacteroidaceae bacterium; assembly: GCA_017381475.1. Taxonomy (GTDB): domain Bacteria; phylum Bacteroidota; class Bacteroidia; order Bacteroidales; family Bacteroidaceae; genus HGM04593. The sequence goes on from JAFOCD010000086.1 coordinate 4,589, forward strand.
GCTGGTTCACCATACGCCATCAAGGACTACTATGACAACGACCCCGACTTGGCGGTATGCGTCGAGAAACGCCGCGAAGAATTCAAGGCACTCATAGAGCGCACCCACAAGGCTGGCATGAAGGTCATCATGGACTTCATACCCAACCATGTGGCACGCCACTATTGCAGCGACAACACACCAAGCGGAACATACAGCTTTGGCGAGCACGACGACAAGAACGCCTTCTTCGTGGGACACAATAACTTCTACTATCTTGGCGACCACTCATACGGCTGCAACATCGATGCAAAAGACTGCGCCGACGAGGAGTACAGCGAGACCCCATTGCGTGCAACAGGAAACGACTGTTTCGGTTCACCGGGCCGCAACGACTGGTACGACACAGTGAAGCTCAACTACGGTATCGACTACCGTACAGGTAACCGCCAGTTCTCGCCCGTGCCCAACACATGGGTAAAGATGCTCAAGATATTGAGATACTGGGCAGCACAGGGCATCGACGGTTTCCGTTGCGACATGGTGGAGATGACCCCCGTCGAGTTCTGGAACTGGGCAGTACCCAAGATCAAGGAGGAGTTCCCCGGCATGCTTTTCATCGGCGAGATTTACCAGCCACACATCTACCGTTCGTTCATCAAAGAGGGACATTTCGACTACCTCTATGACAAGGTTGGTCTCTATGACACCCTGCGCGCGGTAATGAACGGCCAGACATCGGCCAATGACATCAGCTATCCGCTTCAGAGCACAGCCGATATTCGCCACAATATGCTTACATTCCTTGAGAACCATGACGAGCAGCGCATTGCATCCGACTTCTTTGCAGCAAAGGCAGAACGTGCACTCGCAGCACTCATTGTCTCAACAACCATCGGCACCCAGCCATTCATGCTCTACGCAGGACAGGAACTTGGTGAGCGCGGAATGGACAAAGAGGGTTACAGTGGCGTTGACGGACGCACTACAATCTTCGACTATTGGAGCGTCGACACCCTGCGCCGTTGGAAAGGCAACGGCGACTATAAGGGCACAGGACTGACAACCGAGGAGAAGGCTCTACAGGCATTCTATGCACGCCTGCTGAACCTATGCAACAGCGACGAGGCATTGTGCAGCGGACAGTTCTATGGCCTGCAGTATGCCAACCCACACAGCGAGCAGTATGACAGCCATCATATCTACTCATATTTGAGAGGCACGGAGAACGAGCTACTGCTCATTGCAACCAACTTCAGCGACTGCGAGAAGCAATGCGGTATCACAATCCCCGAGGAGGCGTTTGCATATTTTGGAGTAACACACAACAATAGCACACATAGCGCTGTTGAACTGTTGACCGGCGAGAAGATGAAACTGCCCCTTAACCCATATGACAAGATTGAGGCAACCATCCCTGCCAACAGCGGAGTAATCATTAAATTCAACATTTGAACATGAAGAGATTTTTTTCACTTATACTACTTTTCATCACTTGCGCCACAGCCAACAGCCAAGTGATACTCGAAAACGATATCATTGAGGATATTGTAAAGAATGAACGCGAATATTTCGACCAGATAACAGAAATATACAAGAACGACGACCCCATGTTGCGTACCGATGATATCGCGCTCGTATACTATGGACAGGCATTCAAGCCAGAGTATCGCCCAGGCAAGGACGAGAACGAGAAAGCATTGAAGAAGCTGTACGATGAGAAAAAGAATACCGAGGTTTACAATGTTGCAAAGAGAATTCTGGAATACAACCCGGTGAGCCTCAATGCCCTGTTCAGCATATACATTGCATCGCGAGAACTTGGCAAGAGCGAGGAGGAGTGCGCCTCTTACCTCAAGAAATACCAGAGCATCATTGACATGATATGCAGCTATGGCGACGGCAAGAGCAGCGAAAGCGCGCTCCGCATCATCACCCCCGACGACCAGGACTATATAATATATGGCAAACTGCAGATTGAGGACGTAATTTCTCAGCGACTCGACACCGAGACGCTATGCAACATCATCACGGTGAAGCCATCGGACAGATTTGAGGGACGTTGCGTATATTTCGACCTGAGCCTGTTCCTGTCACAAGCTGAAAGAGAATAACAAAACCACACAGTTTCAAAAGCCTCCCCACGGAGGCTTTTAATGCACTATGAAATACATAAACCAATTCGCAATCATCCTTGCTATTTCGCTCGTTGGCGAACTGCTAAACCGCTTTATACCGCTACCGATACCGGCAAGCATATATGGTATGCTGATACTGTTCACTGCATTGTGCACAGGTATAATAAAGTTGTCGGCAGTGAAGGAGACAGGACATTTCCTTGTACAGATGCTACCAATGATGTTCATCCCGGCAACCGTAGGACTGCTCGAAAAATGGGAGGAGATGCAGAGTTTCCTCACAGCAATAATTGTAATCTCACTTGTCTCCACAATCGTTGTCATCTTCGTTTCGGGACGCACGACACAGCACATAATCAATCACAAACAAAGGAGGAAAAGGCAATGAGAGATATACTTGCGACATCACTGTTCTTTGGTATGGGTATCAGCATAGGTACATACCTGCTTGGAGTTGCCATAAAGAAAAGGGTAAACTTCTTCCTCTTCAACCCATTGCTGCTGGCAATTATACTCACCATCGCTACCCTGCTTGTAACAGGCATTGAATACCAGGAGTATTACGAAGGAGCAAAATACCTCAGCTACCTGCTTACACCGGCAACAGTAGCACTTGCTATTCCGCTTTATGAACAAGTTACAATATTAAAAAAGAACCCCACAGCAATACTCGTCGGCATTGCATCGGGAGTGCTCACAAGCGGAATAACAATCTTTGCTATGGCACTGCTTTTCAAACTTGGACACATTGAGTATGTGACTTTGTTGCCTAAATCCATTACTACAGCAATAGGCATGGACCTGTCGGCCGAACTCGACGGCATTGTCCCCATAACAGTATCGGCAATCATGATTACAGGCCTGTTCGGCAACATCGCCGGCGCCCAGCTCTGCCGTCTATTGGGAATCAAGAACCCCATTGCAAAGGGTATTGCCATTGGCACCGCATCGCACGTGATGGGAACATCAAAGGCAATGGAGATTGGAAAGGTAGAGGGCGCAATGGCAAGCCTTTCGGTTGCAGTTGCCGGTTGCATGACTGTTGGAGCTGCAATACTTTTCAAGGATTTTATTTAAATGTTTCAAGCAACTGTTCAAATACTCTTCGACTGCTTGAAAAGCCAACATACAAAGCGTAGTACCAAAGGAAGTTTTAAACGGTCAAGAGTTCCTAAATTATAATGCTCATTGACCGTTGCTTGACATACCACATAACTGCCGCCAAGAGCGCGTTCCAATGTGTAATAGGACGCGTTTCCGGTTTTTACATTAACAACTACTGCGCTATAACGGACATCCGCGACTTGCTTTGGTTTGGGAAATTCATACAGATATGCAACATGTGTTTCGCCTAAGGGATAATCACGACACTTAAACTTGCTCCAGTTAAAATTAAACTCGTCTCCATACATCTCTTGCGCCGTCAACCTGTAAAGATTTAAATCCGGTAATTCCTCCTCGTCCAGTTTTCCACCACGGATAGCATCTGCCAATTTCGGCAGTAGAACAAATTGCATAAAACGGCAACATTCCTGTTTCTTTTCCTTTTCAGCGTTTCTGCTACCGAAAATTTTATTCCAAAGAGAATTCATAAAGCAAAGAGTCCATTAAGACCTCCACAATTCCCAGATGAAAGAAGATTAAAAAGAAAGGACGTGGGAATTAACTCATTATCTCATTTGGGCTCTGGACTGCCTGCTGCGAATAATAAGCAACACCCACGCCCAATGATATAACAAACCCGAAGGTGATATATACCATTGAGGTGGACGCTTTGCTCACTACCCTCGCAACAGTGAATTGTCCAGATTCAAATGAAGGATAAATGGGAAACGTCCCTAAAATTATGTCTGTTCAAAGAGCCACGCCCCAAGAACATCACAAAAATAATCAAAGAATTCTATAAAAACAACAAAAGAAAGGACATTAGTGCTTTTTCAGTTACAGGCAACAGTTCTTGTAAAGACAATCTCTGCCAACACTTTTTAAACTTTTCATCCTTATTAACTAAACCTTCCACTCTCTTGCACTATCTTTGTAAATATGGAAAAGTTAGTACCACATAGTATTGAGAGCGAAGCATCATACGAGAGCAGCCTCATGGGCGATGTCAAGGCAGGTTTTCCCTCGCCTGCCGAGGACCTGCGCGAGAAGCTCGACCTCATAAAGTTGCTGGTAAAGCACAAGGCATCTACATTCTTCTTCCGCGTCAGCGGCGTGTCAATGGTTGACGCAGCAATGGACGAGGGAGACATAATCATCGTCGACCGCGCCATTGACCCATACAACAACTGCAAGGCAGTGTGCTACATCGATGGCGAATACACCGTGAAGCGCGTGGAGATGAGCAGTGGCAAAGTGCGCCTTATGCCCGCCAACGAGCAGAACCAAGCCTACAAGCCCATTGAAGTAACCCCGGAGAACAACTTCATGATCTGGGGCGTAGTCACCTATGTAATAAAGAAAATGTAACACCCATGTTTGCCCTTGCCGACTGCAACAACTTCTTTGCCTCGTGTGAACGGGTATTCCGCCCCGACCTGCAAGGCAAGCCCGTAATTGTCCTCTCAAGCAATGACGGATGCGCCGTTGCGCGCAGCAACGAAGCCAAGGCACTGGGCATAAAGATGGGCGACCCATTCTTCAAGATACGCCACATAGTGGCCAAGCACAACGTGGCTGTCTTCTCGGGCAACATGGCACTCTATGGCGACATGTCGCAGCGCGTGCGCTGGGTGCTCGAGGAGTTTGCCCCCTCCATTGAGGTCTATTCCATCGACGAAGCATTCCTGGACCTGCGAGGGGTGCAGAATATTGACTTCGACCAATATGCAAAGGAAATTTCGCAACGCTGCTGGAAGATGACTTCTATTCCCGTGTCGGTTGGCATCGCACCCACAAAGACACTTGCAAAGATTGCATCGAAACTGTGCAAGCAGTATCCCAAGCTACGGGGCGGTTGCTACATGCACCGCCCACAGGACATCGAAAAGGTGCTGCGCAACTACCCTATTGAAGATGTCTGGGGCATCGGACGCAGGTCGGCACCACGACTAAAGGCTATGGGCGTGAAAACAGCATTCGACTACACACAGCTGAGCGAAGAAGCCGTGCGCAACATGTCGGGCATCACAGGTGTGAGAACATGGAAAGAGTTGCAGGGCATTCCCTGTATAGAATTCGAGGATGGTTTTGAGGCAAAGCAATCGATATGCGTGTCGCGCAGTTTCTCATCAGAGATTTATGACATAAAGAAACTGGAAGAGCAGATAGCAAACTTTGCATCGAGCCTGGCCGAGAAACTGCGTAAGGAGAACAGCGTCGCATGCGAGGTATGCGTCTTTGCCTATACTAACCGCTTCAAGGAGAGCGAGCCACAGGTCCATGGCAACCAGTTGGTACAGTTTGAATCGGGCACAAACGACCACAGAACCATCATCACCAATGCCGTTGCCGCCACAAGGGAACTGTTCCGCCGTGGCGTGGGCTACAAGAAAGCCGGTGTAGTAGCAACCAAGATTATCCCAGTACAGAACCGCATGCACTCACTGTTCGATGACAAGGCATCCATAGAAAAGGAGCAACGACTGACATCGGTTGTCGATGCCGTGAACAGGACATTCGGCAAGAGCACCATAAAATTCGCCGTGCAGGGAAGCGGAAAGATAAAGACATCGAGCGAGAACCAATCGCCCCACTACACCACTCTGTGGAGCGACATTCCGGAGGTAACTGTCAAGTGACAGAGGCCAGCTCACCTGGGCTCACCTGCGGCAATCAAACACATATAAAACAAAAAAGACAGCTACCTGAGTAACTGTCTTTCGTACAATGCGTGACAGATTATATAACCTTTAAATCAGTCTTCTATAAATTGGCAGAATTAACAGGTAGCTGAAAGAGAATTACACCAAGAAATTCCAACCCAATAAATATTGAAGGTTTTATCCAATCGGTTTTAATTCTACAGTCAGTCCCATGGCTGCAGCAATCTTGTATAGGGTTGCAACTGTGGGGACTGTTATACCTCGCTCAATGCGTGATATATAACCCTTGTCAGCACCAATACGTTCAGCAAGTTCAGCCTGTGTCAAGCGTGCATTCTTACGAGCATCGAGCAATATTTGTGCATTGTACTCCTCCCAAGCCTTTTCTGTGGCTTCTGCACGGCTTTGAGTACCAATCTCGCCGAATTCTCTCGCAAGTTCAGCACTTACATCATAAATTTCATTCTTTTTGCTCATAATATTCTTTTTTTAGTTGTACAGCCTTTTTAATTTCGCTGTCAGGTGTTTTTTGAGTTTTCTTTTTAAAACAGTTGAATAAAACAACAACTGTATCACCATCATATATAAAGAATATGCGAAATTCGTTACTGCCATAATTCACTCGGAATTCATATATTCCGTCACGAATATACTTTATATAATGATGCGGTATTTTATCCTCCGTTTCAAACAATAACAATGCACGCATTATTTTTATTCGTTCCGGCTGGGATAATTTTGCCATAAAGTCGGAGTAATACCGCTTATATGCTATTATCTTTTTTATAGTGCAAATATATACAAAGTTATACAACTATACAACTTTTGGTGACAATATATATAAAAAAGACAGCTACCAGAGTAACTGTCTTTCGTACGCCGTCAGGGACTCGAACCCTGGACCCATTGATTAAGAGTCAATTGCTCTACCAACTGAGCTAACAGCGCATTGCCTTAACGCGATGCAAAAGTACAACAATTATTTGAAATAACAAATTTTCAAAACAAAAAAATTCAAATAATCGTAAAAAAATAAAAGTGAAGAAAATCTTGCGACTTTCTTCACTTTCGTACGCCGTCAGGGACTCGAACCCTGGACCCATTGATTAAGAGTCAATTGCTCTACCAACTGAGCTAACAGCGCATTGCCTTAATGCGTTGCAAAGGTACAATTTTTATTTGAAATAGCGAATTTTCAAAACAACTTTTTTACAACTTTTTTCACCTCGAATGCAAGTCACTGATAACCAGCACCATTATCCAAGGCCATAGTTCTCACCAGAACCAACCTTTCTTCTTTTTCTCCGGTTTCTCGGCAACAGCACCCTCTTTGTAGATGTCACTCCACCGTTTATTCTCACTGACCATGCGATAAATCACGCCCCAATCGGGTATTCCACCAAGGTTGCAATCATCAATAAAAATATCGGCATTGATTTTTCCATAGCAATTTTCGCTGTCCAGGACCTCCTCGGGGAAGTTCTTGTTCACAGCATAGAACTCAACACCATGCTTGCGGCACCACTCTACCGCCTCATCCAAAAGCTTGCCACGGCGCACAGTCCACAGTATAAGACGATGACGCTCACTTGCAAGCATGCGCAGCGTCGATGTCGCAAACGGCAACTCATTGCCAATGGCAGGATATTTATGTTCAACTATAGTTCCGTCAAAATCTACTGCAATAATCATAATTGTCGCGCTTGGGGTTTAACGATTGCTAATATAGCGATTTTTACAAACAATTGCCGTTTTTTGAACAATAAAGTGGTAGTTTTTATTAAAAATGCCCAATAGGAGTCAATGCACCGTGCAAAAGCCTGCCGGCAAAGAAAACACAAATTAACAATGAAGAAGGCATTTTCTTGCCGAACCGGCAAGAAGCAACGCACTGTTTTTTATTTTTAGACAGAAGTACAGAAGAACAAAAAAAAAGATAAGGCTTTCGATATGAGATAAAATGCCACACTCCTTTATAAAACCAAAGGGGCAGTCATCGCAAGCAACGCAACACTTTTAAACTGCTCTCCTGCCCGAGGGGGAGCTGTCACATAGTGACTGAGGGGAGGGAGTGTCGCCTCATCAATATTCAATCCTGAAATAGCATTTTCTTGCCGGTATCGGCAAGTTTTGACAGAAAAAGCCACAAAACGATGGCATTTCTTGCCGATACCGGCAAGAAATAGAGGGAATTCTATAAATTTATGCGGTGGAGTTTGCCGATTGTGCACTTGTAGGACATACCAACCCGAGACCCTCGGCTTGGGAAGCCTATGCTCCAGCAAGTAGACTACTACCGTCACTCCTCTTCCTTTTGCTTCCGAGTCACTTGTGGGAGTTCCTCGCAATAGGTTTTGTTCACCACCCTGTCGCGCATCAACTGCGGATTGGTAAAATTGCGAGATATGTTTTGAACTATATCCAAATAATTATCCTTCCCCTGTTCATTTACATAATAATAGGGTTTGATAGATACGCAATTCTTGTGTTCAAACAAGGTATTAAGCAAAGTTTTGTCCGACAATCCACATGAATGTCCCATTATACAAACCTGAAACGGTGCTGAGTCTATAAACGAAAGCAAATCCCTATAATTGGGAGTTTCCAAATATCGGTTAGTTTTAATGTGTCGCAGATACTCGTTGTCGTTAATCTTCTGGAGTTTCTTGTATTCATCATCAGACTCATCGCCGTAACCAAATATCACACTTTCAGGAAGTGACAAATCTCCGTGAATGTGATTTATTATAAAATATTCATCATCGAAATACAAATCGGCCGTATTTGTATAATTAAAGTTCAATAGCATTACACAATCAGGATAGAGCATATCGGGCGGCAAGAATTCACCTGGAATCGTCTCAATTCCCATAGCACGAATTTGTCCGTCATTTGCTAAAGATTTACGAACCGTTTTAGCTCTCTTCACAGCATCCAATGGTTTATAAAATTCTATATTGTATTTTAAATTATCGTCATTATATCTTCTTTTGAGAAAATCATTCCATTTATCTTTGGCCTCTACAGAAATATCTTTAGCAACAAATGGCGCAAGCATTTTACTCTTTATATCATCGCAAACAAGTTCTTTATTAATCTCATTCTTCTGAATTTCTTTTAGGTATTTAACAAGCAAATCTTGAATAACAGCAAAATCCTTATTCAACCTTTCAAGTTCATCCTTTTTACCCTTGCACTCAACAAGCATCCTGTAATAATCCGCCTCAATGTCTACCCAACCTTTTGTTTCGATAGAATTGCATATCTTGCTAAAGAAAGTGCTGTACATTTTATAATCGCAAACTTTATCGTCTTTTTTTGCTTGCTCTAACAATTGGCGATCAGTTAAATTTGCTGGATATACACCATAATGGTAGCTCCATACCAAATACCACCCCGCAAGCCCAACTTCATCTTTCAAAACAAAAGAACATAACCCGTCAGATATCGACTTAACACCACAAGACCTAAGGCGTTGTCCCCATTTATCCCAATACCAATTTATAAAATCTTCGTATTTTGTTTTCAGACCATGTGCCAAGTCAAAGCCATTTCCTACTATAATAATTCTGTTCATATATTTCAATTTTGCGTTTCCACAAATATACTACCACAATACAGCAATATCAATTGAAAACAAGGAAAGATATCAACAAACAGTCGGCTGTTTTAAACAAAAAAAGCCCAGTCACTGCCAGGGCTTTGAGTTTTTCCATTGCTATTACGCATTGTTTTCACTCCACATCTCGCATTGAATCATAATTGTCTCAAGTG
>JAFOCD010000087.1 GCA_017381475.1 Bacteroidaceae bacterium
CAAGGGTGCTCAGAATGACACAACCGTAGAGTTCGACCGCGTGTTGTTGTTGGATAAGGAAGGCGCAGTAACAGTAGGTGCTCCTACAGTAGAAGGCGCTAAGGTAGTTTGCTATATTGGCAATGTTCGTGAGCAGAAGATTGTTCGCAAGTCTAAGGATGGTCAGAACATCGTTACAACACGCGAGATTAACCCTGCATTGGTTAAGGGTGACAAGGTGTTGGTGTTCCACAAGCGTCGTCGTAAAGGCTACCGCAAGCTGAACGGTCACCGTCAGCAGTTCACAGAGTTAGTTGTAAAGGAAATTATCGGTTAATTTTTAAAGTTTAAAGCATTATGGCACATAAGAAAGGTGTTGGTAGTTCAAAGAACGGCCGTGAGTCAGCAAGTCAGAGACTTGGTGTTAAGATCTGGGGTGGCCAGGCTTGTAAAGCCGGTAATATTATCGTTCGTCAGCGTGGTACAGTTCACAACCCAGGTGTAAATACCGGTATGGGTAGCGATCACACTCTCTACGCTTTGGTAGACGGTATCGTAACATTCAAGCGTGGTAAGAACGACAAGAGCTACGTTTCGGTTACTCCTTTTGCAGAGAAAAACTGATTGTAAAATCGGTTGACTTGAAGGCAATCCCATTGGGGTTGCCTTTTTTTGTTATTTTTTTACAATATGCTATTGGTAATTAGGAAATAATTGTATTTTTGTAAACCAAAGGGACTCTGTCGTCCGTAATTTGTAAAAATACTAAAACGATATAATTATGCTTACACTTAAAGTTATCTCACAGGAGACCGACAAAGTATTGAAAGGCCTGGAGAAGAAGCATTTCAAGAATGCGAAGGAGACAATTGAGAAAGTACTTGAACTCGACAAGTCACGCCGTGCAGCGCAGCAGGAACTCGACAATGTTCTTGCACAGAACAAGCAGCTTGCGGCGAAGATTGGTCAGCTCATGAAGTCGGGTGCTGCCGAAGAGGCAAATGCTGTCAAAGTCGAGGTTGCCGATCTCAAGACAAAGGCTGCCGAATTGCAAGAGAAAATGGATGCTGCTGCAGATGAGTTGCAGCAGGTGCTCTATACAATTCCTAATATCCCATATGACGAGGTGCCCGAGGGTGCTGTTGCCGAAGATAATGTTGTTGAAAAGACCGGCGGAACAGAGACTGTTCTCCCCGAGAACGCTCTCCCTCACTGGGAACTAGCAAAGAAGTATGATCTCATTGATTTTGACCTTGGTGTAAAGATTACAGGTGCCGGTTTCCCTGTATATAAGGGTAAAGGTGCACAGTTGCAACGCGCGCTCATCAACTTCTTCCTTGATGAGGCACGCAAGGCCGGCTATATCGAAATCATGCCTCCTACTGTAGTTAATGCAGCATCAGGTTATGGTACGGGACAGCTCCCTGATAAGGAGGGGCAGATGTATCACTGCGGTCTTGACGATCTGTATCTCATTCCAACAGCAGAGGTTCCAGTTACAAACATCTATCGCGATGTTATCCTTGATGAGAAGCAACTTCCAATCAAGAATTGTGCATACACACAGTGCTTCCGTCGCGAGGCCGGTTCATACGGTAAGGACGTACGTGGCTTGAATCGCTTGCACGAGTTCTCAAAGGTGGAGATTGTACGCATTGACACTCCTGAGCATAGCAAGGAGTCACACAAGGAGATGCTTGAGCATGTCGAGGGACTCTTGCAGAAACTGGAGCTCCCATACCGCATCCTCCGTCTTTGCGGTGGCGATATGAGCTTTACAGCAGCCCTCTGCTTTGATTTTGAGGTATATTCAGAGGCTCAGCAGCGTTGGCTTGAGGTCTCTTCTGTTTCTAATTTCGACAGCTATCAGGCAAACCGTTTGAAGTGTCGCTATCGCAATGCCGACAAGAAGACCGAGCTCTGCCATACACTCAATGGCTCAGCTCTTGCTCTTCCACGCATCGTTGCTGCACTCCTTGAGAATAACCAGACACCCGAGGGTATTCGCATTCCAAAGGCGTTGGTTCCATATTGTGGTTTTGATATAATTGATTAAAGTTAAAGTCCACTAAAAAGGCATCTGCTACGTTACGCTCAATTTTGTAAACAGTCATTTAGGTCCACTAAACTCCTGTTTCCAAAATTTTCGCAAGCCTTGCATCTGCACCTTTTATTGAACTTTATATAAAAATAAGGTAAAAAGGCATCTGCTGCGTTATACTCAATTTTGTAAACAGTCATTTAGGTTCACTAAACTCCTGTTCCCAAAATCTTCGCAAGCCTTGCATCGCACTTTTTATTGAACTTTAATGGGCCGGGAAAAAGGTTATAACCGCGTTACGCGGTGGGCTTTGAAAAAGAATATCATTATAGGGGCGGGTAACCCTGCCCCTATGTGCTTTAAATAGACCAAAACTAATATTATGTACAGGATAGTATCGAAAGAGCAGTTCTCGGAAAAGGTTTTCCGTCTGCGTGTAGAGGCTCCGCTTATTGCAAAGGCATACAGAGCCGGTAACTTTGTTATTATAAGAGTGGGCGAAAAAGGTGAGCGCATTCCGTTGACCATTGCGCACGCCGATGCCGAGAAGGGTATCATTACTCTTGTAATCCAGAAGGTGGGCTTGAGCTCAAGCCGTCTATGCGACTTGAATGAGGGTGATTTCATTACCGATGTAGTAGGTCCTCTTGGTCAGGCTACACATATCGAGAATTTCGGTACAGTGGTTTGTGCCGGTGGTGGTGTAGGTGTTGCACCAATGTTGCCCATTGCTGCAGCACTCAAGAAAGCCGGTAACCGCGTGATTTCGGTGCTTGCAGGCCGTTCAAAGGATTTGATTATTCTTGAAAAGGAGGTACGTGAGGTTTCGGACGAGGTTATCATCATGACCGATGACGGCTCTTATGGTGATAAGGGTCTTGTTACCGAGGGTATTGAGCGTGTCATCAAGCGCGAGAAGGTTGACCACTGCGTTGCCATTGGTCCTGCAATAATGATGAAGTTTGTGTGCAAACTCACCAAGCAGTACGAGATTCCAACTGTTGTGTCGTTGAATACAATTATGGTCGATGGTACAGGTATGTGCGGTGCTTGCCGTGTGACTGTGGGCGGTAAAACAAAGTTTGTTTGTGTCGATGGTCCTGAATTTGACGGTCACGAGGTTGATTTTGACGGAATGATGCAGCGTCTTGGCTCTTTCAAGGCGCAAGAGGCACATGAGGTTGAAAAATTGGATAAGACAGAGGAGTGCGCAAGCGAGTGCGACGAACTCACAAACCGCGATGCAGCTTGGCGTGTTGAGCTCCGTGGCAAGATGAAACCAAAGGAGCGTACGGCTATTGAGCGCCAGCCAATGCCAGAACTTGAGCCTGCATACCGTGCAACAAAGTTGCGCGAGGAGGTAAACACCGGTTTTACAAAGGAGATGGCACTTGTTGAGGCACAGCGCTGTCTCGACTGTCCCAAGCCTGCGTGTATGGAGGGTTGCCCTGTAAGCATCAACATCCCATCGTTTGTGAAGAACATAGAGCGTGGTGAGTTCATTAAGGCTGCTCAGGTGTTGAAGATGACAAGTTCTTTGCCTGCGGTTTGTGGTCGTGTATGTCCACAGGAGAAACAGTGCGAGAGCAAGTGTATACATTTGAAGATGGGACATAAGGCTGTCGCTATCGGTGGCTTGGAGCGTTTTGCAGCTGATTATGCACGCGAGAGCGGTGAGATGCCTGCACCACAGGTGGCAGCATCTAACGGTATTAAGGTTGCTGTTGTTGGTTCAGGCCCGGCTGGTCTTTCATTTGCTGGCGATATGGCTAAATTGGGCTATGCGGTTACAGTCTATGAGGCTCTTCACGAAATTGGTGGTGTGCTCAAATATGGTATTCCAGAGTTTCGTTTGCCCAATGCAATTGTAGAACATGAAATTGATAACTTGCGTGCAATGGGCGTTGAGTTTGTGAAGGACTGCGTTGTAGGCAAGACAATTTCTATCGCTCAGTTGCAGGACGAAGGCTTCAAGGGCGTGTTTGTCGCATCGGGTGCCGGCTTACCTAACTTTATGAATATCCCTGGTGAGAACTCAAACAACATCATGTCGTCAAATGAGTACCTTACCCGTGTGAATCTTATGGATGCCTCTAACCCCGAGACTGATACTCCAATCTGTTTTGGCAAGCGTGTGGCTGTAATCGGTGGCGGTAACACTGCAATGGACTCTGTCCGTACAGCGCTTCGTCTTGGCGCAGAGCGTGCTATGATTATATATCGCCGTAGCGAGGCTGAAATGCCTGCGCGTCTCGAGGAGGTGAAACATGCGAAGGAGGAGGGCGTTGAGTTCCTTACCTTGCATAACCCTATTGAGTATATTGCCGATGAGAAGGGTTGTGTGAAGCAGATTGTGCTGCAGAAAATGGAACTTGGTGAGCCCGATGCTTCAGGTCGTCGTTCTCCTGTTCCTGTAGAGGGCGCAATTGAGACAATCGATATAGATGTGGCTGTTGTAGCAGTTGGTGTGTCTCCGAACCCACTTGTGCCTACATCGGTTGAGGGCTTGGAACTTGGCCGCAAGAACACTATTGCTGTGAACGACAATATGCAGTCGTCAATTCCATTCCTTTATGCAGGTGGTGATATTGTTCGTGGCGGTGCAACTGTTATCCTTGCTATGGGTGACGGTCGTCGTGCGGCAGCGGCAATGCATGAGTATTTGAGCAAGTAAATACAGAAACAAACAACGAAGGGGGTGACCGACGGTCACCCCCTTCGTTGTGAATATATATACTTTAGGGAATATTTCTTTATTGCATTATTCTTTTTGTGCTGTCATTGGCAACGACAAGCATTATTGAATCTGTATAGTTTTGTTGCAGGGTAGAGAACTTGCGCCAGTTGTTCTGTACCTTCCTAACGAACGAAAGGGTCTCGCGCCATCCATTGAACTCGCCATTGCGGCAAAGTGAATCCGTATAATATTCGGGTTGGCTCATGTGAATCAGGAACGAATCTACATTGGCATCCCATTTGTATCTGTCATAACCATATTTCTTCGCAAGGCGCATGGCGTCGTGGATATATCCAAAACCGGCGTTGTATGATGCTAGAATGAACTTGATACGTTCGTCAGGGTCTTTTATGTATCTGAATCGCCTTTCCAGTGATTTCAATAACTTGGCAGCAGTCATTATGTTGGTGTAATTGTCGCTGTGCAATGAATCCGGGACATTGAAACCACGCATTGTTTTAGGCATGACTTGCATTACACCTTGTGCTCCGGCATCTGATATTGCAGTGCTGTCAAAGCGTGATTCGGTAAAAGCTATGGCTGCAATAAGCGTCCAGTCATAACCAGTGCTGTCGGCAGCTTCTCTGAAATGTTCATCAAATGGCGACAATTCCATGAATGGCGACAGATATGTGTATTCTGGCTCAACAACCTCCTGCCCGGATTTCTCGATATTTCTTGCCATTTGCCTGGAGGCAATGTCATATACAGATATGGCGCCTATGGTTAGCAGCAATATCAATATTCCAGGGATTGAGTGTCTTGCTCTCATTCTTTTACTTCAGGAAATATCCGATTGACATCTGTAATGCCTTGATTGCTTTTTTGTTATGTCCGCCCTGGGGCATAATGATGTCGGCAAACTTCTTGGTGGGTTCAATGAACTCCCAATGCATCTCCTTGACAATGCGTTCATATCGCGATATTACAGTCTCGGCAGTGCGTCCGCGTTCAATGACATCGCGGCGTATGAGACGTATGAGGCGGTCGTCGGCATCGGCATCTACAAAGATTTTCAAATCCATGAGTTCACGCAGTTCCGGGTTTACAAGTGCCATGATGCCCTCGACGATAATGACCTCTTTGGGCTCAATGTGTATTGTCTCGGGCTGGCGCGTACATGTGATGTATGAGTATGTAGGCTGTTCAATGGCTTTACCCTCGCGCAGTTGGGCAATCTGCTCAATAAGCAGGTCCCAATCGAATGCATCGGGGTGGTCAAAGTTTATGAACTGGCGCTCCTCAACGGGTACATGGCTGCTGTCCTTGTAGTATGAATCCTGTGGAATTACAACTACAGACCCCTCGGGCAATGAATTGACAATTTCCTTTACAACGGTGGTCTTTCCCGAACCAGTACCGCCTGCAATGCCTATGATGTACATGATCTTCTTGTGTTTTTTTGTATATAAAGGCAAATATAAAACTTTTCGTTAGAAAATATCTCCCTTTTTTGCTAAAAAACACAATCTTCCCTCTGTTGTGCAATTTTTCCATTGCCAGGCTCGTGTTAATCAAATATTTTATTATTTTTGCAGAGAATTACGCCCCTGTTGGCGAGATTTGATTATTCACTACTTTAAAGTATTAAATAACTATGGTAAATTACAAAGAATTGGGTCTTGTAAACACTAAAGAGATGTTTGCAAAGGCAATGGAGGGTGGCTATGCTATCCCAGCGTTCAACTTCAACAACATGGA
>JAFOCD010000088.1 GCA_017381475.1 Bacteroidaceae bacterium
ATGAACCCTTAACCTCGGCGATGAGCTTGTCATACGAATCAGCCCATGTCAAGTTGTCCTGACCGTTGTAGCTGTAAGCAGCGTACTTTCCATGTTCTCCACGGCCGAACTGGGTATCGTTGTTACCCGAATCGGTAATCCACATATCGAGGAAGGAGATAGGATCGTTGTAGTCTCCTAACCAGCCGTTACGAGCGATTGAATAGTCGCCGTTCTTACGTGTGTTAAGGAAGGTAGCCCATTCCTGAACCTCAATTTTAAGTGTAATTCCGTAAACCTTAAAGGTTGACTGCAAGTATTTGGCAATGGATTCATGCTGTGAGTTTTCGTTCGTAATGTAGGTGAGGGTCGGGAAGCCAACGAGCTTGTTATCTTCTACAGAGAACTTCTTAGAAGACTCTGCAACTTCCTTAAAGAGAGCAAGTGCAGCATCGCGGTTAGCGGTATAATCCTTTTTATCAACGCTGTAGTAGCCCTTACCGTCGCGGTTTACACCGTTCTTTGAAATGAATTCGGTGCCGTCGGGTTCGGTGAGACCAATAGCGATGAATCCGGCAGCAGGCACCTGACCTGCCTGACCAATTTCTTCAGCAACGTAGTTGCGGTCTATAAGGAGCCCTAATGCTTTACGGATCTTAGCTTGTTCATTCTGTGGGAAATCCTTTAGCGTGGGATCATTTACATTGAATGAAACGTAGTAAGTACCCAATTGATTATCAATATAGAATTGATCTTTATATTCGCCGGATCTGAGAGATTTGATTTCGGCATTGGGAACAGAGTCAATGAACTTGTAAGCGCCATTCTTATAATTGGTTAACAATGAAACGTCATTATCGTTGAATGCAAAAACAAGTTTTTCGGTTACAACCTTGTCAGCGTTATAGAAGTATTCATTCTTTTCCATAACCATCTGAGTCTGGGTGAATTTGGTAACCTTGTAAGCTCCGTTTCCGATGTAGGTGTCGGGTGATGTAGCCCAAGCTTCGCCATATTGTTCAATTATATCCTTGCGAACAGGCATGTAAGTAGGAAATGCGCAAAGCTCGTGGAAGTAAGGAACGTCAACTGTGAGAACTACGGTAATCTTGTTTCCGTCAGCGGTAACATTGAGTTTAGCATCAGGATTAACGAGGTTACCTTTTTTGTCCATTTCGTTCATTTCGGCATAGCCATCAATAATTTCGAACATGTTGCTGTAGTCAGCAGCGGTTGTGGGGTTTGCGGCACGATTCCAAGCATAGACAAAGTCCTCTGCTGTGAGGTCGGTGCCATCGCTCCATTTTAAGCCGTCTTTAAGAGTGAAGGTGTAAGAGGTCTTGCCATCATCAAGTAATACACCTTCTGGGAGAGAGGTAGCGCATTGTGGCACTAACTCTAATTCGCCCTTATCATTCTGCTCATAGCCAACGAGACCGACAAAAGCGTGAATGATATAGGTTGCGCCGTCAACTGCGGAGTTAAGTGCAGGGTCAATGGTGTCCGGGTACGAGCCAACATTGAGGGCGGCGGTTGTTTCGCTACATGAGTTTAAGCACATCATGCAGCCGAGTAACATTGCTACTACGAGCAATACACTCATCAGTTTTTTCATGGTATTTCCTCCTTTGATTTTAATTATAACTCGTCGTAACGAGTACAATTTACGTAAAAGTGATTTCTG
>JAFOCD010000089.1 GCA_017381475.1 Bacteroidaceae bacterium
ATACAACCAACTCACTGAGAGCTGTTACAAAGTTGTTGCCGTTTGGCTTCTCACCGTTGTAGTTCTGTGCAACAGTGAAACGGAGAGTTGTCAAAGCCTCGGTTGGCTTGATGACATCCGATTTGTAAACCTGGACGGTCTGTGTGCCTTTCTGCACGTTCTCACCCGGAAGGCCGTCGCCGGCTCCAAGAGAAACAGTCCAATCCTGAGCATTAGCACCTGCAAATCCTGCAAATCCTGCAAATTCCAAAGCAAGAGTCAGAAATAAATTTTTTCTCATAATGTAAAAATTAAAAAAACAAAAAATAAAATCTCTCAAATCCAGTACCACAACAGGCCGCTAACAGCTACCACATTGACTGTCAACGAATTGCAAAACAACTGTTTCGCACACCCTTACAAGTGTGGCATTCTATCACGCAAAGGTTGCGATAATTATTTGAAATCGCAAGAAAAAAGCGTGAAAAATAAAAAGTTTTAGCATAAAATGAAAAAAATAGGGAGGGGTGAAAATTATTAGGGAAAAAGTGTTATATTTGCAAGGTTATATATAATATAAAAAGGATATAATTCGCGGAGCTGTCATCCTGAACGGATGTGAATGATCTATTTAATGTGATTTTTAGATGCACTGCCTACGGCGATTTTGCAAGCACTCGTTGTAAAAACTCAAGTAAACTTGGTTTTAACTCGTTTAGTTGCAAAATTCGACTTCGCTCAGCATGACAAAGCATGGCGGACGACTTGCTACTTATTAAAATTATTAGCAATAATGTGGCAGTTGACCCGCGATTTCTTTCGCGAACTTGTCATCCTGACGATAGGAAGGATCTAATAACCGCGCCGAACAAAGATGCTTCGACTTTGCTCAGCATGACAAACGCAGGACAAAGATGCTTCGCTTGCTCAGCATGACAAGGCTTGGCGGACGACCTGCTACTTATAAAAGAATATTTTTTAAACTTAAGTAATATGAAACTGAAATCTTTACTAACCGCATTCCTTGTAATGCTTGCAACCTTTGCCATGGCACAGGTTGAGGACGGAAAGGTCTACCGCATTGTAAGTGCCAAGTATGGTACTGTGATGTCGGAGAGCCCAATCCTGCACACACTTTCGTGCGCCTCAAAAGGCACAGCGACAGACTACCACGAGATGTGGCAATTCGATGCTGCCGATGACGGCAAATTCACAATCAAGAACATCTATACACAGCGCTACATGCAGTACGAGTCTGGCCGTAACGTACAGTGGAGAACCGGCCTGTCCGAGACACTGTTTACTGTTACCGAGCATCCTGCATTGAAGGGTTATTACAACATTGACCTCACCCCCACAAAGAACTGGGGCGCACACTGCGACGGCAGTTCAAACATTGTGCCCTGGAGCTATGGTGAAGGCGAAATCTCCGGTACAGAGTGGACATTTGAGGAAGTGAGCATCAGTGCCGATGAAATTGCAGCAGCTGCAGCAGCATACCAGGATTATGCAAAAGTTCTGAACAACACCGATGCTATTGCGGCAAAGGTAGAGGCACTCTTCGAAGACAAGGCATGCACTACTTTGAAGGCCGAGTGGGTCGCAAAGAGCGATGCAGAAGTTGTTGCGGCATTGGAGGGCGTTCCTGCCGACCTGCAGGCAGCTGTTCTCAAGATAAAGAACAACACCTGGAGCAGCGTGACACGCGAGAAGGAGTTCCGTATCTATGACTACAAACCATACAGCAACCCCGAGGTTTGGGCCGACCGTCTTTTCACACGCCCATACAACCGCATAAACAACCCTACAGGTATAAGCACAAGCGACTCAAAGAGCTTCATCTATGTGTTTGTCGAGGAGATTCCCGAGGGTACAACAATTGACCTTGCAGAAATGGCGAGCACCAAGTTCTGGGGTAACGACACACGTTTGAAGGAGGGTTTGAACATTGTACCATGTGCGAACAAGGACGGTTCGCTCTACATCCGCTATGTGTGCGAGACTGCTATCGACGGCAAGAAACTTGCCGACTACCCTACCGTAAAGGTTCACATCGAGAACGGTTACGTGAACGGTTTCTGGAGCAAGGAGCGCGGACACACCAACGAGGATTGGGTTTACATGCGCGACAACATGTTCAAGAACCCTACTGCCGTACAGGCTGCCGGTGACCTCACCGTGCTCAACTTCCGCACATACGAGTTCCTCAAGGAGTGCCCCGACAACATCGAGGGTGTTATGCGCCTTTGGGACTTCTGGAACAGCCGTCAGAACCACTACATGGCTCTCGACAAGTATTATCCATGGATGAACAACAAGCAGCTTGCCATGAGTGACGACAACGGCTTCATGGATGCAAGTGCTTACCGCACACACTACAACAACAATACTCTGAGCACAATCGTGAACTATGACCTGCTCATTGCCGACGCCGGCAGCTCTTGGGGTCCTAACCACGAGATTGGCCACACCAACCAGTATGCGTTCCAGATTGTGGGTACATCCGAGGTGAGCAACAACGCGCTCACTAACTTCGCAATCTTTGACCAGGGTACACACGTGAGCCGTGGCAACAACATGTACAACCAGATTCTCGACTTCGAGAACAAGATTCCATACGTTGTACGCGGCGAGGGCATGTATGGCTCAAAGCTGTTCAGCATGACTCGTATGTACTTCCAGTTGTTCCTCTACTTCCACGCAGCAGAGAAGGACACCACATTCTATCCCCGTCTGTTCGAGAAGTTGCGTTATGACCGCCTGCCGGGTTGGGCAACAGGTTCATGGGACGAGCTCGACGAGAACGGTTTCTACAAGAACTCGGTAAATGCAGCACAGGACCAGTTGAAGTTTGCCGAGGCTTGCTGTGAGATTGCACAGATGGACCTCAGCGAGTTCTTCGAGGCATGGGGCTTCTTCATCCCAATGAAGAATGCGTTCGTGGGTGACTATGGTCACCACTGGGTTTACCTGCTCGAGGAGGATGCCAAGGCAAGCAAGGCTCGCATGCAGAAGTATGAGAAGAAGGGCGGTCACCTGATGTTCCTTGAGGACCGCGTACGCAAGTCACCAAGAAAGAAGAGCCCATTCAGCGACGGCACAGGTTATCGTGCAAACTATGCCGACTGGGATGGCGAGACTATCGGTACTGTCGGTAACTTTGGCCAGTGGATGGATTACATCGATGAGACTGTGAAGGCTCAGGGCTACTACTATGCCGTTTCAAAGGGTAAGGTGGTTATCAAGGAGGCCGAGAATGCCGGTGGTGCGCTCGGTTTCAAGCTCTATAACGCCGAGACAGGTGAGTTGCTCTCATACACAAACAAATACGAGATGAATGTTCCGGTATCGGCTGCAGGTGCGACATTGAAGGTTGTTGCAGCACAGGCCGACGGTACAGACTATGAGGTGCCTCACGCTTCACAGGGCCCCGAGAGCATGCAGAAGGAGGCTCTTGACGGTTCGTTGAAGAGTGCAAGTGCCATCATCAACAAGAAAGCTGCAACAAACACAATTGTGGGTTATTACTACCCCGAGGCAATTGCCGACCTTGAGGCTTTGTACAAGGAGGCTAATGCTGCATACAAGAACAATGATAAAAGCAAGTACTCGTTTGCAGAGTGGAGCATCATGCTCGATGACGAGTGCAGCAAGGTTCTCAACAATAAGGATGCACGCATCCTCATCAAGGAGGGCGCAGTGTTCACAATGAGAAGGGCACTCGGAACCAACAGAGGAAGCTATGCAGCAGGAGAGTATCCGACAGCGCAAAAGAGTGATGCCCAAGGCAAGATTAACTGGATTATCGAGTATGCCGGCAAACAGGGTGAGTATTACATGAAGAGCACTTCAACCGGTTACTATGTAACAAACATCAACAATCAGAATGTCTTCCTTGAGTCAAAGAAGCAGGAGGATGCCACCAAGTTCACAGTTGGTTACACCGATGATGGAAATGTAAACTTCATAACAGTGAACAACCCCGACTTGACAATTGGTCTTAGCGATGGCGGTGTCGTTACCGGTTTGCCACTCAACGAGACAGGTGCAAAATGGCGCGTGGATATTGTAGAGGACAATTCACTTGCATTCTACACAGCTACTGTCGAGGAGTTGATGGCCGAGGCCAACATAAAGATTACCGAGGTGCTGAACCTTGACAGCCTGAACACAATGAACATTTTCAACGAGAATATCATTGTAAAGGACAACAACCTCAATACATATGCTCTCAACTTGCTCGACACATACTACGAGGTATCGGCAAACAAGGAGAGTGCAGATGTCACACAGTTGCAGAAGTATGTAAACACATTGCGCAAGCAGCTTGCCGACATGGAGGGCAAATACATTGTGACCGCTCCAATCGTAACCAAGGGCGACCGTGTTGTGTGGTACTATATCATCAGCAACAATACCGAGAAATTCGCAAGCGTAAATTCTTCAGCAACAGGAAGCCGCAAGGGTCGACTCATACTCACTGATGAGGTTAGTGACGACGCATTGTGGAGCTTTGCATCAACAGGCAAGGCCGACGAATACAAACTCTACAATGCCGGACAGCAAGGCTTTGTATACAAGGACGGCAATTACTTGAAAGTACCTGCTGCCGAGGACTACACTCCTGTAACAGTGACCTACGACACCGACAACAGCGGCTTGTCACTGACAACAGCTGACGGCAATAAGGTTTATGGTACCGGTACATCAATACAGCTCTCTGCTTCAAGCTCTTACTGGAGAGTACAGATTGCCTTGATTGAGACCAACAAGGAGGTTGCTGACATCATCACAACCATTGAGAGTGTGATTCCCGAGGCAAGCACCAACGGTGCAATCTATGACCTCAACGGCCGCCGTGTTGTGAACCCCACAAGAGGTATCTTCATCCAGGGCGGCAAAAAGGTATTGGTGAAGTAATTACAATCCGTTAGCAGAATATAATTGAGATTCTTCGCTTCGCTCAGAATGACAAGACATGCAAATTGTCATCCTGAACGAATGTGAAGAATCTCTTTTTTATACATCTGTTACCTTATATAATATATCACAACACCTATTATTGTTTTTTTGCTTAAAATGCACTACTTTTGAGGCAGTATTATATTGGATAATTCTGCAAAATAACAAAACCTTAGAATATGAAACTTAAAAATCTACTTCTGTTGTGTCTAATGCTTGTGGTGACAGTGGCTGCAAATGCGCAGCTGACCACCAACAACGCACAGCGCTATTATGCCGAGTTCAAACACTATTTCGAGGATGACATCTGCACAGAGCTAAAAGTGCCCTACTCTGCCATGACCGACGAGCAGTTGCGCACTGCCATGAGTGCGATGCCCGAGGAGCTTATAAACATTGCTCTCAAGGTGAAAAACAACGCTTGGGAAAAACGCGAAAAGGAGTTCCGCGTGTTCGAGGCCAAGCCTTACAGCAACTCCTACAATTGGAAGTACCTGATGAATGTGAGACAGTACAGCGAACTGCAGAACCCCACAGGTATCAGTGCCGACAATGAGTATGTGCTCATTTTCGTGGGCAGCGAGTTGCCCGATTCCATATGGATGGAGCTTGCCCCAGTGGCCGGCAACATGCCCCGTCCATTGATGACAAATGTGCTTACAAGCGGATTGAACGTGGTGAAGATTCCCGACACCGAGGGCGATGACCGTATGTTGTTCATACAATATTATGTGGACACCGACAGTTCTGCTACAAGCAAGAAACTTGCCGACTATCCCAATGTTCCCATCCACATCGAGGGTGGTTATGTCAATGGTTACTTTGACCTTTCACGCCACACCGACGAGGATTGGCGCGACATGACGCAGAACATGATGAAACACTACTCGGTGCAGGTGCTTGGCGAGAGGGTGATGTTCCACATGGAGTTGAAGAATGTACTGAATGCATGCCCAAACACAATCACAGATGCCATCAAATGGTGGGACCAGTGCGTAAAGTGGCAGCATGAGCTGATGGGCGCAGACAAATACTATGACCGCTGGAACGACCTGATTATGGCAAAGGACGGCTATGAAGGTATGTTCATGTATGCGACAGAGACATATACTTACTATGAGTATTACACACTGCCCGACAT
>JAFOCD010000090.1 GCA_017381475.1 Bacteroidaceae bacterium
AACTCATTGTTGATCTTGATGAAGTTGTAGAAGTTCTCGACGTGCAGATTGTAGGTTTCCCACGTATCCTTCACGTTAGCCTGAGGAACAGGACCCGTCTCCTTCCAACGCTGCTGCAACTCACGGAACTTATTGAAAGTGTGATTGAGCGTCTCATCGCTATTAACCAACTCCTTCAACTCTTCGATAATGGCGAGCTTCACTTTCAGATTCTCCTCCTTGGCCTGCTCCAAGCCTGCCACAAACTCATCACGCATCTTGCGGTAGCGAGCGAACAACTCTTTGAGGTTTACCTCCACGCCATCAACCGAAGGCGAGAACTCCTCCTCTTTGCCTCCTGCATCGAGGAACTCCTTACGCTGCGCCTCAACCTCCGAGCGACGCAATTTGTAGAATGCTATTTTGATAGCCTCGGCATCACCACGCAGGCTCTGCACGGGCTTTGTCTCCAACAGTTGTGCAAACATCTCGACAAGTTCGGTCTTGCTCTTGCCCACGAGCGACTGCTCATCAGTTGCTGTCTGCTCTTCGGGTGCAGCCTCCTCCTCTTCGGGAGTAGCCTCACCTAAATCAATGCCGGCGTTGTCGGCAGCAAGACGAGCCTCCTCGTCCGAAAAATCGACGCTCTCGGCCACTTCGGGCTCCTCAGCGTTAACAGTTGCTACAACCTCCTCGGGCTGTACTTGGGTAGTTACGGTGCGCACATCTTCAGCATTGCTGACTTGTTCCACAGGAACAGACTGTTTGGAAACTTTGGTATCCATACTTCAATAAAGGTTTAAGAGTGATCAGGTTACATCGTTTAGACAACGTCTAAACACAGTTTAACAAGCAAAGGTAAAACTTTTTATCGGTTCGTGCAAGAACTTTCCGACAAAAATCGACCAACTCGCCAACACGCGCATACATAATGCGAGATGACACCCACTCTCTCGTGCCATAATACCGAGCATAGATTCAGCCAAAAGACCAACCAAAATGCCGAAAAAATATTCGAAAGGGAAACAATTATAACCAAATCTGCCGAAAGGGGCGTTTTTCTCAATCGCAAGTTGCATAATCATCGAAAAAAATGTTTATATTTGTGTGCCGATTTTTGGACTCAAAAAAATTAACAAAATAAAATCAAACACTATGAACATTCTCGTATTGAATTGCGGTAGTTCGTCGATCAAGTATCAGGTGATCGATATGAACGAGGCAAGCCACAAATTGCTGGCCAAAGGTCTGGTCGATCGTATCGGTCAGGCTGAGGGTGACTTGAAGCACAAACCCGTAGGCAAAGAACCCTTCGAACTGCACCAGCCCATCGCTGATCACAACGTAGGTATCGACCTGATCCTCAAAGCATTGATCGACCCCGTTCACGGCGTTATCAATTCGTATGACGAGATCAAAGCCGTTGGTCACCGCGTAGCTCACGGTGGCGAGCATTTCAAAGGTAGCGCACTCGTAACTCCCGACTCGATCGAGAAGGTACGCGACTGCATCAAGATGGCTCCGCTGCACAACCCCGCAAACTTGCAGGGCGCATTGTCGATGGCTGAGATCCTGCCCAACATTCCGCAGGTATTCACCTTCGACACCGCTTTCCACCAAACTATTCCCGCACACAACTATCTCTACGCTATTCCCTATAAATACTACACCGAGGAGAAGATCCGCAAGTATGGTTTCCACGGCACAAGCCACAAGTACGTTG
>JAFOCD010000091.1 GCA_017381475.1 Bacteroidaceae bacterium
ACGACCGTCAGCACCTGCGAAGCTCATACCGTTACCACCATATGGTGAAAGACGAGTAACGTCAGTAAGGCTTCTGCTTACAGTAGGGATAGAAGCAATCTCCCTGCTTGAGATGTTTGTTGCAGAACCCATCTTCTGAGCAGAGAACTTAGAAGCAGGAGCTGCAATTACCATAGCCTCGCCAAGCATTTCTGAATCCTCTTTGAGGGTTCCGTTAAGAGCAGATGTTTCAGCGAGCTGAAGAGTTACATCTGTATAAGCGAGAGTCTGGAAACCAAGGCAAGAAATCTCTACCTTGTAAGGACCACCGGCACGCATACCATTGATAGCATAACGACCGTCGTTGTTTGTTACGACACCGTAAACAGTACCTGAAGGCTCGTGCGTAGCAACAACTGCTGCACCGACTACAGGCTCACCGTTAGCGTCAACAACTCGTCCACCCAGAGCTGATGTGGTCACCTGTGCAATGGCAGCCACGCTCATAAGCATTGCTGCGACAGCAGCAATAAGACACTTAATTGTTTGTTTCATAACGATTTAGTTAAAAATAATAGGTTTTTTATGCCGCGAAGATAACACATTTTAATGGTTTTATGAATACTTACCTACACTTTTACATAAGTATTTGCATATCAAATTTTTTATATATCTTTGCAGCCCGAAAGGAAAGTGTGGAGAAATTTGGCTGCTTGCAACCACGTTAAAAAATGCTAAAATGTTGACTCAGGTCGGCTTATGTTCCGGCTGCACCATAGCAATGTTTTGTGTTTTTGTGTTCGCTCCGCATTTATGTGGGGCTTTTTTGTTGTATAATTTTAAAATTACATATATGAACTACTTATTTACATCAGAATCAGTATCGGAAGGACACCCAGACAAGGTGTCTGACCAGATCTCAGACGCAATCCTCGACGAATTCCTCCGTCAGGACCCTGAAGCGAAGGTAGCCTGCGAGACATTCTGCAGCACCGGACTCGTGGTCGTAGGTGGTGAAGTACGCTCTGAGGACGCTTACGTAGACATCCCTAAGACCGTACGCCGCGTCATCAACAAGATCGGCTACAACAACGCAGACTACATGTTCGACGGCAACTCATGCGGTATCCTCTCTGCACTTCACGAGCAGAGTGTGGACATCAACCGCGGTGTGGTTGGAGAAGACGCAGACGCACAGGGAGCAGGCGATCAGGGAATGATGTTCGGTTATGCATGCTGTGACACAGAAGAGTATATGCCGCTTCCGCTTGCACTCTCACATCTTGCGCTCCAGATCCTTGCAAAGATCCGCAAGCAGACACCTGAGCTCATGCCATATCTCCGTCCGGACTCTAAATCACAGTTCACAATCGAGTATGATGGAGAAACCAACAAGCCCGTCAGAATCCACACAATCGTAATCTCCACACAGCACGACGAGTTCACTCCGTCATCACTCGGCAACATGTCATACGCAGACGGTTGTGAGCAGTTCGGCCAGAAGAGAGTAGACGAGGCGATGCAGGCAAAGATCCGCGAGGATGTACAGAACATCCTCATCCCTATGCTTATCGAGGCACTTCCTGCTGAAACTGCAGCCCTCTTCCACGACGACTACATCCTCCATGTGAACCCTACAGGAAAGTTCGTGATCGGAGGTCCTCACGGCGACACTGGTCTTACCGGCCGCAAGATCATCGTTGACACATACGGAGGAAAGGGAGCACATGGTGGTGGAGCATTCTCAGGAAAGGACCCTTCAAAGGTTGACCGCTCGGCAGCATACGCAGCACGCGACATCGCAAAGAACATGGTAGCTGCAGGCGTAGCACATGAAATGCTCGTTCAGGTTTCATAC
>JAFOCD010000092.1 GCA_017381475.1 Bacteroidaceae bacterium
CCCCCGGCACGCAAGATGATAGACGCAGGGCTTGCCGTTGCATTGGCATCGGACTACAATCCCGGTACAGCCCCATCGGGCAACATGAGGTTTGTGGCATCATTGGCAAGCATAAAGATGAAGATGACACCTGCCGAGGCCCTGAATGCAGCCACACTGAACAGCGCATGCGCCATGGGCGAGAGCAAGGACTTCGGTTCAATAACACGCGGTAAAAAGGCCAATTTTTACATAACCAAGCCCTTGCCGTCGCTGGCATTCCTGCCATATGCCCACCAGACACCTGTAATAAAAACAGTGGTGCTGAAGGGAAAGATGGTTACAGAGTAGCGTTATTTCGGTGAAAAGCATTATCTTCGTGCAATTAATGAAACAAACAGAACTGCTATGATAAAGAAATTCATCATTTGCGCGATTGCGTGCATCACATTCACCACAGCCACAGCCGATGAGGGTATGTGGCTCCCAAGCCTCATCAAGGAGCGTGTAAAGGAGATGCGCAAAAAGGGGTTCAAACTGAAAGCCAAGGATGTATATTCAACCACAAAACCATCGCTGAAGGATGCTGTAATGCAGTTTGGCGGAGGTTGCACAGGCGAGTTCGTATCGGCCGAAGGCCTACTTCTCACAAACCACCATTGCGGTTATGCTTCGATACAGAAACTCTCTTCGGTTGAACATGACTACCTTACCGACGGCTATTGGGCAAAATCACGCGCCGAGGAGTTGCATGTTCCCGGGCTCACAATCAGCATTCTCGAGAGAATGGAGGATGTGACCGACAGGATTGCTGCCGGCGAGAGCAAGGAAAGCATCATTGCACAGGCAAAACAGGGCAAGGGTTGCCGTGCAAGCATAGAATCAATGTATTATGGCAACCAGCACTACCTTTTCGTGTACCGCGTATACAGTGACGTTCGCTTGGTTGGTGCACCGCCATCATCTATAGGAAAGTTCGGTGGCGACACCGACAACTGGATATGGCCACGTCACACCGGTGATTTCTCAATGTTCCGTGTATATGCCGACGCAAACAACGAACCGGCCGATTACTCGACCGACAATGTGCCATATCGTCCCAAGCGTTACTTCCCAATTTCTACAAAGGGTGTGGAAGAAGGCGATTTCACAATGATTTACGGTTTCCCGGGCAACACACAGGAGTATGTAACCGCCGACGCGGTAGAATATGTTGCCAACGTGTCGAACCCAATGAAGATTGCCTTGCGCACAATTCGTCTCGACATCATCAGCGAAGCACAGAGCAAGGACGTTGCCACACGCATTGCATACGCTGCAAAGCATGCCAACATTGCCAATGCCTGGAAGAAGTGGCAGGGCGAGAGCCTTGGACTCGAGCGCCTTGGGACAGCCGGCAAAAAGGAGAATTATGAGAAATCGTTCGCAGCATGGGCTGCCGGCAAGCCACAATATGCCACACTGCTCGACTCCATGCACGCTGCATACGAAAAGGCTATTCCCGAATATTTTGCACGCGAGCTTTTCAATGAAACAATTGCCGGCATCGAGGTCTATAACTTCACAGCATGGCTCGCCTCAAAGCATGCAAAGGGTGACAAGCTCACAGCCGACGTGCAGGACGTAGGCCGTAAATACTACCTCAACGATTACAGAGTGGAGATTGACAAGGCCATTGCCAAGCGCATGATTACAGAGTTCATCGGCCGCATGCCTGCCGAGAACATTCCACAGGAACTGACAGCCGCCATCAACAGCAATGGCGGCGTGGACAACTATGTTGAACAGTTGTTCGGCAACACACAGCTTATAACAAAATCCCCCCTCACAACCGAGGAGATAGTTGCCGACCCGATGGTGCAATTTGCCACCTGGTTTGTTCCGCAGGTGAACAAGAACCGCGAGTATGCCTACCGCAACTTGAGTAATGTGCCGACTGTTGAAAAATGGTACAGAGAGTACATGAAGGCTTTGCGCGAGTGGGACAAGGAGCGCGCATTCTACCCCGATGCGAACTTTACCCTGCGCGTTGCATATGGCACAGTATGCGGTTACGAAAATGTTGACGGCGAGTACCACACACACCTCACCACCCTCGACGGCATAATGGCAAAGGACAACCCCGATATTTACGACTACAACATACCACAGGTGTTGCGTGACATCTATGCAGAGAAGGATTACGGCCGTTGGAGCATTGAGAAGAACGGCAAGCAGACAATACCGGTATGCTTCCTCGCCAACAACCACACATCGGGCGGCAACTCTGGTTCTCCCGTAATCAACGGCAAGGGCGAACTCATCGGTATCAACTTTGACCGCACATGGCGTTCAACAATGAGCGACATAGAGTTTGACCCAAGCATCTGCCGCAACATTTCGGTCGACATACGATATGTATTGTTCGTGATTGACCGCGTCGGCGGTGCAAGTTACCTTTTTGAGGAGATGGATTTGAGATAACACAGAGAAAGACAATCGTATGAGCGACTACCTTAACGGGCTTTTCATTGAGCATTCGGCACTGCAGGCTATTGTAGTACTCTCGCTCATTTCGGCCATAGGCCTTGTGCTTGGGCGTATCCGTGTACTTGGGATATCATTAGGAATCACATTCGTATTCTTTGCAGGAATCTTTGCCGGACATTTCGGGTTGACAATAGACAAGCAGATGCTGTTCTATGCCGAGACATTCGGTCTTGTACTCTTTGTCTATGCATTGGGATTGCAGGTAGGTCCGGGTTTCTTCAGTTCAATGCGAACCGAGGGCACAAAACTTCTGCTACCCGCCATTGGCGTGTTACTTACCGGTACAGCACTTGCAATAGGATTGAGCTACATAGCAAAGGTGGCAATTTCAGATATGTCTGGAATCCTTTGTGGCGCAACCACCAACACACCGGCACTTGCGGCGGCACAGCAGACATTAAAGCAACTTGACATTGATAGTAGCGGTGCTGCACTCAGCTGCGCGCTCACCTACCCCCTTGGCGTAGTAGGCGTAATCTTCGCAATAATATTCCTGCGAAAGATGTTTGTAAGGCCAAGTGATATGCCACAGCCCGACAGCAAGCACCAGAAGAATGTATTCATAGCCAGCTATTGCGTAACCAACCCGGAAATATTCGGCAAGAAAATTTCCGAAATACATGACAAGCACAGTCATTTTGTAATCTCCCGTATGTGGCACGACGGTCATGTGCTCATTCCCATGCCCGACAGAGTGCTACAGGAGAATGACATCCTGCTTGTAATAACCAAACCCGAGGAGACAGAGGAATTGCGACAGATTTTCGGCAAACAGGAACAGAAAGACTGGAATGCCGACAACATCGACTGGAACAAGATTGACAGTGAACTCACTTCGCAGCGCATCATTGTCACACGACCCGAAATCAACGGCAAAAAGTTGTCATCATTGCGTCTACGCAACAACTACGGCATAAACATCAGCCGTGTATACCGTTCGGGCGTGCAGCTTCTGGCAACCCCCGACCTTGTACTGCAACTTGGTGACCGCATTACCGTAGTGGGTGAGACAGCCGACATCAAGCGAGTGGAGAAGATTCTTGGCAATGCAGTCAAGAGCCTCAATGAGCCCAACCTTGTTTCGGTATTCATTGGAATAATCTTGGGACTTATGGTAGGAAGCATTCCACTGTCAATACCGGGCATATCGGTTCCCGTAAAGCTTGGGCTTGCAGGTGGCCCCATAATCGTGGGTATCCTCATCGGCACATTCGGCCCGAGACTACACATGATTACCTACACGACCCAGAGTGCAAATATGATGCTCAGGGCAATTGGTCTCAACATTTACCTTGCATGTCTTGGACTTGATGCCGGCGCACACTTCTTTGATACCATTGTACGCCCCGAAGGCGCGCTATGGCTTGTACTGGGAGTGCTGATAACATTCATACCGGTAGTACTCATCGGCCTTTTTGCATTGCGCATAATGAAACTAGACTTTGGTTCGGTATCGGGCCTGCTATGCGGCTCCATGGCAAACCCAATGGCCTTGAACTATGTAAATGACACTATTGAGGGCGACAAGCCTTCGGTTGCCTATGCGACAGTATATCCCGTATGCATGTTCCTAAGAGTGGTAATTATACAGTTGCTGATAATGTTCTTGATTTAACAAACTATGGCAACAGTAAAAAGAACAGCAACGGTCGGTGACCTGTTCATTGAGTTCGGCAACAAAGAGATTGAGATATATCGTATTGCCCCCGACGGCAGTGGTGCGCTGAAACGGATAGACGACACACAGGGAGCAATAAGGCGAATGGCCGAGGAGGCAGGCATTGAGCGCGACTACAATTTAAGTTACCGCCAACATGTGGCAATGCTTATACAACATATAAACGGATTGGAAAACAAAAAAAACGATTAATAATTATGAGAAGAAGGATTATCCTCTTTGCCCTGCTGCTGTGCGCAGTCGGAATTAAGGCGCAGAGCGACTACATCAACGGCATGTCAATCTGGTTTGACCAGCCAACAACACTACAAGGACGCAGCATTTGGTATGGTGGCCGTCCCGACCTGTGGGAGGGTAAAGGTAAACCCGAGTGGGCAGGTGATGCGGCCTACAATGCCGACAAGGAGTGGGAATCCTACTCTTTGCCCATTGGCAACGGCAGCATAGGCGCGAATATCCTTGGCTCGCTTGAGGCCGAACGCATCACATTGAATGAAAAAACACTGTGGCGCGGTGGCCCCAACACCGAGAAGGGTGCAGAATACTACTGGAATGTGAACAAGCAGTCGGCACACCTGCTCGATGACATACGCCAGGCATTCCTTGATGGCGACGACGAGAAGGCGGCAAAGCTCACACGCGAGAACTTCAACAGCACTGCGTCATATGAGTATTATGGCGAGAAGCCTTTCCGTTTCGGTAATTTCACCACTATGGGTGAGATTTATATCGAAACAGGACACAACCTCATTGGGTTGGGCGACTACAAGCGTATTCTTTCACTCGATTCTGCCCTTGCCATTGTACAATACAACAGGAATGGAGTTGAGTTTGAACGCAAATGTTTTGTATCCTACCCAGCTAATGTATTGGTCATGAAGTATAGTGCAAGCAAGCCCGGGATGCAGAACCTCACATTCAGCTATGCTCCGAACCCCGTCTCTGAGGGCACATTGATACACGCAAGCTACGACCAGCTTCTGTGGAAAGGAAAGCTCGACAATAACGGTATGGAATACACCGTGCGCATTAAGGCTGTCTCAAAGGGCGGACATTATACCCTTGAAGAAAACGCTATAAAAATTGTAGGTGCCGATGAGGTATGTTTCTACGTTACCGCCGACACCGACTACAAAATCAACTTCGACCCCGACTTCAAAGACCCCAAGACCTATGTTGGCGTAAACCCCGAGGAGACAACAAAGAAATGGATAAAAGATGCCGAAGCAAAGGGATACAACGAACTGTTCAAGGAGCACTATGCCGACTACTCGGCACTCTTCAACCGTGTTGAGTTGAACCTCAACCCCAACGCACCGACAACACTTGAGTTCCCCGCTGTGAGGAACCTACCCACCGACAAGCGACTTGCAAGTTACCGAACCGGCAAGCCCGACTACGCACTTGAGCAGCTCTATTTCCAGTTCGGCCGTTACCTTCTCATCGCAAGTTCACGTCCCGGCAACCTGCCTGCGAACCTACAGGGTATCTGGCACAATAATGTCGACGGTCCCTGGCGTGTGGACTACCACAACAACATAAACCTGCAGATGAACTACTGGCCATCGTGCGCAACCAACCTATCGGAGTGTACATTACCACTCATTGACTTCATACGCACACTGAAAAAGCCGGGCGAGGTGACAGCAAAATCATACTTTGGTGCACGCGGCTGGACGGCCAGCATATCAGGCAACATCTTCGGCTTCACAGCACCGCTCATCAGTCAGGACATGTCGTGGAACTTCAACCCAATGGCAGGACCATGGCTTGCTACCCATATATGGGATTATTATGATTACACACGCGACAAGAAGTTCCTGAAAGAGACCGGTTACGAAATCATTAAGAGTAGCGCAATCTTCGCTGTTGACTATTTGTGGAAGAAGGATGACGGCACATACACCGCGGCACCTTCGACATCTCCCGAGCATGGTCCAATTGACCAGGGCGCGACATTCGTGCACGGCGTTGTACGCGAGATTCTGCTCGACGCCATTGCAGCTGCCGAAGAGTTGGGAGTTGATCGCGAACTGCGCAAAGAGTGGAAGACCGTTCTTGATAAACTTGCACCCTACGCCATTGGCCGCTATGGCCAGCTCATGGAGTGGAGCAAGGACATTGATGACCCCAACGATCAGCACCGCCATGTCAATCACCTCTTCGGCCTGCACCCGGGACACACCAT
Organism: Bacteroidaceae bacterium; assembly: GCA_017381475.1. GTDB lineage: Bacteria > Bacteroidota > Bacteroidia > Bacteroidales > Bacteroidaceae > HGM04593. Next base: position 6,375 of record JAFOCD010000092.1, read on the forward strand.
TTCACCGGTGACAACCCCGGAACTTGCCGAGGCTTCAAAGGTTGTACTTGTTCACCGTGGCGACGGCGCCACAGGCTGGAGCATGGGCTGGAAACTCAATCAGTGGGCACGCCTGCACGACGGCAACCACGCCTACACCCTCTTTGGCAACCTGCTGAAGAACGGAACACTGAACAATCTGTGGGACACACACGCTCCGTTCCAGATTGACGGAAACTTTGGCGGTACTGCCGGAATTACCGAGATGCTCATGCAGAGCCATATGGGATTCATCCATCTGCTGCCTGCACTACCCGACGCTTGGGAAGAGGGCAAGGTAAGCGGTATCTGCGCCCGTGGAGGTTTTGAGGTTGAGATCAGCTGGGCAGAGGGCAAGCTCACCGAAGTTACCGTTGAATCGAAAAATGGTAGCCGTTGCAACCTGCGCTATGCAGGCTGCACCCTGTCGTTCAATACAAAGAAGGGCGGCAAATACAAGGTCGTATTGAAAAACGGCAAGTTAAAAAAAGCATAAACATTGAGCCATGACAAAGAACAGCTTGAAGCAGAGCGGTTGTAGACTCTTTAAGTTCTTGCTATGCATTGCCGTTGTAATCCTTACAACGCAATGTATCTCCAGCCACAAACCGGAGAATAATGACAAGGATGCAGATAATATCTGTCTCGAGCTTGCAATACCGAAGTTTACAAAATCAACAAAGAGTCAGGTAATTGAGCACATTGGCTACACCGTTTCCTACAACGAACAGCGCCGCAACCCCAACTGGGTAGCATACGAGCTTACCGGCGAAGAGGTGGACGGCAAGGAACCGCGTGCCAGCAAATTTGTACCCGACCCTTTGGTTAATGGCAGACAGGCTGTCGACAACGACTACAAGCACAGCGGATGGGACAGAGGACACCATGCCCCTGCTGCAGACATGAAATGGAGCAAGCAAGCCATGGAAGAGAGTTTCTATCTGTCGAACATCTCTCCACAGAACCACAACCTCAACAGCGGTGTGTGGAAAAACATTGAAGAACTTACACGCTATAATGCACAAAAATACAACAAGATTCTTGTTGTCACCGGCCCCGTATTCACAGACAAGAAAGGGCTTGGCAACATCGGCGACAACAGGGTTGTCATTCCCAACGCATTCTACAAGGTTCTCCTTGCCTATGATGGTGGCTATACCGGAATAGGCTTCTACTGCGAGAATGTCGCAGGCAAGAAGAAGCTTGACCATTATGCAAAAAGTATCGATGAAATTGAGGAAATTACAGGCATTGACTTCTTTCCGCTACTACCAGATGAGATAGAGACAAAGGTCGAAGGTAAATATGACTGGAGAAATTGGGAAACAGGACAAAACAAGAAGACTAAAAACAAGAAATAGAATATGTTCAGCGGAATTGCATTCGGTTATCTGATGCGCCGTCACCGCTTCACTCACATAGGCAAAATCATCATTTTCTTCATTTGGGTATTACTGTTTGTGCTTGGAGTTGAGGTCGGAGGCAACCCTAATGTAATGAATTCACTTCACACACTTGGTGTGGAGGCCCTTTTCATTGCAAGCATGAGCATCATAGGATCACCGAATACATGGGTGTGAAACTTGGTACACTTGCACTGCTTACCAACATTGCACGCGAACTACTGACACTGTTGGCCGCACCGCTCCTGGCAAAGTTCTTTGGTCCATTGTCTATTATCTCTGCCGGAGGTGCAACCACCATGGACACAGTACTGCCGTCGGTTATTCGCTATTCAGGAAAGAAATACGCAATACTGTCAATATATCAGGGATTTGTAGTTGATTTTTCTGTACCTTTTATGGTCACACTATTCTGCACCCTTTGATACAAAGGGCATCAAAAACAAATTGCCATAGAGAGACCATTGGAAGTTGTCCCTACTTGAAGCGAGAGGTTGTAGGCCTTTTTCAGACGGTTGAGCCGTGTCTTGTATACACAAATCATTGGAACACCTGCGACAAAACAGGCACCACCCACAGCCATTGCTCCGAATCCCGTATATATCGCTATCTCCGAGCCCAGATGCTCCTCCCCGGTAAAAGCATGCGGGAGCGCGACAAGCACACCTACGAGTGTCGAGCCAAAACCGACTGCCGCCAAAGAGACACCGCCTATTGTAAGTCCAAGACCGGCCTTGTACCCGGCACGGTATTTCAGATAGTCGGCACTACGGTCAACTCCGTCGAGTGAACTGAAACAGGCCGCAGCATTATCCTTATTGAGTTTCTTGCCATCCATATAGACCATACTGCCAAGCATCTTTATCGGCTTACCGGCAACAGCAGGTTCCTGCTGCACATTTTGCGCCATTGCACCTATGCCAAGAAACGCAATGAGCAAAAGAATGATGTGTCTTTTCATAGTAATGGATTTTATTAAAATAGAAGTTTCTCTACAGTCTCTTTCAGTTGCGACTTTCCCATGGCACCTTGCGACCGGTGCATTGTCCCGTTCTTCTCTATAAAGATGAGCGTGGGAATGGAACGGATGTCAAAGAGCATGGAAAGTTCCTCTTCCTCGTCAACATTTACTTTGTATACATCCAACTTGCCTTCAAACTCATTGGAGAGCTCCTCCAACACCGGGGCGAGCATCTTGCAAGGTCCGCACCACTCTGCATAAAAATCAATCAACGCAGGCTTGTCGCCCAAAAACTTGAAATCTCCTGGGTTGGCCTTGTAATCGGCCACCCGAGCAATGAACTGCTCATTTGTCAAATGAAATGTTGCCATAATATTTCCCTTTAGTTGTTAGTCTGTGCGAATATAACATATAAATGTTAATTTATGCATTCTGTAACATTATTTAGCATTTGATGACACCTCCCTGCCATAGAAAAACAAAAAAAGCAAGCGCATAGCTCTAAAAAAGAGCCACATTATTGATTGTTTGAATTGTTTAAACTAAATTAGCACAATATTGTAAATTTACTACTATGCAGCAATACACACCTATCGGACGATGCCTGCGTTTCTTGCGCAAATACAACAGGTATATCAAGGTTTCCATTATTGCAGTCATTGCATTGGCAATAGCATTGTTGCCCACCACCGCCTTCGGCATTCCAGGGCTCACCCCCATTCAACAGCGCATGATAGCAATCTTTGTATGGGCTGCACTCATGTGGATTGTTGAGGCTGTGCCGGCATGGACAACATCGTTGCTCATAATAGTGATAATGCTGCTCACGGTTTCGGACAGCGGAATAGAGCCTTTGATCAAGGACTATGACAAGCAGACGGAACTCATGAGTTACAAGGAGATTATGGGATGCTTCGCCAACCCCACAGTCATGCTTTTCATGGGCGGTTTCATACTTGCACTTGTTGCATCGAAGAGCGGTGTAGATGTGAGCATGGCACGCGCAATGCTCAAGCCGTTCGGCTCA
>JAFOCD010000093.1 GCA_017381475.1 Bacteroidaceae bacterium
CCTGCCTGTGGGTGACAGCACACTCTCGGCTAAGGAGATTATTGCCAACGAGTCACAGGAGCGCATGGGCTTGCTCATCAAGGAGGATGCCATTGAGTATGTACGCAAGGTTGCCGAGCGTGAGCGTGCTCCAATGTATGTAGTAGGTGAAACAACAGGTGATGCCCGCTTCGCTTTCGAGCAGGCCGACGGTGTTCGTCCGTTCGACCTCTCAGTGAGCCAGATGTTCGGTTCTTCTCCAAAGACATATATGGTCGACAAGACTGTCGAGCGTCATTATAAGGATGCCGAGTATGACGCAGAGAACATTGAGGATTACTTGACCGATGTTCTCCGTCTTGAGGCTGTTGCTTGTAAGGATTGGTTGACAAACAAGGTTGACCGCTCTGTGACTGGTAAGATTGCACGCCAGCAGTGCCAGGGTGAGATTCAGTTGCCACTGAGCGACTGCGGTGTGGTAACACTCGACTACCGTGGCAAGCAGGGTATTGCAACATCTATCGGTCACGCTCCACAGGCCGGTCTTGCCGATCCTGCAAAGGGTTCAGTGCTTGCCGTGTCCGAGGCATTGACAAACATCGCCCTTGCTCCGCTTGCAAACGGAATCAAGAGCATCTCTCTCAGCGCCAACTGGATGTGGCCTTGCCGCTCACAGGAGGGTGAGGATGCACGCCTCTACCGCGGTGTTGAGGCACTCAGCGATTTCTGCTGCGCACTCAAGATTAACGTACCTACAGGTAAGGACTCTTTGTCAATGACACAGAAGTACCCCGACGGAACAAAGGTAATCAGCCCGGGAACAGTAATCGTTTCTGCTGGTGGTGAGGTTTCCGATGTACGCAAGGTGGTATCTCCTGTAATGGTCAACGAGCCAAAGAGTGCATTCTATCATATCGATTTCAGCTTCGACCACTTGCGTCTTGGCGGTTCTGCTTTCGCGCAGACACTCAACTGCATTGGCGACGATGTTCCTACAGTTGCCAACCCCGAGTATTTTGCCGAGGCATTCGACGCTGTACAGAAACTCGTGAACGCAGGCATTGTAATGGCCGGACACGATATCTCGGCCGGTGGTCTCATCACTACACTGCTCGAGATGTGTTTCGCAAACACAACAGGCGGTATGGAAATCGACCTCAACGGCGTTGTAGAAAAGGATATCGTCAAGTTGCTGTTTGCCGAGAACCCGGCATTGGTAATCCAGGTTGCCGACAAGGACAAGTGCCGCATGCAGGAGATTCTTGACGAGGCCGGTATCTGCTTCGTGAAGATTGGTACTCCTTGCGAGAAGCGTCACATTGCAGTGGCAAAGGACAAGCGTACACGCCTGTTCGATATTGACCACTACCGCGATGTATGGTACGACAGCTCATATCTCATGGATCTCAAGCAGAGCTTCAACGGTTGCGCAAGTGAGCGTCTGAAGAACTACAAGAACCAGCCTTTGCGTTTCCGATTGCCTTCACGCTTCAGCGGTATGCTCAAGGATTACGGCATGTCGGCCGATCGTCGCGAGAAATCGGGTGTTCGCGCAGCAATTATCCGCGAGAAGGGTACAAACGGCGAGCGTGAGATGGCATACGCAATGCACCTGGCAGGCTTCGATGTCAAGGATGTTACAATGACCGACCTCATCAGCGGTCGCGAGACACTCGACGAGGTTAACTTCATCGTATTCTGCGGTGGTTTCTCTAACTCCGACGTTCTTGGCTCAGCTAAGGGTTGGGCAGGTGGCTTCCTCTTCAATCCAAAGGCAAAGGCTGCACTCGATCGCTTCTATCAGCGTGAGGATACATTGTCACTCGGTATCTGTAACGGTTGCCAGTTGATGATGGAGCTTAACCTCATCAACCCCGAGTTTGAGGAGCGTGGCCGCATGCTTCACAACAACTCACACAAGTTCGAGTCTTCGTTCGTGGGCGTGAATATCCCAGAGAACAACAGCGTTCTCTTCGGTTCGCTCTCTAACAGCCGTCTTGGTGTTTGGGTTGCTCACGGTGAGGGCAAGTTCTC
>JAFOCD010000094.1 GCA_017381475.1 Bacteroidaceae bacterium
GAACTTTGAATACTCAATCAAACGGCAAACAGGAGGGTTTGCTGTTGGAGAAATCTCCACAAGGTCAAGTTCTTTTTCTTCTGCAAGCGCAAGAGCCTTGTGCAGCGGCATCACTACCGATTCAACATCATCGCCTACAATACGCACCTCTTTGGCACGAATCTGTTCGTTTACACGATACTGGTTCTTCAGGTTGTCGTTCTTCATTAATTATTGTATAAGTTCCTTCTTTTAAACGCCCATTCAAGGCATAACTTTTCAAAATCGGATGCAAATGTAGCACTTATTTATCACATAACGAAGAAGATTCCGTTTTTTTTCATACCACAAGATAAAAAAAACAAAAACCAAGCTTGCGATGCAAGCCTGGTTATATCAAAAAAAGTTTTGCTGTACGAAGAGCACGACGAAACTCCGAGAATACAAGATTTGAGGGCTCCTGTCCTTTGTAATCCGCCGGTTCTAAAAACTACCCGAAGGCGCGGCCCGCCATTGGACATATACATAAGAGCTTAACTCGGTTTTCGATAATAATTGATGAGTTTCCCAGTCAATCGGTACAGCAAAACCGTATGCAAACTTAAGAATGTTTTTCCAAGCAAACAAGCGATATTGCCACAAAGTTTGCTTTTTTGTGATTTTTATTCCCTTGTAAACGCTTTTTTACAAAAAGCCCTGCTCACAGTCGTGAGCAGGGCTAATATCATAAGTAAGGAATCCTTGTTGCCCTTAATGGCCTTTTTGCCATTTTAGGCCTTTGTCTCTTCCACCTCAACCCTGCGGATTGTCTTTGTACGGATCTCTTCGCAGATAGCCTGTACAAACTCTGCGATTGGCTTGACGCCCTCATCACCGGCAAAACGACTGCGTACTGCAACTGTGCGGTCGGCCTCCTCCTGCTGTCCAAGGACAAGCATATAAGGTACACGGTTGTTGCGTGCATCGCGAATCTTGTAACCGATCTTCTCCGAGCGGTTGTCAACATGCACAAGCACGCCATTCTTCTTCAGTTCAGCCGCCACCTCGTATGCATAGTCGCCATACTTCTCCGAGATTGGGAGAATGCGCACCTGCTCGGGGCACAACCATGTAGGGAACTTACCCTCATACTTCTCTATCAACCATGCAAGAGTACGCTCATAGCAACCCATACTTGTGCGGTGGATGATATAAGGACGCACCTTTTCACCATTCTGGTCAACATAGTACATATCGAACTGCTCGGCAAGCAATGGGTCCCACTGAACGGTAATCATTGTATCCTCCTTGCCATATACATTCTTGGCATTGATATCAACCTTTGGACCATAGAACGCTGCACCACCCACTTCCTCAATGAAAGGAATCTCAAGTTCCTTGAGCATCTGACGGATATGCTCTTGCGTTTCCTCCCAAACCTGGGCATCACCGATGTACTTCGCGCGATTCTCTGGGTTCCACTTTGCAAGCACATAGGTAACATCATTCTGCAAGCCAAGGGTCTCCATGACATGCTTTGCAAGAGCAAGACACTTCTTGAACTCCTCAACCATCTGGTCGGGGCGCACAATGAGGTGACCCTCGCTGATTGTGAACTGGCGCACGCGTGTCAAGCCGTGCATCTCACCCGAATCCTCGTTACGGAACAGTGTAGATGTCTCGCTGTAACGCAAAGGCAGGTCGCGGTATGAGTGATGGGTCGCCTTGTACACATAGTACTGGAACGGACATGTCATTGGGCGCAACGCAAAAACCTCCTTGTCCTTCTCCTCATCCCCAAGAACGAACATGCCATCCTTGTAGTGATCCCAGTGACCCGAAATCTTATACAGATCACTCTTTGCCATCAAAGGAGTCTTGGTACGGATATAACCCCACTCGTTATCCTCGAGATCCTCAATCCAGCGCTGCAGGGTCTGCACGATCTTCGCACCCTTTGGCATGAGCAAAGGCAAGCCCTGACCAATAACGTCAACAGTCGTAAACAATTCCATCTCACGACCAATCTTATTGTGGTCAATATTCTTTATATGCTCAAGGTGTGCAAGATAAGCCTCACACTCCTCCTTTGTAAAGAATGCTGTACCATAGATACGTGACAAAGATGGGTTGTTTTTGTCACCTCTCCAGTATGTTGTAGATGAAGAGAGCAACTTGAAGCCCTTGATGAGTCTTGTATTGAGCAAGTGGGGTCCCATGCAAAGGTCAACGAAATCATCCTGTGAATAGACTGTAATGCGCTCACCCTCGGGGATTGCATCAATGAGTTCGAGTTTGTATGTCTCACCCTTTGACTTCATCAGTTCAATAGCCTCCTCACGGCTGAGCTCCTTGCGCTCAATGCGTGGGCTCTGCTTGATGATTTTCTTCATCTCCTTCTCAATGGCCTCAAGATTCTCCTTTGTAAAAGGAGTGCACTCAAAGTCATAGAAGAAACCGGTCTCTGTTGCAGGACCAATAGTGAGTTTTGCCTCGGGGAACAGATGTTTCACAGCCTCGGCCATGATATGTGTCGCAGTATGTCGCAGCACATGCAGCGCATCCTTTGATTCCAGGCCCACAAGTTCAACACAAGCTCCGTCGGCAGGGATATCACGCAGGTCGACAACATTCTCGCCATCCTTTACCGCCACATAACTGCTAAGCAGTTTTGGATCGACAGCCGACAGCAGTTCAATGTACGATTTGCCTTCAGCGGCAAATTCACGCACCTCGCCATTAAATGAAATTTTAATCATATCTTTCGTTCTTTTCAAATTATCGTTCTTTTAACATTCACTCAGGAATTGCACAACACACTACGCGCATTGTACAATATCCTTGCAAAGTTAAGAAAAATAGAGGATTGAGCAATACTATTGCCAGCTTTTTTAGGACAAATCACCTGAAGCGCTTGATAACACTGTAGGCCTGATACAGTCCCAACTCACCGGCTTTGCTCAAATCAGCCACGCCACCCTCGGTATTGCCAGTATATATTTTAGCAAGACCACGATTATAATAAGCCTCGGCAAAACGGTCATTAAGCGAGATTGCTGCAGTATAGTCCACTATCGCCGATTTAAAGTCATTGAGTTTGGCTGAAACATTCGCACGGTTAAAATAAGCCTCAACGAACAACGGTTGCAACTCTATCACACGATCAAGGTCAGCTTTCACAAGGCTATAATCAAGATCGGGGAGACTGGAATTATGCATTGGAGCGAAACCTCTCATCTCCTCAGCGGCATTCAAGCGATTCACTTCAAGCTGCTTGTAGCGTACGAACGCACGGATGAAATAAGGAGCCCAATCATCACCAAGGAGAGATACCGCCTTGTCCACATCGGCCATTGCAGCCTCAACATCCTGTACAAGATAGTAGTCCACAGCACGTTCCAAACGGGCAAAGGCATCATTATCATCCTCGGTTATCTCTTTGGAAACCTCGTCAATATGCCCAAAATGGCGTTCGACTTCACTACCCGAAAGCGCACGTTCACGGTTTGTAATAAGCAACGGACGACAGCCAACACGCCTTGCATTCAAGGCTTCAACTGTAACATTATACCCCAATTTAGCGCCCACTCCATCATCATCCTTGTAATATGTAAGCACATATATCGGCTCCAGTTCCACATAAGCATTCCTATTCTGCACCTTGCCACGTCCTGTTGTCGCATACTGTTTGGCATTGACATCATTCGGAACAATCATTCTATTATAATTGCGGACATTCTCTTCAGAGCGTTTTCGAGCTTCATCACTTTCGGCAGAATACTCTTTTTGAACAGAAGCAATACCATTCACATATATTTCCTGACGACGTTTAAAGAGCCACTCTTCATCGGCGCGGGCACCGGAAACATCGCCCTTCTTGCGCCGTGCATCAGCGCGATAGCTGTAAGCCTGCTCAAAGTCGGGATAAGCACCAATAACAAATGAATAGTCTTTGATTGCACCATCGTAGTCACCGACCGCCGAGCGGAGCATAGCACGATTGAAGCGCGCAAGAGTATTATCCGGGTCAGCACACAACACCATATCAAAATCCTCAATCGCCTTGTTGTTCTCCCCGAACTCCATAAGCAACAATCCACGGTTATAACGGGTCGACAAAGATGTTGAGTCTATGTGGACAGCCATGTCAAAATCGGCAAGGGCACCGCGCAAATCCTCACGGAAATAACGCACAAGTCCTCGGTTTGCATAGCTACCACTACGCCCGGGCAACAGCTCTAAAGATTTATTCAAGTCGGCTTCGGCCTCCTCATATGCACCCATAGCATAGTATACCATTGAACGAGCATCATACACATCGGCCGAATACTTGTCATACAAAACCGCCTTGTTTGCCATGTCAAGCGCAACCAGCGTATCCTTCATGTTCATTGCCACCTGGACACGCATTGTATACGCAGTACTATTGCGCGGCGCAAAGAGCAGAAGCGAATCCACCACACCCGCAGCCTTTTCCCATTCGCCAGACTCCATCACGACCGCAGCCAGATTCTGCCACATGTTAATATTCTGCACATCATACCTGATACCGGTGCGGATATCCTGCTCAGCAAGGACAAGACTATCCATTTGAGCACGGCAAAGACCGCGCAGCTGATAACTGCGCGCCACATAAGGATTACGTTCTATTGCCAAAGACAAATCCTCTTCGGCGCCAACGTAATCATCAAGATAGTATTTAGCCAAACCACGGAAGAAATAAGGCTCGTGAAGGAACGGTTTGGAATCAATAACTTTATTAAAGTATTGGATAGAGAGTACATAATCCTCAAAATAAAGCGCATTGCGCCCTATTTCCATAACCCTCGTGGTATTCAGCTGTGCAAAGCCGAACAACGGGGCAATTAGTGCCAAAAGGACCGCAATTGCCCTACGGAATGTCATCGCACCACGCGTTTTACCTTATAGTCGCAGCTGACATTACCCTTAGCAAGACTATTCAGTCTATTCTTGTTCATTTGACGGCGAAGCATAGAAATGCGGTCCGAGAACACCTTACCCTCCAAGTGGTCAAACTCGTGCTGCATCACGCGTGCAAGATAACCCTCTACCCATTCATCGTGTTCAACGAAGTTCTCATCAAAATATTTTACATGAATACGCGAAGGACGAGTAACCCTCTCATGTATGCCAGGAAGGCTCAAGCATCCCTCTTCCATAGTATCGGTATCGTCAGATGTCTCAATTATATGAGCATTGATATACACCCTGCGAAAATCCTTGAATTCAGGTTCATCCTCGGCAAGTACATCAAGGTCAACAACAACCAAACGGATAGCAAGACCTATCTGAGGCGCTGCAAGACCAATACCCGATGCATGATGCATAGTATCGAACATGTTCTCGATAAGCTCTTTCAAATTTGGATAATCAGCATTTATATCCTCGGCAACCTTTCTCAACACAGGCTGGCCATAAAGGTAAATTGGTAGTATCATATTTTTCAAGTTTAATTTCTATTATACAAGACCTAAAAAGGCCAAAAGGACACAAAGGGTGACAAGGCAAAAAATTAATCGTTAAATGTTTCGCATTCTGCGAGACTCCATGTAGGACTGCAGTATTATGGTAGCACTAACCTCGTCCACAAGCTCCTTGTTGCGGCGCGCCATCTTGCCTATGCCCGACGCAAGTATCGCCTGATGCGCCAACACCGATGTAAAACGTTCGTCATGATACTCAATAGGAACATCTGGCAACAATTTGCGCATACGATTCACAAACGGTTCAATACGGCACATATTCTCCGAGGGCATATTGTTCATCTGCTTTGGCAAGCCGACAACAATACGCTCCACGGGTTCTTTCTTTACATAACCAAGTATAAAATCAACAAGTTCAACGGTAGCCACAGTAGTGAGACCACCGGCAATCAGCTGCAATTCATCGGTCACAGCCAAGCCTGTACGCTTTTTTCCATAGTCTATTGCCAAAATTCGTGCCATATATCAACTTTTTTGCAATCTTCTGCACCCGAGCGCATAGACTGTCACAACAATAAAACATATCAAAGGCAACACATAAGAGAGATTGACAGCCGGCATTCCGAACAAAGTCCCCTGGTCTATCACCATACCCTGCAACGGGGGCATCAGTGCACCTCCAACAATCGCCATCACCAAGAATGCCGCACCTAGCGAGGTATCCTCACGCCTTACATTCTCAAGCGCGATACCATATATGGTTGGGAACATCAGCGACATAAAGAAACTGATAGAGACAAGACAATACAAGCCAAACATCCCTTCGACAAGTATTGCTCCCAGCGTTGCAATAATAGCGCCAAATCCAAAAACGGCCAACAGTGTCCCCGAGTTGCAGAAGCGCATCAGGAACGTCGTTACAAAACGTCCACAGAGGAACAACAGCATAGCGCAGATATTATAGTTCTGCGCATTGGCCTTGTCTATGCCAAGATTATCGGCATACTGGATAATAAATGTCCATACCATTATCTGCGCCGCCACATAGAACATCTGCGCCACCACACCAAGACGATAGGGCTTGTTTCGCCAAAGATTACCCAATGTTACCTTATTGCTCACACGGACACCCTTTTGCCCTTGCAGATTAGGAATCATCACATACATAAAAATTACAAAAATGACAAGCACAACAAGCCCAAGAGCAACATACGGATCGCGAATTATTGCAAGATCATGCTCACGTATCGGTGCTTTCTCTGCCGCATCCAATGTCTTGTAAACGAGTTCACCACCTACACGCTCATCCGAAATCAAATTCGGCAAGACCACAAGTGAAGCCACAGACATGCCAAGCAACGAACCTATCGGATTGAACGCCTGAGCAAGATTAAGACGCCTTGTCGCAGTATCCTTTGAACCCAAAGAGAATATCAACGGATTTGCCGTAGTTTCAAGAAACGCAAGACCGAATGTCAATATATAAAGCGAAACGCAGAAAAAAGCAAAGCTTTGCTGCGATGCAGCCGGGATAAAGAGAAATGCCCCAACAGCATAAAGGCCAAGGCCTATAAGAATTCCGCGCTTATAACTATATCGACGTATAAAAAGCGCTGCAGGAATAGCCATTGTCGCATAACCGCCATAAAAAGCAAACTGCACAAGAGCAGCCTCCGAAGCCGGCAACTCCATCAAAGTCTGGAATGCCGCCACCATCGGGTTTGTTATATCATTGGCAAACCCCCAAAGGGCAAACAATGATGTAACAAGAATAAACGGCAACAGATACCGTCTATCCACCAATTTACTTTTATCACCGTTTTTCACCATTAAACACTACTATTTCTCGTAAAGATGGAATATACGCTCCATCATGCGCCATTTCTCATTTGACGAGCTACCGGGAGCCGCCTTCTGAAACTCGGACATATAATCCTCCCACTCCTGCTGGCGTGGCAAAGTAGAAAGACGCGCCATTGCACTGTCCCAATCAAAATCAAGTGGGGTTTCCACAATCATAAACAGACGTGTACCCACAATATATATCTCCATCTCAAGTATTCCCACACTGCGGATACCATCAAGAACCTCCTGCCAAGCCTCACCATCACCATGACGGCGGCAGTACTCAGCCACAAGTTCCGGATCATCCTTAAGATCAAGTGTCTGACAGTATCTCTTCACAGGTCCATCATAGACCTTGGCATTATATCCATCATTCATGTTGTCAACCATAAAAACAGAGATATTATTTGAAAAAAGGCTCCCATTTGGAAGCCTTTTAAAAATCACTTATTATAAAGCAACCAAGCTTTCTGGAAATCGCTATTGCCGGCGTGAGCAGCCTTGAACTTGTCACGCGCAACGGCAGCCGCCTCCTTTGTGTCGCATGAAGCGCAAACTACACGATAAAGACCTGTTGTCGGGTTCTGTACAACAATAGCATTGTAACCCTCCTTCACCAAAGTCTGACGGATGTTCTCTGCACCCTCTTTTCTACTGTAGCTACCGCATACAACGCTGAAAGCCTTGAGCGAACCCTCCTCACCTGATGAAAGCACAACTTTCTCAGTGCGATAAGTTGTATCAACAGAACTTGTTGTAGAAGAAGCTACTGGTGCAATACCCACAGCCTCACTCTGCTGACCTGCACCCTCAGCCAACTCTGCCTCGCGAGCTTCGTCATAAGTTGTCTGATAGATACTGTCCTTAGAAGACTTACATGAAGTGAAAGCGAATGCCACGCAAGCAGCAAAAGCAAATGTAACAAACTTTTTCATAGATTTATTTTTTTGTATTATTAGTGCAACTTTCTGCAAAAATACAAATAATGTGCCAAAGCATCAACTTTTAATACTGATAATTTATTAAATAACAAAAAATAAGACTTAAAAAGCAACCGATAATAGTTTTTTTCTACCTTTGCTTACCAAATGAACTAACAACAAGCAAACATGAAAAAAAGTATTCTCCTTATGCTGGCTACAGCCACACTACTCTCCTGCAATACAAGCCAGAAACTTGCAACGAAGCTGCAAACATACGATGAAAAGGTAAATTACGAAGAATTCTTCACAGACAACACCATGCGTTTCGACTTTCATCATTCTGGTGACAGCCAACAGGAATTCTACTATTTCGACAAAGTTATCCGCGAAGGCGTATGGGCCGGTTCAAGAGTTTCGCTCATCAACCCGTTCGACTATGGCGAGCAACACTTCAGAATCATCGACAAGAGCACTGGCAAGGTAATATACAAGAACAACTATTGCACCCTTTTCAACGAGTGGCAGACAACCCCCGAGGCCAGCGTAACTAGCCGTTCATTCCCCGAGGGAGTAATTTTCCCGGAACCCATCAAGGACTTCGGCATAGAATTCTATGCCCGCAACAAGCAGACCAAGGAGTGGGAAAAGCGTTACACTCAGGATGTTTGCATAAACGATTACAACATTGCACCACAAAAAACACAGCACGAATGCATTGACATACACATTGGCGGAGATATTGCCCACAGTCTCGACATTGTACTGTTACCCGATGGATTTACAGCCGATGAAAAGGAGAAATTTCTGGAATCGTGCAGAATGTGGAGTGACGCACTTTTCAGTTACGCACCATTCACCCAGAACACCCACCGCATCAATATACGAGCAGTGTGGGCTGCATCAAACGAAAAAGGCATCAGCGAGCCTGGCATTGACAAGTGGGTTGACAACCTTCTTGGCACACGCTTCTACACCCTCAATAGCGAACGCTATCAAATGACCGAGGAGTTCCAGACCGTGAGGGACATTGCTGCAAGCGCGCCATACGAGAGTATCTTCATCCTGACCAACACCGACAAATACGGCGGTGGCGGCATATACAACTTCTACGGACTGGGCTCGGCCGGCGACACCGGCCGCACCGGCGAAGTCTATGTACACGAATTCGGGCACTCACTCATGGGACTTGGCGACGAATACATAGAGATAGGCAACACAGTGAGCGCACTCTACCCTGCCGGTAAAGAACCATGGGAGGCAAACCTCACACGCTTTGTAGAATTCGAGGACAAGTGGGAAGATATGATAGCCGAAGGCACTCCCATGCCAACCATTGCGCCCGAAGACTCAACCGAGAAGGAGTGGGCAATTGGAGCATACGAAGGCGGTGGTTACCTTGAGAAAGGGATCTACCGCGGATGGCCAGAGTGCATGATGAAGGCACTCACCGATTTTTGCCCCGTGTGCCAAAGGGCAATAAGCAAATACCTGGATTACATTTGCAAGTAAAACATTTGACGGCAACCTCACGAGGTTGCCGTCAAATGTTTTATTCACAATATGTAATTTCTGTCCTGCGCCCATCCGCATCCACAAATGACAGCGGATAGTCCTGCGAATCGAATTCCCACTCACCATAGATATACACCTCCTTGCCATCTGCACCCTTTTCCACAATACCCCAAGGAAGATTCTGACTTGTAGCACCAAGCATACCGAATGCCGCCAACTGGTACGGTGCACGATACGGTCTACTGATGACCGTCACCCCCTGCTCTACACCCCAATAACCAAAATAGGCCGAGAAATCAAAATTACTCTTGTTCTTCCGTGGGTGATAATGATAGCGTCCGACATTGTTTTCAAGCACTTTATCAGTATATACATTGTACTTTTTATAGCCTGTTACATTGCCGTCGCCATCGCGAGCAACATCAAAGCATATTCCACCATCGGCATACGCCTGTAGCAAACGTGTTTTCGAATATTCAAAAGAGAGCTGCGAAAAACGCTCCAGCACACCGCTTTGTCCAAAAACACCATAGCTGGAACTGCCCGATGTCCTGTTCATTGCAGGAAGATCTGGGTATTGTGTAGAAACAATGTATGCCACCTCAAGTTCCTCGCCACGATAGAAATAGTTGGCGCTTGATGTAATATTGCATCTGTAATTGACAGTATCAGGGAAGCCATAGTTGTCCATTATGACAGGCGTATATATCACGATATCAGAGTTGACAGTTTTGATACGGCCCTTGGCGTCATAAGTAAAGCGATGTTCGTGGCAATTCTCGCCATCATTTTCAAAAAAAGTAGTTTTCACCGAGGCAACACGCTTGCCAGGCGCTGCCACATAGTTAGACTCGGCTGTGTCCGCATCATACTCCTTTTCACAAGACACGACCACCACACACAACAGCAAGGCAAATATATACAGATAGTTCTTCATTGCAATAAATTTTGGTTCATGGTGCGAATATCGTTCTTTTTCGTCAAATGGACAAATAAGAGCGCGTTAAATTGGCTTAACACAACCCAGGACGCCTTTCGTTTGTTCATAAAGCAAAAAGAGTATGGCATTCATAAATTATTACAAAGTACTTGGCGTGGCAAATGACGCTTCACAGGAGGAGATAAAGAAAGCATATCGCAGACTGGCAAAGCAATACCACCCCGACCTGAACAAGGACAACCCGCAGGCAAAGGCAAAATTCCAGGAAATAAACGAAGCCAATGAAGTACTCGGAGACCCCGAGAAACGACGCCGTTACGACGAGTATGGCGAGCACTGGAAGCACAGTGAGGAGTTCGAGGCGCAACGGCAAAGGAGAAGCTATGGCGGCACGCAAGGCTATGGTCCCGGCGAGTTCGACGGATTCGGCGACTTCACGCATAGCGCCGGCAACGACAGCGGTTTCAGCGATTTTTTCGAGCAACTCTTCGGCAGACGGTTCCATAGCTCTGTAAACACAAGAAGTATAGACAGACATGCCGAGCTGCAACTCACGCTACGAGAAGCAGCAACAACACGCAAACGCACATTTGAGATTTACGACGAAAAGATTGCCATAACAATCCCGGCAGGCATTGCAGACGGGCAAAGGATCAGAATAAAAGGACGTGGCGGAAGAAACCCGAGTAACGGAGAGCGAGGCGACCTGTACATCACATTCCGCATTGGACCCGACAGCCAGTTCACACGCGACGGAGACAACCTTTACACGACTATTGTATGCAATCTCTACACCCTAATGCTCGGCGGAAAAACAAGCATCCCCACGCTCGACGGCAATGTAAATGCAAACATAAGACCTGAAACACAACCCGACACGAAGTTGCGTCTGCGAGGCAAGGGATTTCCACGTTACAAAAAGCCGGGAGAGGC
Source organism: Bacteroidaceae bacterium (assembly GCA_017381475.1). Lineage (GTDB taxonomy): Bacteria > Bacteroidota > Bacteroidia > Bacteroidales > Bacteroidaceae > HGM04593. The sequence continues at coordinate 11,556 of JAFOCD010000094.1, forward strand.
CGGCGACCTCATTGTAAGCATAAAGGTCAGGTTGCCCAAACTGAATGAGAGACAAAGAGAACTTTTCAGAGAAATCATGGCCCTGCAAACGCAAGAGCCATGACACTGCATCAATTACATATCATCACATAGGCATTGAGATAGGCCGCAAACAGCAACCATAAAAGATAAGGGATATTGAGATAGGCCGCCAAGCGGTGGTTCTTGTAGCAACCGGCAGCATAAGCTGCCACCAAAAGAAACAATATCACAAGAACTATAAAAGCCAGCAATGGCATGCACATGAAGAAAAAGCTGAATGTCCACAACAGATTAAAGAAAAGTTGGAGAGAATAGAGAATCTTCAACACCCATGAACCGGGTGTGGGTCTGTTCCACACAATGAAAGCAGATACTCCCATAAGTATGTAGAGCAATGTCCACATCACCGAAAATACATAACCTGGCGGGGTCAGCGACGATTTTGCGAGTGTGGGATACCAGTTCTCCATAGAATCGCTTTGCAGAAGCATTGATATATACCCCACAAGCAAAGGAACTGCAACAAATTTCAATACGGAAAAGAATCTTTTCATTTTCGTAAAAGGCATTAAATGAATTTGGTGACCAGTTGCAGCTGGTCACCAAATATAACATACAAAACCTCGTATTGTTTTATCGTATTTTTTCCTGTTCCTTAGCCTTTTTCTTGGCCAGCAACACATCATTAATCTGCGAATCGGAATGATATGGTACCTTGCCGGCAGGCACATATTTGCTCGATGAAGAGAGATGCGTATCCTGGTCATCGAAGAAAATATGGGCACCGAAGGCCTTGAGCAGTTCATCCTTGCGTAAGCCACCAAGGAAATAAGCCTCATCGACATACACGCCCCACTTGCGAAGTGTCTTTATGACACGGAAATGTGACGGCATACTGCGCGAAGTCACAATTGCAAGACGCAACGGAGAAAGCTCGATAGATGTAGGCAGACACTCCTGAATTTGAGACAACTTCTTCAACAGATTGGCAAATGGTCCCTCTTTCAAAGGAACATCAGCATTCTCCTTCTCATATTTGTAGAAAGCATCAATACCTTCGGACTTGAAACGACACTCCGACTCATCCGAGAAAATCACGGCGTCCGCATCAAATGCAATCTTCACACGGCTCTCCTCAGGGTTAAAATCTGTTGGTGGAGCATAAATGAGCGCCGAAGCACAGATACCCGAGTCAATCACACGCTGCACATCACCCTCGTCCTTTGAAAGGAACAGGTCAATAGAGAAGGCCTTAAGATACTTCGACAACGACTCACCGCCCGAAAGTGCCACGCGTGTAATGTCGAGCCCGTACATATCCAATGACTTGAGCATACGCATACCAGTCTCGGGACTATTACGCGACATCACCACCACCTCAACGATAGGACGGTTCGCCTGCTTGTTTAGCTCCAGAAGACTTTTTACCAGATAAAAAGCTGTACCACGCTCCAAAGGATCATCCTCGTGCTGTTCCTGATATTCACGGTATTTAGCAACACCATACTTCTCAAATATCTCATTTTCGGCCTCCAGGTCAAAAAGCGCTCTTGAAGAGACGCCAATCACCAGCCTGCCATCCAAACTTTCCATAATGCATCTAATTTTTCGTGACGCGAAGATAATATTTAAAATCAAGAAGAGCAAAATATTCCGGCACTCGCAATAAGAAATATTCAAGTAACTTGGTATCTTTGCAGGTAAACGAAATTTAAACTTATGATAAAGGATATAGTTTTTGACTTTGGAGGAGTTTTGACAACCATAGACCCCAATGTCGCTTTGCGACGCTTCGCCGCACTTGGCGTTGAGAACCCTGGTGAAATGATCAATTCATATTGCCAGAAAGGAGCATTCTTTGCCTTGGAGAACGGCGATATAACAGCCGATGAGTTCTGCCACGAGCTTAGCGCAATGTGTGGCAGAGAAATAAGCCTTGCCGAAGCAAAACATGCATGGATGGGATTCATCGTTGATGTACACACCACCCTGCTTGAGCACCTCCAATCACTCAGGGGGCAATACCGTCTGTCAGTACTCAGCAACACCAATCCCTTTATCCAAAGTTGGGCATGCTCACCAGAATTCACCCCTGAGGGCAAATCACTCAACGACTATTTCGACATGCTCTTCTTCAGTTTTAAGCTGAACAGTTCAAAGCCCGGACACGAAATCTACCAGAAGATGCTTAAACAAGGCAACATGGTTGCCCATGAGACACTTTTCCTTGACGACGGAGAGAAGAACATAAATGCTGCCGCCGAACTGGGCATAAAGACCCTGAAAGTAGAAAACGGAGGTGACTGGCGCAAGGCACTGGACGAGGCGTTGGAGATGTTTTAGAACTTCCTGTGCCTGTCAATATACACAAGACCGGCAAGGATAAGGACTGCGCCCGTAATAGCGACCCAGGTGACACGCTCGTCAAGTACAATAGCCGATGACACTATAGCTATGATGGGATTGAGATAGATGAAATTCGTTGCACGCACTGTGCCAAGACGGTCAAGACACCAGTTCCAGCCAAGGAAACATAGCATCGAGGCCACACAACCAAGGAACAGCACATTCCCCCACACCTGCACACCGCCATCAACAACGGCATCATAGTTCACACCACGAGCCAGCATCAGAGGCAGCATTGTCAGCAGACCGTATCCAAAAACCTTGCGTGTAATGAGCATATTGCCGTATTTCGCACTCAGGCGTTTTATAAGCAAGGAATAGAGTGCCCAACATAGACATGCAGCAAAGGCAAGCACATCGCCAAGCGGTGAGAGTTTCAGTACAAAGTTTCCGTTGAACACAACAAGGGCCATACCCACCAAGGCAACAAGAGAACCAACAATACCGGCCTTGTCAAGCCGCTCGGCCGGATAGAACCACCCTACTATAATCGCGGTCACCAAAGGCGTGAGACACACAATCAGCGACACATTAGAGCAGTATCCATAGGCAAGGGCGTAGTTCTCGGTAAGGAAATAGAGAGAACCGCCGGTCAATCCAAGCAAAATAGCTACCAGTTCATCCTTGAAGCTATCAAGGAACAGCCTGCGCCGCGAAAAAGGCAATATCAGAAGATAGGCAATCACAAAGCGCAGGACAAATATCTCATCGGGACGCAGCCCTGAGTTTATCAGCACCTTTGTCTGCACAAATGTACAGCCCCATATAACCACAATTGCGAATGCGGCTACATATACCCACAATGTGGGTTTGGACTGCACAATTCTGCCCATCAATGAGTTATGGCATTATTTTTCGGCTGCAAGGGCATCGGAAACCTCCTGAGCACGTTGCAGGGCAAGGTGGATATTTCCACAGACATTCTCGTCACCAACGAGTTTTACTATTCCACCCTTGCGCAATGCTTTCTCCACATTATCATGGACACCAGAAAGAATGATTGTTCTACCTTCCTTGTGTGAAGCCTGGATAAAGATCTCGAGGTTGTGCAAACCTGTTGCATCAATAAAAGTCACCTTACGCATTCGGACAATTCGTATTGGCATTGCATCAGTGTTGCGTGTCAATTCATCGAACTTGTTTGCAATGCCAAAGAAGAACGGTCCCTCAATCTCAAACACCTCGGCACCCTCGGGAATTGTGAGCACCTCATCGTTCTCGCCGTCATTGTGCACGCCCATCTCGTTACGTATAACCGAGATATGTGCACTGCCCATAGCTCGTTTCATGAACAAAACAACAGCCATTACAAGGCCAACCTCTATGGCAATTGTAAGGTCAAAGAACACTGTGAGCAACAATGTAACGAAGAGCACGCTGGTTCCCGACATTGAACTCTTGCACATAGACTTTATGGTTCTCCAGCCACTCATATTGTAGGCAACCATCACCAGTACACCGGCAAGACATGGCATTGGAATAAGTTCCACTATACTACCAAGGAAGAGCAGAACCAACAACAGCACAAGTGTGTGCACGATACCGGCAACCGGTGTGCGGCCACCATTGTTTATATTCGCCATTGTACGGGCAATTGCACCTGTAGCAGGAATACCACCAAAGAAAGGAGTTGCAATATTGGCAATACCCTGGCCAATGAGTTCTGTATTTGAGTTATGGCGGTCACCTATAACACCATCGGCAACCATTGCCGAGAGGAGTGACTCAATTGCACCAAGCATTGCAATTGTAAACGCTACAGGAGCAAGTTCCTGAATAGTAGCAAAAAATGTTTGCCCCTCTGGGAGCGACGGCATGCTGAAAGATGGAAGACCCGAAGGCATACCTTCACCAATGTCGCCAATTGTCTTGATTGAAGTCACACCGGCATACTCCTTAAGGGCATACCCAATAAGTGTCATTACAACAATCGCCAGCAACGAACCAGGAACCTTCTTGGAGAATTTTGGAGTCAGTGCAATGAGCACAATGCTCAATATACCCATACCGGCGCTCCAGTAGTCGATGCTGCCCATATTCTCGAAATAGCAGACCCATTTGTCAACAAAGTTCGAAGGAACATCGGCTATGCCAAGACCCAGAAGGTCATTTATCTGTGTAGAGAATATCGTTATGGCAATACCACCGGTGAAACCAATGATAATTGGATATGGCATGAACTTGATAATCGTACCCAAGCGGCACAAACCCATTATCACAAGGAAAATTCCGGCCATTATGGTAGCAATGAGAAGTCCTTGCATACCTAATTTCTCATTGGCTATTACTGCAGCAATAATGGGAATAAAAGCACCTGTCGGGCCACCAATCTGCACCTTTGAACCGCCAAAGATAGAAATGAGCAAACCTGCAATGATTGCTGTTGTCAAGCCCTCAGCTGGTCCCGCACCACTTGCAATACCGAATGCAATTGCAAGAGGAATAGCCACGACGCCCACAATAATTCCGGCCATAACATCGGCTATAAACTTATCACGGGAATAGTTTTTCATTGTATCGAAAAACTTGGGACGAAAATCAATTAAATTCTTAACTTTCATATTTTGTGTTTGTTTTGTTTACACAGTAACTGCCCCAATGCCAACGACCTCAAAAACAGCAAATGAGGCACTTGGGTAAAAAGGCGTGCAAAATTACAAAAAATATGTCTTTTAACATATTTTACATATTAATAATTTTAATCCCAGTGGCAATATTTAACATTTACAAATAGTGGGTTGCCCCCCAAAATGGGCAACCCACTATTTCATGATATCGAATAAAAAGAGTAATTTTCAGGGCAAGCGTAACGCTGCAATACGCTTTTTAGAACTACACCTTTATACGAAAATGAATAAAAAGATGGAGCGCAAGGCTTGCGATGGCTTCAAAACCGGAGTTTACTTGAAGTAAATGAGGATTTTGAAGACAAGCGTAACGCAGCGATACGCTTTTTAGTCATTTTCACTCTTTTGTTACATTCACTGTAAAGGTCTGATATGGGAAATTCAATCCATGTTTGGGGAAGGTCTCATAGACTTTCCTGTTAAGATCGAACTTAATGCCCCAATAATCCTCCTGCTTACACCACAGGCGCACGGTAAGGTCAATTGAACTTGCAGCAAGAGCACCCAACTCTACAAATGGAGCAGCAGGCTCGGTAAGTACACGCTCATCCTCGGCAACAAGTGCAAGAAGCACCTCTTTTGCCTTGTTGAAGTCATCGCCGTAGCTGATTGAGAATGTAAAATCGACACGACGCAACGGAGCACGCGAATAGTTATTGATGATACCCGTAGAAACCGGACCATTAGGCAAAAGGATCACCTTGTTGTCTCCGGTATGTACAATTGTATTGAATATCTGAATCTCCTTGACAGTTCCGGCAACACCCTGTGCTTCAATAAAATCACCAACTTTAAACGGACGAAAAAGCAGAATCATCACACCACCTGCAAAATTCTGCAATGTACCGCTCAATGCCATACCAATGGCAACACCGGCAGAAGCAAAGATTGCAATAAAGGACGATGTATCAATTCCAAGCACGCCAATAATCATCAATATCAGCATAATCATCACCACCACATCAATGATGCTTACGACGAAGCTGCGCACAGAAACATTCTCAACATGTTTCTCCATAATACGCTTTAACAGCTTCACTACGCGCTTGAGTACCCATCTGCCAACAAACCAAATGAGCAGTACCTTAATAAGTTTGACTGCAAATGACAAGGCAAATGCTGTCACAGCCTGTTTGATACCTTCGGGGGTCATACCGGTAAGTTCCGATGCTGTCTCTGCAAACCCCGATGATGTAGTCTCTTCGGCAACAGCTGTAATTGTATCACTTGCCGCCGACAGTGTCTGTAGGAAAAATAATTTCAGCATAATAGTTTAATTTTTAGTTTTATTTAGATTGTAATATTTGCATTGCAGCATTCTTGGTATCAACTTTGGTTATCACACGCTCAACAACACCATTTTCATCAATGACAAAAGTTGTGCGTATTATACCCATATATACCCTACCGGCCATTTTTTTCTCGCCAAAGGCGCCAAACGCCATGATGGTCTCCTTGTCGACATCGGCAACAAGAGGAAAATTCAGTTGCTGTTTCTCCTTGAAACGGATGTGCGACGCTGCACTATCAGCGCTGATGCCAACGACTGCATAACCGGCAGCAACAAGGTCATCCATACCATCACGCAAAGAGCATGCCTCGGCGGTGCAACCGGGTGTACTATCCTTGGGATAGAAATAAACAACAAGTTTGCGGCCTGCATAATCACTCACTCTCTGTTCTTTGCCCTGCTCATCTATACCCAGGAAATCAGGGGCTTTGTCACCAATATTCAGCATAATATTATCTTATTATTTCTGTTTTCAAAATCCTTACATCCTCAATTGGACGGTCATTGGCATCGCATGCTGCATTCTGGATTTTCTCCACGACATCAAGTCCACTAACCACCTCGCCAAAGACAGTGTACTCACCATCAAGATGAGGCGTGCCACCAACTGTGGTGTATGCAGTCTCCTGTTCCGGAGTCAGCATCAGTTCCTTGCCTGTACGGTGCTTATAATAGTTCTTGTACCCCTCGAGTTCCTCCTTGGTATACACCTTTCCCCAAACAATGTAGAACTGGCTTGCCGATGATGCTTTTGTCGGGTTCACCATATCGCCCTCACGCGCCGCAGCCAACACACCACGACGGTGGAAATGTTTTTCGGGCATGAACTCAGCCTCTATGGTGTAACCAAGGTCTCCTTCGCCAAGCAATGTACCTGCATGAGCGTTCTTTGATGTGGGATCGCCGCCCTGTATCATGAAATCCTTGATAACGCGGTGAAAGAGCAGCGAGTCAAAGCACTGTTCCTCTACCAGTTTAAGGAAATTATCCCTGTGTTTTGGAGTCTCGTCATAGAGGCGCAGTTCAATGACGCCTGCAGTAGTCTGCATCTGCACCCTCGCCGGAGACGGAGTCTTTTTATTTACCTTTGGTGCACCGCAGGCGGCCAGCACCAGCAGAGCAACGACATATAACAACTTTTTCATTACAGTTTCATTTTGGGGTGCGAAGTTACAAAAAAAAGCGGAAGAGGCAAAGCTTTCCTCTCCCACACATCCGGTTATGCCTTTTAAATCTCAAGCGTCGGCATATCTATGGTCAAGTACATGAGGCTTGGGTTCCCTGCCATTGAGTTTATAGCACAGGAAGCCATTGCCTCGTGGCATAACGGCCACCTCGCCGGCATCGACCAGTTTCTCTATCATATCGGGCAAGCCCTTGTACGATTCAACATTCAATGCCGTGTGTCCCGTACACTTTTCCAACCCGAATGCCGTAGCTATCTCAACAGGATATGCAGCGCCGCACCACTCCATAAAACGGAGCAGATTGGCCGGAGTGAACTCACCACGTCCATCATCAACGGGCTTGACACCACCATACGAAAGTTGCTCAATGCTGCTGCAGAGTATGTCGTAGGTAGAATAACCACGCAACATCATTTCTTCGCCACGATACATGAGTACAAATGTCGGGAAAGAGGTTACATCGTAGCTACGGCAGAAGGACTTGCCCTCGTCATAAAGCCGCTTCACCATTTCACTGGAATATATGTCGCGGAACTTCTCGGGGACAAAGCCCAGCACTGCCGACATATCCACAAGCATATCCGCGTCGCCCGTGACCACGGCATCCACCGCCGTTGCCTCCTGTATGTGGCGCAAGTAGCGCAATGCTGCACCAGGTTTAACA
>JAFOCD010000095.1 GCA_017381475.1 Bacteroidaceae bacterium
CTACTCTGTGGCAGAACTTCACTGACTCAGGCTCACCACCGTGCTCACCGCAGATACCGCACTTGAGGTCTGGGTTAACACCGCGACCCTTAGCTGTTGCCATCTCAACGAGCTGGCCAACACCTGTCTGGTCGAGAACCTGGAATGGGTCGTTCTTCAAAATCTTCTTGCGGAGGTAGATGGGCAAGAATGAGTTAACGTCGTCACGAGAGTAACCGAAGGTCATCTGTGTCAAGTCGTTTGTACCGAATGAGAAGAATTGAGCCTGCTGTGCAATCTGGTCTGCTGTAAGAGCTGCACGTGGAATCTCAATCATAGTACCGATTGTGTACTCTACGCGGTCACCCTCTGCAGCGAACAATGCCTCTGCTGCCTCAATGATAGCGTTCTTCTGCTCCTCGAACTCGTTGATGATACCTACGAGTGGAACCATGATCTCTGGATAGATAACCTTGCCTTCCTTCTTCAACTCGAGAGCTGCGCCAAGGATAGCTGTTGTCTGCATCTTTGTGATCTCTGGATATGTGTTACCCAAACGGCAACCACGGTGACCGAGCATTGGGTTGAACTCCTCGAGAGACTTAACGCGGCGCTGAACTGCCTCTACAGTCTTGCCCATAGCCTCGGCAAGCATCTGCTGGCCCTTAGCATCGTGTGGTACGAACTCGTGGAGTGGTGGGTCGAGCAAGCGAACTGTCACGTGCAAGCCTTCCATTGCCTTGAAGATACCAACGAAGTCGGCCTTCTGGAATGGCAACAACTTGGCAAGAGCAACCTCGCGCTCCTTTGTTGTCTCGGCAAGAATCATCTCGCGCATTGCCTTGATCTTCTCACCCTCGAAGAACATGTGCTCTGTACGGCAGAGACCGATACCGATAGCACCGAAGTCGCGTGCAACCTGTGCATCGTGTGGTGTATCAGCGTTTGTGCGTACGCCCAAACGTGCGTACTTATCACAAATATTCATCAAGTCGGCGAAGTCACCGCTGAGCTCAGGAGCCTTAGTCTCAACCTTACCCTCGATAACCTGACCTGTAGAACCGTTCAATGAGATATAGTCGCCTTCGTTGAATGTGATTCCGTCAACTGTCAATGTGCGTTTCTTGTAGTCGATAACGAGTGTGCCTGCACCTGAAACGCAGCACTTACCCATACCGCGTGCAACAACGGCTGCGTGTGAAGTCATACCGCCACGTGCTGTAAGAATACCCTCTGCTGCAGCCATACCTGCGAGGTCCTCGGGAGAAGTCTCGATACGAACGAGAACAACCTTCTCGCCATCCTCATGCCACTTCTCAGCGTCGTCAGCGAAGAATACGATGCGACCTGTTGCTGCACCAGGAGATGCTGGAAGACCATTTGCGATAACCTTAGCCTTTGCAAGAGCTGCTGTGTCGAATACAGGGTGGAGAAGCTCGTTGAGTTTCTCTGGCTCCATGCGCTTCAAAACAGTCTTGTCGTCGATGATACCATCGTGGTAGAGATCCATAGCGATCTTAACCATCGCTGCACCTGTACGCTTACCGTTACGTGTCTGCAAGAACCACAATTTGCCCTCCTGTACGGTGAACTCCATGTCCTGCATATCTTTGTAGTGGTCCTCAAGGCGTGTCTGGATAGCGTCGAGCTCCTTGTAAATCTCTGGCATAGCCTCCTCCATTGAAGGATACTTGCTTGCACGCTCCTCCTCGCTGATGTTCTGCAATGCAGCCCAACGCTGTGAACCGATCTTTGTAATCTGCTGTGGTGTGCGGATACCTGCTACAACGTCCTCACCCTGTGCATTGATAAGGTACTCGCCATTGAAGAGGTTCTCACCTGTTGCAGCGTCACGAGAGAAGCATACACCAGTTGCAGAAGTCTCACCCATGTTACCGAATACCATTGCCTGTACTGAAACGGCTGTACCCCACTCATCGGGAATTTTCTCCATACGACGGTAGAGGATAGCGCGCTCGTTGTTCCAAGACTCGAATACTGCGCAAACAGCGCCCCACAACTGCTCGTAAGCGTCTGTTGGGAAGTCCTTGCCGGTCTGTGCCTTAACAGCAGCCTTGAACTTTGCAACGAGGTCCTTCAATGCTGCAACGCTGAGGTCCTTGTCAAGAACAACACCCTGCTCCTCCTTAACCTTCTCGATGATAGCCTCGAATGGATCAATCTCCTCCTTGCTTGTTGGCTTCATGCCGAGAACAACGTCACCGTACATCTGTACGAAACGGCGGTAAGAGTCCCAAGCGAACTTCTCGTTACCTGTCTTCTTTGCAAGACCCTCTACTACGATGTCGTTAAGACCGAGGTTGAGGATTGTGTCCATCATACCGGGCATTGAAGCGCGGGCACCTGAACGAACTGAAACCAACAATGGGTTGGTTGGGTCGCCGAATGTAGAGTTCATCAAGTTCTCGATGTTCTTTACTGCGGCCTGAACCTCTGCCTTAAGAAGCTCAATAACCTTCTCTCTACCAAGGCTGTAGTACTCGCCACAAACCTCAGTTGTAATGGTAAAACCTGGAGGGACTGGGATACCGATAAGGTTCATCTCGGCAAGGTTGGCACCTTTACCACCCAACAAGTTTCTCATTGACGCATTACCTTCAGCAAGGCCATTACCAAAGGTATAGACTCTTTTGTCTGCCATAAATTTTTGAGTTTATTGTTTGTTGATAAATAAAAAATGTTTAGCTGTTCACATGTTGTGCACTGCACCCGAAAATGCATGCTCAACTAATTTGCAAATATAACAAAAATGTTTGTAATCCTAAATTTATGCGAGGAAATATCATATAATAAATTAAAAATTTTAAGTTCAGTTGTTAAAAGTGGGTTTTGTAGTGATTTTTGCCCTATCTTTGTATTAGAATTTATAATTTGCAGGAGTTTGCACCTATGTCGGGTGTCCCTGTTTTCTATTATGAAAATTTATATACGATTATAATGGCAAGAAAAAAGAAAGAACTTCCGCTGCTTGAGCGGATTGAGATTACCGGTGTTGCTGCCGAGGGCAAGGCTCTTGCGCGTGTCAATGACCTGGTTGTTTTTGTGCCTTTTGTGGTGCCCGGTGATGTGGTGGATTTGCAGGTGAAACGCAAGAAACACAGTTATGCCGAGGCTGAGGCTGTAAAATTCCATGAGTATTCGCAGGAACGCGATGTTCCTTTCTGTAAACACTATGGTGTTTGCGGTGGTTGCAAATGGCAGTGCCTGGCGTATGAACACCAGTTGAAATACAAGCAGCAGCAGGTGTATGATGCTTTGACGCGTATCGGCAAGGTTGAATTGCCCGAGATTATGCCCATTCTTGGTTCGGAACAGACAAGGGAATATCGTAATAAGTTGGAATTCACTTTCAGCAACAAGCGTTGGCTTACTTGGGATGAAGTTGAGGCCGGAACTAAGTATGACAATATGAATGCACTTGGCTTTCACATTCCCGGTGCTTTTGACAAGGTTCTTGATATTGAGGAGTGTGCGTTGATGCAAGGTTTGAATAATCGCCTGCGTAATGGAATCAGGGAGTTTGCCATCAGAGAGAATATTCCTTTCTATGATTTGCGCTCGCACTCGGGCGTGTTGCGTAGCATGATGTTGCGTACATCTACCACTGGCGAGGTTATGCTGCTTCTGCAGGCGAGGGTAGAGAGTGACAGTGATAAAAAACAACTTGAAAAAACTTTACAATATGTCGCCGATTCATTCCCTGAGGTTACATCTTTGCTCTATGTAATCAATAATAAGTGCAACGATACTTTTGGAGATCTTGAGGTGGTGACCTGTAAAGGAACCGATGTAATCTATGAGGAAATGGAGGGCTTGCGCTTCAAAGTAGGTCCGAAGTCTTTCTATCAGACAAACAGCAAGCAGGCTTATAATCTGTACAAGGTTGCACGCGAGTTTGCCGGGCTTACAGGCGACGAGGTGGTTTATGACCTCTACACCGGAACCGGAACAATTGCGAACTTTGTGGCGCGTAATGCCAAGAAGGTGATAGGTGTGGAGTATGTCGAGGATGCAATCATTGATGCGCGCATCAATGCCGAGCTTAACGGTTTCGACAACCTCACATTCTTTGCCGGTGATATGAAGGATATCCTTACCCGTGACTTTATCGGCGAGCATGGAATGCCCGATGTAATCATTACAGACCCGCCACGCGCAGGTATGCATAATGATGTGATTGATACGATACTTTTTGCTGCTCCCAGGCGCATAGTATATGTCAGCTGTAATCCTGCAACCCAGGCGCGCGACTTGCAGTTGCTTGATGTTGACTACAAGGTGGTCGCTGTGCAACCTGTCGACATGTTTCCTCATACACATCATGTGGAGAATGTAGTATTGCTTGAGCGTAGAGAAGTTAAATAATTAAATACAAATATAATATGCAACGCAAAATAAAAAGTTTGCTCACATTCAAGGTGGTTGCTCCTGCTCAGTTGATAGCATTTGTGATGGAGAAGATGCACGGCATGAGCCGTAATAGAGCTAAAGCTTTAATCACGAATAGGGTAGTGCTTGTAAATAATGCAATTACCACTTATCCGCTTGCGGAACTGAAACCCGGCGATGTGGTGCAGCTCGACCGCTCAAAACATAAAAAGGCGTTTCATAGCAAGGAACTTGATATAGTTTTTGAGGATCCGTATATGCTTGTCATAGATAAACAGCCGGGTCTGCTTTCGATGAGCAATAATTCTCGCCAGCAGACTGTGCAGACTGTGCTTAACTATTATCTTGAAAAGGGTGGTGGTCGCAATACTTCGCACCTCGTTCATAGGCTCGATCGCGACACATCTGGGTTGATGGTTTATGCAAAGGATGTGCAGACTCAACAATCTCTTATCAATGGTTGGCAGGAGCTTGTAACCGATCGTCGCTACCTTGCTTTGGTTGAGGGTGAGTTTTCTCAACCTCGTGGTTGTGTGCGGTCATGGCTTACCGAAGATAAGAGATTTATAACACATTCAAGTCCAGTGGATAATGGTGGAAAATATGCTGTGACACATTATAATGTTTTGGCTTCGTCTAATGGCTATTCGCTTGTTGAGTGTGAGCTTGAAACAGGTCGAAAGAATCAGATTCGCGTCCATATGGCCGATCTTGGACACCCTGTGGTGGGCGACCGTAAGTATGGCAGTAGTCAGGATCCTATGCGTCGTCTTGGCTTGCATGCCTACATGCTCTGTTTCACTCATCCTGTCACCGGTAAACATCTCCGTTTTGAAACTCCCGTTCCATTCTGTTTTGAGAAATTGCTCGGTGCCGAATAAATTGTAAGTTGGTGCCGGCATGCGTGGCAAGTCGGCACTGTTTCTATTCAATAAATGGTCATTCCCCAAATTCCGCTTTTGTGAAAAGGTTCTTTTTTGCTCTGTTGTTGTTCTTCTTTGCACAGTTTGTTGCTGCGCAGTCATTGACCGGTGACAAGGGGGTGCTCGGTTCTTCCCGCTCATACAGGAAAGTGTCGGGCGACACGCTTCGGTTGCGTCCTTCGGTTGCGGAGAAAATGGAGAAAGAGAAGAAAAGGAAGGCCAAGGCGGAGGCAAAAACTGCAAAGGTAAAGACTCCCCGTGTCAAGAAGTCACCCATTGACTCTGTGCAGTATGTGCCCCGGCGCTATGCCCTTGGAGACCGTGTCATCATGCGTGGCGACAGTGGGCACGATGTCCTTTCTGTTGCAAAAATATTGGTAAAAAAACTTTACTTGGATGAGGCGGATATTATTTACACTCCCGATGGTGGTGCTGTCTATGACGGTGCAATGGTAAAGGCTGTTCTGCTCTTTCAAAAGTTCAATGATTTCTATGAGGATGGTATTATTGGGAGGGAGTTGATAAAGGCATTACGAAAACGAAAATAGCATAGCAAATATCTAAAAAGCGGACTGTCGCGTTACGCATTGTCCACTAACATTGTAGAAGCAAACTATAAATGGGGCAGCACGCTGCCCCATTTATAGTTTGTATTATTATTTTCTGATGACTATCGGTCTTATCCTTAGCCTGTTCATCAAATCCTTGTAGGCTTTGGCGTTGCTGCATCCCAGCAGCATTGTCTTCTTGCCAATCTCCTTGCAGTCTATTATGCACTGGTCATTGTTAAGAATCCATATATTGTTCTTCTTGTCAATTGAGATGCATATGGCAAGTTCCTCGTCATACTTCTCGAGTCTTATGCTGCTGTATATTGTGTTGAAGTGCTTGTTGCCAAACCTTACCTCAATATTTCCATTTGTGTCAAGGCTTATGCTGCCGCTATCTTTTGTCAGCTTGTAGTTATTGCCTTTTTTTGCCACGAATGCTTTAGAGTAGTTCAGGCTATAGTTGTAATTGCTCAGTGCCGATGTGTCGTATATTGCTGCGGCAGTGTAGCCGCCACGCCAGCTGCTGTTATCGTTCTTTCTGATGATGAACCTGTTGTTTATGGTCTTGGGGACCTGTACGGTGTTGTGCTCGCTCTTCAGGTAGAAGAAATTCTCGTCCTCGCCTACCTCGTCAAACTCTGCCCACAGGCCACGTTTCATGTTGGGTCTGTACTCGGTCCATTTGCCGTTGTTGCGTACAAAATAGCCATCGTACTCAATGCTTGTGGTGGTGTAGCAGTAAAAGATACCATTGCCGTTGGGGCAATAAGGGTATACGCTGATGGTGTTATAGACAACTTCCCAATTCTCGTTCTTCTTGCGGTCAACGAAAATCTTGTCACACGCCAGCTTGGGAACCGATACGCGGCATCGTTTGCTGTTGAGGAAGTAGAATTTGTCGTTCTCCTTATATTGCTTGTACTCGTTCCACGCCTCGTCCTTGTCCTGTGGACGGTATTCGGTCCACCTGTCGCCGTTTTTCACGAAGTAGCCACCTTCGTATGCCACAAGCGCTGTTGTCTGTGCTAATGCTGTTACTGCAAATGCAAAAGCTATTAGTAAGCTTGATAAAATTCTCTTTTTCATATCTGTTAATTTAATTTATTCATATATCCTGTTGTGAAGTGTATGCCGTTGTCGTATGTAACACCGTTTATCTCAACCTCGCCGTCAGCAAATTCCACCTCGCCATCGCGTATGATGATGTTGCATTTTGTGGCATGTCCTTTCTCGTGGTCAATGCTTATGTCATTTACGGCTTCGTTGAACAG
>JAFOCD010000096.1 GCA_017381475.1 Bacteroidaceae bacterium
AAACACGGCAACCCCAACATCAAGTTCGAGCTTAACAAAGAGACCAGAATCATCTACAGTTTCGATGACAACACAGCAAGATATGCTGCCGAGGAGTTGAACCGTATTGTTGAGTCTATCTTTGGACAGAAACTGAAGAAAAGCTCAAAGACGACAACCGACAACAATGTCATCTTCAAGTTCGACGGGTCAATAAAGCCCGAAGGATACATGCTCGACATAACACCCGAGAACATCATCATCAAGGCAAAGGATGGTGCGGGAATGTTCTATGCCGTGCAGACATTGAAGCAGATTATCCCGGTGCAGGCATACGAGACTCCGCTCAACCTTGACAAGGTTGCACTGCCTACAATGAAAATAACCGATGCTCCTCACTTTCCTTACCGCGGATTCATGCTCGACTGCTCACGCCATTTCTGGAGCGTGGAGACGGTAAAGGAGGTCATCGACATCCTTGCAATGCACAAGATGAACCGTTTCCACTGGCACCTCACCGAGGACCAGGGTTGGCGTATTGAAATAAAGAAATATCCATTGCTCACCGAAATTGGTAGCCTGCGCGAGCAGACTACCACAGGTCACAACGAAGGACTCGACGGCATTCCTTACGGTGGTTATTACACACAGAAGGAGATAAAGGAGATTGTGAAGTATGCCAAGGAGCGTTTCATCACGGTCGTTCCCGAGATTGAAATACCGGGTCACTCGCTTGGTGCATTGAGCGCGTATCCATGGCTTGGATGCGAGGGCGAGAAGGGCAACTACAAGACATGGTCATACTGGGGCGTATCGAAGCAGATTGCATGCGCCGGCAAGGAGAGCACTTTCAAGTTCTGGGAGGATGTCCTTGACGAAGTGATGAAACTTTTCCCAAGCGAATACATACACATTGGTGGCGACGAGGCTCCACGCGATATGTGGAAAGAATGCCCCGACTGCCAGCAGCGTATAAAGGACAACAACCTGAACAACGAGGCCGAACTGCAGTCATATGTAAACAGCCGCATAGAAGCACACCTGAACAAGAACGGCCGCAAGTTGATTGGCTGGGACGAGATTCTTGAGGGCGGTGTGAGCCAGAACGCGACAATCATGTCATGGCGTGGTACAGTCGGAGGCATCGCGGCAGCAAAGAAGGGCAACTATGTCATCATGACTCCCGGCGACTATTGCTACCTCGACTACCGCCAGACAACCGACCGAAAGGACGAGCTTGACAGCAACGGCAGCTATGTTCCCCTGCGCAAGACCTACTCGTTCAACCCATACGACCAGTTGAGCAAGGAGGAGCAGAAATATATCCTTGGCGTGCAGGGCAACCTGTGGACCGAGTATGTGACTACCCCCATGCAGTTGCAGTACAAGACATTGCCACGCCTTGGCGCAATTGCCGAGATTGGATGGAGCAATCCATCGCCCGAGACAAAGGATGTCGAGGAGTTCATTGGCCGCGCCAAGGAACTTGCACGCTACTACAGCGTGTTCGGTTGGAGTTTCGGCCGCCACTTCTACGAGGACGGCGTGCAGGTGGGATGGTAACACGACTTTGATTTTGAGATAATTAAAATATTCCGTAACTAACCTATTATTTATGAAGAGATTTTTTACGCTGGTTTCTTGCGCTGTCCTTTCGGCAGCTGCAATGTTTGCACAGGTTCCTTTCAAGGCTACGACGATTGAAAATGGCGAGTTTGCCCAAGGTACAACATGGTACACAATGGGAATTGGAGAAGGTGCAAAGCTAATCAAGGACAATGCGGGTGCCGACCACATTGCACTTGGAGTTTCTACCCCAAAGGGCAATGACGACGAGCTATGGTGCTTTGTCGGCAACGACACCGACGGTTATGCTGTATATAACAAGCAGGCCGGCACAAGCAAGGTTCTTGCATCAAAGACAACAATGAGCGCCATCAGCGGCTATGGCGGCACAGGCGGTTCAACCTATCCCATCATGCAGGATGCAGCAAACCTCCCCGAAGGCTATGTAGGCCGTTGGGATTTTGCCGCATCGAACAAGATTGCCAATGTAAACGGATACTTTATGAGAATCCACGGCACAAACTACGCCGTGAATGACTTCGGCGGTATCGGAAAGCTCGCTTTCTGGGCCGAGGGAGCCGATGCAGGTTCAACAATCGTGTTCACAGCAGCCGAGACATCGGTCGAGATTCTTGCGTCAAAGGGTAGTTTCACAGCAAGCAATGCAAACGGTACATGGCACGCAAAGTGGGAGAGCAGCGAACTCGCAGGTTTCTCACTCTCTACAAGTGCAAACAACATGACAACTGAGGGCGATTACATCGCCGGTTATTCAGGCCAGTCGGGCACATCGTCATACACACTCACTGCACCTGAGGGTCTTGTAATCAAGGGCTATGGCTTTGACTACGTGAACACTAACAACGATGGCAGCTATACCCTCACACTGACAGCCGAGGGTGGCAACTACACATCATCGGCTACAACACAGCACCTTGAGGTTGAGATTGCCGAGCCTGCACGCACAGTATATTTTACACAAAGCGGTGCAAACAAGGGTATCACATTCTCGAACTTCGTGGTTTACATGGGTCTCGACATCCGCACTCCGGAGCCTGCATTCGATGTATTCCCCACACTCACTACAGGTGCTATCCCCTACCGTATCCCTGCCATTGCAACTGCAAAGAACGGCAACATCATTGCCGTTGCCGACTACCG
>JAFOCD010000097.1 GCA_017381475.1 Bacteroidaceae bacterium
GTTGACAATGTAAGCGGCGCTGTTATCACAAACGAGAATGGCGACGAGTTCCCATTGACAGTAACATACACCGACGGTTGGGGCGAGCAGTGTCCTTACAACGCACTCTGCCTGAAGGCTGCCGAGCCCATCACAACACCTGGAGTATACACATTCGTTCTCAAGAAGCAGTTTGTATGTGCAGAGGCTAATGCAAACATAACAATCGCAGAAGACCTCACATATACATTCACAATCGCAGAGGGACTGAAGATAACAAACATCACACCTGCAAACGGTGCTGAGGTTGAGGCTATCGAGGACATCCTCATCGAGTTCAACAAGGAGATTACTTGCATGGCCGAGGCATTCTACATGACAAGCGACAACGGTACCGAGTACTACTTGACACCTTCATTCAATGACAAGGAGGGCAACGAGTTGCCATACAACAGCATCCGCCTTGTAGCAGAGACTCCTATCACTGCAGCCGGCACATACACTCTCTACATCGAGGATTACAACATTGGTACTACAGATTGGATGAACATGGAGATTCTCCCTGCTCAGACATTGACATTCACTATAGCAGAGCCTACTGCTATTGAGGGTATTGAAGCTGAGGTTGAGAACAATGCCATCTACGACCTCACCGGCCGCAAGATTGAGACTATCACCAAGGGTGGCATCTATATCGTAAACGGTAAAAAGGTTTTGGTTAAGTAATAATCACACCCTAAGAGGCTTACTAAATAATAGCCTTAACACCTAAATACTGCTCGCGCGAGAAATATTTCTTGCGCGAGTTTTTTTATTCCCAACAAACAAACTTCGATTTTATAAATTCAGACATCCGGTTATCAACATGTACCGAATATGCAAAGAGATTACAGCAAGAATAATGAAATAATTTCAAACAAATTATACTTAAAAAGAACATATTTTTCTAACTTTGTACCTTGGAGATAGTATTTCCCAAGTAAACAGAATAACAGAAAAAGGCAAAATAAGAGCTTTAAATAACAGTTTGATACTAATACTATTTATATATACTCTATTTATTAACCAAAACTGATCGTTTATGAGAAAATTTACATTTTTCTTGGCGTTGATGGTTGCTACAGTAACCACAGCGTTTGCGCAAACAGCTGGATTTGTACAACAGATCTCAGAAATTGCGGCAACCGAAATCAACGACTATCCTGAAGGTGTAACTACAGCCAAAGCCGCAGAAAGCAGTGGTGAGAACTGTAACTCAGGAGTCGTTAAAAGTTATTCGTTGGATGTTACAGCACCGGCAGATGGTGATGTAACAGTCAATTTCATGTACACTTCGGGCAATCACAAGCTCATGTTGCTTGGTGTTGATGTATTGGACGCAGACAACAATGTTGTAGCAGGTGACTACCACTATGGTTTCACAGGCGGCGCGCACAAAGACAACACTTACACAATTGCAACTCTTGCAGCAGGTGATTACAAGTTGCGTTACTTCTTTTGCCACAAGGCCGATGACCACGAAGTTGGCAACCAGCAGGCTACCATCACTGTAACAGGTGTCGACAAGCGCGAAGTTGTTGCTCCGGAGCCAGAGCCCGAAGACCCCACAGCGTTGAAGGTTTACCAGATTACAGCCAAGGATGCTGCGCGCGGTGCGCTTTATGCTACAGCCGAGGATACACACTTGACACACTGTGGTGCCACATACGGCAACTACCACAACAGAGACATCGCTGTAAATACAGAGGATGTTAACCAGCATTTTGTATTCATTGAGTACCAGGGCATGACATATCTCTACAGCCTTGGTGCACAGAAGTTCGCTTCAAAAGATGGTCAGTTTGTAAAGCTCACCGAGATTCCCGAGGGTTATGTAACAGTTGCAGATGCAGACATTGCAGGTTACAAACTCATTCTCTTTAACGGCCAGAACCGTCTTAATTTCTCTGGTGGTTACACATATGGTGTTGTTGCAAACTACGAGACACCGGACGATGGTAACCGTTTGACTTTCACAGAAGTCGGTACATTCGACTCAACAGGACTTATTGCTGAGATTGAAGCAAAAATCAAGGCCGAGGCTGAAGCTCTCGCAGCTGCACGCGCAGCATTCGACGCTAAATATGCCGAAGCAGAGACTATCCTTGCCGAGGCCAACATTTCAGTTGTTGAGAGCGAGTTGCCATTGCAGGTTGCTGACGCTACTGCTGCTGCATATGTATGGAGCAACAACCCAGAGCCAACAGAAGGCCCTATCGCACAGCTTGTTGACGGTATTGCACAGGATGGGAACTTCTTCCACACAAACTGGCATGGTGGTGGCGAGGAGCCTCACTACATTGAGGTTGACCTTGGTGAAGGCAACGAACTTGCCGACTTCTCATTCAAGTACACCACACGTTTTGCTGTACAGAACGACTACCCCGATGGTATTCAAGTTTTGGGTAGCAACGACAAGGATGCTTACACCGAACTTTACAATGTAACAAGCGGTCTTCCACAGACAGGCGGCACCCAGTGGACATCCAGTGCCATTAGCTCTGAGACAGCTTACCGTTACTTGCGTTTTGTTGTAACAGCTGAGCGCACATATTGGCACATGTCAGAATTCGACATATATAATGTTGATATTACAATTGCCGAGAAGTACACAGCAGTAAAGGATGCAGTTATTGCATTGAATGCAGTTTGCAAGGCCGCCGAGAGCAATGCTGATTTCACAGCCGAGCAACTCACTGCAGCAACAGAGGCTATCAACGCTGCAATTGAGGCTGTAAATGCAGGAATGACAACTCCAGAGCCGGAGCCTGTTGCTTTCGCAGTTGCAACAGTAACTCCTAGCGAGGCTGTTGAAGCACTCTCTACTATCACAATCTCTTTCACAAAGGACATTGTTGTAGACTGGGGTACATCTAACACTGGTACTGGTACTGGAACTGGAACTGGTACAGCTGGAACAGGAACAGGCACTGGAACTGGTACAGGTACTGGAACAGGTACTGGAACAGGTACTGGAACAGGTACTGGAACTGGTACAGGAACTGGTACAGGTACTGGTACAGGTACTGGAACAGACAGTGCTGTAGAGTACATCAAGATTTACGATGCTAATGGAGGTGCTATTTCCACTGTATGGACAAATGCCGCTGTCGTTTCGGGCAATAGCATTACATTCAATTTCAGTGCTATAACAAAGAGCGGTACATACACATTCGCACTCCCTGCAGGTTGCATCGAGAGCGTTGATGGCGAGAAGTATGCCGGTGAGACATTCACATTCACTGTAGACGCTGCTCCTGCATTGACAAGCAAGACAACTGTAAATGTAAACAATACTCTCTCTGTTATCACTGCTGAATTTGACTCTGAAATTGAGTTTGCTGCAGAAAGCGATATTACTGTTCTGAATGTATATGTACAGAACACTGAGACTGTTGCAGGTACAATCACTGTTGCCAACAACGCGACAATCGAGGGTAAGGTGCTTACTTTGACTTTGGACGAGGCTATCGCTCCTGAGAGTACAACAAAGTACACTGTTGAGATTCCTGCAGGTTGGATTGTAAAGAAGGGTACTGACAAGGCTTTCGCTGGAAAGAAACTTACATACACTGTCAAGATTCCATTTGCATTGAAGAACATCACTCCTGCAAGCGGTTCTACCGTTGAGGTATTTGAAAATATTGTTGCAGAATACAACGGTGTTGTTGCTTTCTATCCAAATGAAGTTAGCTTCAAGCTTATCAATGTTGCAGACAACAGCGAAATAGCACTTGTTGCTACAAAGGATGGAAATGTTGTTACATTTACGACTGATGCAGAGGTTCCAAACGGTACATACACATTGGCTAACCTGAACTATGTTGTAGATAACAGTACATACCTCGCTCCTACAGAACTTCCTGAATACACTATCACAGTGAATACTTCCACTGCAATTGAGGAGGTTGAGACAGAGGTTGAGAATGATGTAATCTACGACCTTTCAGGCCGTCGTATTGTAGAAATCACAAAGTCCGGTATCTACATTATCAATGGCAAAAAGGTACTTGTAAAGTAACTAAACACTCACCCCACCCTAACGAAAGGGAGAGGTTAAAACTCTAAATACTACTTGCGCGAGAAGTTCTCGCGCAAGTTTTTTACACCCCACCAGCAGGGACACGGCACGCAGTGTCCCGCCCATCGCGGACAAGGAAAAAGCGTTGACACTGCGGATTTATCCACTCCACAAAATGGAGAATACAGGAAATAAATCGCAGAACATACTATTAATACGGATATATTTTCCTAATTTTGTAAATTTAGAAGAGGTGTATGTGTTTTTTATGTACAAAAACATGCCAAAGCACCCTTTCGCATTACAATCTGACACAAATTTTTATCTATTAACCAAAACCAACATTTATGAGAAAATTTACGCTTTTCTTGTCACTGGTTGTTGCATTCATAACTGCAACAGCACAGGAGGTGACCGTTACAAGCTTGGATCAGCTCAGTAACGACAAGACGTATTTCATTGAGAGCGCACGCTGCTTCTTGATGAACAATACGACTGCGAATGCCAATGGTATCTCTACCAGCACGGCAAAGAATCTTGGTACATCAACAGTTGCAAAAGACTGGAACGATGCAAACCAGCAGTTCAAGATTGAAAACATTGACGGCAACTACTACCTTTATAGCGTAGGTGCTGCCAAGTATGTAACAAAAGATGGCGCATGGTCCGACACTGCCGTTGATGCATTGGAGATTACTCCATCATCAAACAGCACATACAACTGGAAGTTGTGTATCGCAGGCAATGGCATGAACTCTCAGGAGCCAAACCAGATGGATGCCGGAATCGTTGTCAACAGCTGGACCGATGAA
>JAFOCD010000098.1 GCA_017381475.1 Bacteroidaceae bacterium
CCACACCTGCCGAAATCGAGAATATCAAGACGACGGCAACAATGGTTGCCACACGCCACATAACGGCAAAAGAGTGGCAGACAGGTGGCAGAACAACATACGAGGCACACATGATATTCCACCACGGACCTTCAATGGAGATTACGAACAATAGTTCACAACTGCCACTGATGGCCGGAGCAACAGCAATAAGATAACACCCCCTATGTTGCTTTTAAATTCCTACCCTGTCTTAGGGGGGCAAAGGCGGAGGGGGTTAATACCAACACCCATGAAACGTACAACCATAATACTATTACTGCTTACGACACTGTTGCAAGGTACCCTTGCACAGACAACAGGCAATGGCGAGGCGCCACGCAACAGTCTCGACAACATCATCATACGCAGTGCCATCAAACAGAGCCTTTTCCCGGAGGAACGCGTATATCTACACTTTGACAACACAGCCTACTACCTTGGCGAGGATATCTGGTTCAAGGCATACGTGATGAGCGGAGTCAATGACGAGCCCACTACTATGAGCCGCGTGCTGTACGTCGAACTGGTATCGCCCGAGGGCTACGTTGTAAAGACCAACAAATACAAGATTGAGAGCGACGGCAGCTGCCACGGCTCGTTCGAGCTGACACCGTTGTTGCTGTCGGGATATTACGAGGTACGCGCCTACACACGCTACATGCTCAACCGCGGCAAGGATGCCATCTTCAGCCGTGTATTCCCAATCTTCGACAAAGTGAATGCCAACAATTGGGATTTCAAGAACATGCTCGATCGCCGCAGAGGATTCCTTGTTGACATTGAGGAGAACGACAGCCTCACCGGCCTCGACCGCGAAGTGGAATGGGTGAACAGCGAACTGCCACCGTGCGACCTGCATTTCTACCCCGAAGGCGGCCATCTTGTCAATGGCATTGAAAGCGCCGTTGCATACGAGGTATTCGGCAACGACGGCATAAATAGTGAGCAGAGCATCACCATCACAGCCGACGGCAAGCCGTTGCTCACCACCGCCCCAGAGCACTTGGGAAAGGGAACATTCACCATCACTCCTGATAAAGATATAAAATACAAAGCCATACTGAAACAGGGCAAGAAAGAAAAGAAGTTCGACCTGCCGCCGATTGAAGAGGAAGGAGCGACTATAGAGGTTCTTGAACAGGACGGCACATATTACATAACAGTACAGAATAACCTGAAGGCAGAGACAGAAATGGGCTGTGCCGTCATGCGCCGTGGAAAGATATTCTTTTACGAGAGGTTCTTCTCGACCGACACCTGCATGCTCTTTGCCATAGACAGCAAGTCCCTTGGAGAGGGAGTGAACCGCGTTGTACTCTTTATTAACGACAACATACCGCTTGCCGAGCGACAATTCTTCGTAACACATGAAGAACCCCAGGGAAGTGACATGGCAACAGCAAAGCTAAAGGTCACAAGCAACGGTGAGGAGATTGATGATTTACATGTTACCCCTCACGGCAATATAACACTCGACATTGAACGCGAGGATGGCAAGCCCATCAGCGGCGGTACATTCTCGCTCTCAGTGAGCGATGCCGACTACCGCCAAGAAACATCATATTCCTATAACATATATACATACATGCTTCTGGGTTCGGAACTCAAGGGCTACATTCCCGATGCAACACGCTACTTTGACCAGAAAAACATGAACCGCGCGCGCGAACTCGACCTCATCGTGCTCACCCACGGCTGGACATCATACGATTGGAGCAAGTTAATCCGCCGCAATGCCAAGCTGGAGCAACCAATTGAGCGCGGCATAACCATCAAGGGACGCTTTGTAAAGAAACGCCCCGACAAGCGTTTCGGCAAGCTCGACAAAATTATTGTCACCAACAAACCCGGAGCAAGCATCAAGTTCGACATAACATACAACGACAGCCTGCTCACGAAATACAATTTCAACACCGATGCCAACGGTGAGTTCCGCATACAGACACGCGACTTCACCGGCAAGCGCGTTGCAAGACTCATGGGGCCACGCACATCATACGACAGCAGCGACAGCATCTTCGCTTTTGCTCTCGACCGTTACTTCTCGCCCAAGATGCGCCTCTACCACTATTGGGAGCGCAACACAGGCCTGCCCACCACACAGGAGGGATTGACAGCCGAGAGGGACAGCCTCATCAAAGTGCGCCCATTCGAGTACCTCATCTCGCAGGTGGAGGTTGTGTCGAAGAAGAAACGCGAAGCCAACTACCGCCCGCCACGAAGCGAAATGCGCTTCGATTTCCTCGACGAATGGGAGTATGCCCAGGATGTCACCTACCTTTGCAACGAGAAATCGGCCTACTATGGCGGCAATGAGTGGCAATATGATTTCACCGGCACCGGCGACTTCAACAACTATGCACCCACGGCAACCATTGGAGGTGCCGAGACCCTTTCGACATTGGACCGTGCCGTTATGGCAAGCGGTGGCATATACAACAGCTCATTCAGCGGATTCAAGCGTGAGATGGGCAGCGGATTCCGTGCCGATGACGACGGCCACTACCGCATAAATGACCCGGCATTCCACAACACACTCACCGCAGCCGACATTCTGCGCAGTGCATTCTGGCGCCACAACCTCAACTGGTGCTACTGGATACAGTCAATGGTCATCGACGGCGAATACAGTTCGTTGAGCACTCCTATACCCAACAGAGAGTATCTCGAAGGTGTTGAGCCACGCAAAATGATGAACTTCAAGGAGATTGTCATCCGCTCCGATGAGAATACCCGCAAACAGTTTGGTGGAGGAAGACGCATACTCAAGGCAACAAACAAGAATAAAGGTAACATCGACTACAGAAGCTACTACGAAGGATTCTATGGACAGATGGGAATAAGCGCAAGGAACGGCAACATTGATGATGCCCCCGATGCAGCCATACTCCACGACCGCATCAAATCACTCCCGCACAACGCCATCCCCAACTACGTAGCCTGCTTCATCCCGAATAGCGAAGAGGATGAACAGAAAGGACTTATACCCGAATATACCCATCGCGGCACCACACGCTACACAATGGTCTATGGATACACAGAGAGCAAGCAGTTCTACTCGCCCGACTACAGCCGCATCAAGCCCGATGCCACCACAGCCGACTACCGCCGCACGCTCCTGTGGTCGCCAGATATCACGGCAAAGAACGGCAAACTACAGGTAGAACTATACAACAGCACTTCGGCAAAGAGAATTGCTGTTGACATCGAAGGTCGCTCAAGCGGCACGTTCTACAGCAATAGCAACATTGTCACACGCGGTGCTGAGAATAAAAACAGCGACATTGACCACCTCACCATGCCCGAGACACCCATTGTAGGCATACACAACATCGACATCCTCGCCTTCTGTTTCAAGAAAACCGAGGAAGGGCGTAGTTTCTTCAAGCACCAAATGTACGACGAGGCATTCACCTGCTTCAACGAAGCATCGGCACTTGGCTACCCCGACGCCATCTACAACAGCGCCGTGTGCTACATGAACGGCTACGGTGTTGAATGCGACACCATCGAGGGCTTCAGGCGATTCCGCCGTGCCGCCAACACAGGGCACGACAAGGCACTCTACAACCTTGCCACCTGTTACCTCATCGGCATTGGCACAGCACAGAACGACAGCCTCGCGTTCATCTGTTACGACAGAGCCGGCCAAGCAGGATACCCCAAGGCACTCACCACAGTTGCCGACTGCCACCTCATAGGTCGTGGCACAGCACAGGACAGCACACTAGCCTATGAATACTACAGCCGTGCAGCGGCAAAGAACGAGCCACGCGCCCTCTACACCATTGGCGAAAAGGTGGCGCAAGCCGACTCCCTGCTGCAACTGAACAAAAAACAGCTGCGCAAGCAGAGCACTATTGGCTACTACCAAAAGGCAGCCAAACTTGGCAACACCGACGCCCAGTACAGGCTCGCACAGTTCTATGAGGATGGCTACTATGTGAAGAAGAGCAAGAAAAAGGCATTCAACTGGTATCTGCACGCCGCCAACAGCGGACACCCCGAGGCCGCCGAAAAGGTTGCCCGCATGTACGAAAAAGGCAAAGGCACCAAAAAGGACGACAAAAAAGCAGCAGCCTGGTACCGCGTAGCACTCGAGTACGGCAGCCAAACCGCCAAAGAAAAAGTAGAATGGTACAACATGTTCAGGTTCTTCAATGAGTAACATAAAGACAACTAACTCCTCCCCTCACTGAGGTGGAGGTGTCGGCTTGCCGACGGAGGGGAGCAAAAAGCAAACAAAACTTAAGCAACAACTACAAACGCATTAGATAATCATGAATAAACTAAAATTTATTGCATTATTAACAATATTCTCTTTGTCGTGCTTGAATTCATCAGCCCAGTTTGACTCCAAGGTTTTCGATAAGCAGGTGAAGTTGACCGAATCACGCAACAGGCGTAGACCCAAAGGTATAAGCAGGGGATTCAAGAAGCTGTATAAAAAGGAATATGGCCTGAGTAAGGTGCAGTTACCTTTTAACTCTTTCACAAGCATTTATCCGGAGTTTTACGAGAGCTATTTCGGTTACCCTATTTTACTGCACAGAAATGACTATATAGGAACTATAAGCAACCCTATCGCTATGATCTCTTCGGACGGCGATTGTATAGTCTACATTCCGGTCATGAGCCAGTATGCCGATGCTAATGCTTGGATGATGCCAAACCTCAGGAAAGGTGTTGCCGTGGATGTCATATGCAACAGGGATGACATCAACTATTGGCAAGTTCGTGTTACCGAGGACGAAATCAACAGAATTTTCGATGAGAATGTAACGGTGTACGAAGATGACTCATACACCGCACAGTGTGGAGCCGATGCAATGCTGCTGTGCAAATTCCCCTACAGAGAAAAAATTTGCACTAATAGTAAAGAGGGCTATATCTCCATCCACGAGGAGTACCCCCACTACTATACTCTCATTATTTACAAGGAAGGTCACAAGCCCATTAAAATACACATATTCGTTACCGACAAAGGCCTTGACAGGATAGACAGCTACCTATCGGATATATGTGGCTCCCTGAAGTTTTAGACAAACTCAAAACGATAAACACATAAGAAAGGTTCTTAAAAAGGTTGTATGCGTACAACCTTTTTTGTTGTTTATATAAAACAGAAAGAAAAACAGGACATGATGTATAGATGCCTTTTCCATCGCTGTTGTTTGTCTTTGTTACATTGTTTTAACATTCTTTAAACAAACACAAAACATAAATTCATGTTATTTGCGTAAAAGATAACACTTTTCCGCATAAAGGTTGCGGAAGGAAGTATTCATCAATAACAGGAAGATTTATGAAAGCAATCAGATTTATCGTAGCAGCCATGCTGCTTTTTACAAGTGTCGGCAGCAATGCCCAAGTCGCGAACAAAGCGCAACACGGAAAAGCGATAGTGCAGATATTCACCAATTTCCACAGCGGGTTCGGTGTGGTAAATGATGACCGCGGCTTCGCACTCGACCGCAGTTACCTTGGCTACGAGTACTCTTTCAACAACGGAGTAAGCATCAAGGGAGTCCTGGACATCGGGCAGTCAAACAGCATAAACGACTATCACCACATAGCCTACATCAAGAATGCCCTTGTAAGTTGGAATAAAGGCCGTTTCACCCTGCAAGGTGGTATGATTGGGACAACACAGTTCAACTACCAGGAGAAGTTTTGGGGCTACCGTTACATCTACAAATCGTTCCAGGATCAATACAAGTTCGGTAGCAGTGCCGACCTGGGTATATCGGCTTCCTACCGCTTTGCAAAATGGATTGAGGCTGATGTAATCATTGCCAACGGAGAGGGCTATAAGTTAGTGCAGATGAATGACGGCCTGCTCTATGGTGCAGGCACTACTGTCACACCATTCAAGGGAATGTCCATTCGCCTTTATGCAGGCATAAACGAAGGCGGCGACAATGCAAAGAACATCATCAACTATGCCATGTTTGCCGGCTACAAGCACAAATATTTTTCAGTTGCCGTGGAGTATAACATAATGCGCAATAACCGCCGTGTCAAAGGGCAGAACCTCTATGGCTTCTCAATGTACGCATCGGGCTACATCAACCGCTGGCTCGATATCTATGCACGCGCCGATGGCTTGATGTCGAGCGACGACTGGAACAAGGCTAAGGATGAGGTTGCCATCATTGCCGGCGCACAGTTCAAGCTTGGCAAATATGTAAAGATTGCGCCAAACTTCAGGATGAGCATCCCAAGCGCCGACGGCGCAAGCAACCGTTACTACGGTTATATAAGCTGCTGCTTTGGGCTGTAAAACCTTTGACAGAAATGCCCAAAAGGGCTAAAAGGCAGAGGGTGACCCATCTTTTGGGGTCACCCTCTTATTATTGAGGTTTGAATAAAAAGAGCCTTTTTAGTCAACCTCTATGGTTTCTTTGCCTGCATGTGCCACATATCATGCCCCAGAAATGTTGTGGCATTCACGCGCTCAAAGCCAAGTGATTTATAGAGAGCCTCGGCACGCGGGTTGGCAAAATCAACGATCAGCCCCACCCTTTCATGTCCGGCAGCAAAAGCCCTGTCGCGTGCTGCAGATACCAACGCGCCACCTACTCCGCGACCGCGCCACTGCGGCAACACCGCAAGCGAATCGAGGTAGAACTCCCCTGCCGATGTCTCGTCCTCTATCTCACGCACACCGCCGAATGTCTCACGCATGAGTTCGAGCAACGGTTTACGAAGTTCATAAAGCCTTGCACCGTCATAGCCAATTATGGCTCCAACGGCAACACTATCAACCTCCGCAACCAGGGCGTTGCGGTAACTGTACTGCGACACCTCGCGCGCCGCCAAACGGGCGAATATCGGCGCGAACGGGTGCGTCTCGTCATAATGCAGCGCCATAAGCACCACCTTGCCAACTAAGGGTGCATCAGCAGCCACCGCCTCGCGTATCTTTATGTTCTCTGTTTTCATTAAGAGATTAAAATATCTATGACAAAAGAAAGAATTATTTCACTAATATACAAAAATCCAATGACCGAAAATTTTCAATCATTGGATTTCAATATCTGTACTGCTATGCTGCAGCAAACATAGGAAACTTATTTAAGCACATCTACAAGTTCCTTCAATTCTTCCATTGTAAAGTCGCCGCTAATTACAC
Organism: Bacteroidaceae bacterium; assembly: GCA_017381475.1. GTDB lineage: Bacteria > Bacteroidota > Bacteroidia > Bacteroidales > Bacteroidaceae > HGM04593. The sequence goes on from JAFOCD010000098.1 coordinate 7,157, forward strand.
TTCGGCCACCAGTTATACGTTCTGAAGGAACTGGCGCCGAAAGGACACGACCATTAACGACAATAGCAATTGGACGCCTCTCCTGTGCGCACTCTTCGGTCATGTCGGCCCAGATTCTTGTAGCGTTTTTATCCATTGTAATATTAAGAACCGGACTATTGCCACTAAAACCAATTTCGGCATTCTTTATGAAATCACCTTGCAAAGGTGCGATGCCATCGGAACAGTCGTCCTTTATTGCATAAAGGTAATATTTTTCATACAGTGTATCATCATAAGGTGAATATTTTTCAACTAAAGGTTTTGCACTCCAAAGAAGAATCACATTCTTGGGAAGGACATCCTTGGCTTTGGCAATAATCCCATCAACAGTTGGTTTATCTTCGCATTTTATTGCAGCCACTATACCATTACTTGGATAAAAGCATCCGGCCAATGACTCATCACATGTCTCATTCATAATAACGGTCTCCAACTTGGGTAACACAAACTGTGCAATCTCATCGGCTGTACATGTAGGCCAGAACTCCAAATTCAGTTGAGAGAGGGATGCGGAAATGTTTTTAGCCTTGATGAGTTCAATAGCAGTTGGGGACGGTTCAACTAAAGGGGCGTCTGCTAATTCATTCTGGTTGCCAGACTTGCCATTGTTGCATGCAGCACATAAAATCACACCCATTCCTAACAATAACAGTTTTTTCAGTTTCATATTGTTTAATTATTTTATGGTTAATACTCTTCTATTGTCACATTGCTCAAGCAACGGTAGTATCTCCTTTTCAAAAATATCCTTTGCTATTATGCGATAATGCGGTGCGTAGTGTTCATTGTAGAGACGGCTATGGTGCACGGCATAGTGCCCGGTAGCAAGCATCTCCTTTATAGCCTTGGCATCGGCATCGTAACCGGGCAACTGCAATTCCATTGCGGCAATCACGCTCTCAATCTGCGCCCACTCCTGCCCCCATGCCTCGACCTCACTCGGTTGCACGGCACGCACGCTGCGCAGGAATGCCGACAGGAGTGCATCCTGCTGCACCTTGCCGCTTGCAACGGCTGCGAGCGACACGCGGTAATAGTTGCCGTTGTAGCCTGTTGGTTCGTACAACTGCACATCCAAACGCTCAACCTTCGCAAGCTCGCGACGCAGCCACTCAGCAGCCTGTGCGCTGTCGGGCACCGCGTGCCCCGGCCCGAAGTTATCCTGGAAGAAACTTTTGTAGATATCCTGCAATGTAGATTGTGGATAATCTGCTATCATACGCTCAACTGCCGAGCGTACATTGGCAGCATCAACGCACTTTGTTTGCGCGTTGGCGCAGACAAAGGCTATCAGTAACAGCAGTGTATTGACAAGGCGTTGCATCACTTGTCAATGCTACGCAGTTCATACTCTCTTGAGCCAAGGCCAATGGCCGCAGAGTGCTCAAGGATGTGGATGCCATGACGCGAATTTATGCGCTCAATGAGCGCCGCCGCGTCATCGCCCTCGCTCGATGGGTAATTGAACACTAGATCGACACAAGCCTGGTCGAGCGCTACAGGGTCAAGCGATGCAAGGATACCGATATCCTTCATTTCTGGGTCGGCCGGGTGTGCATTGCAATCACAATCGACCGATAGGTTGTTCATCACATTTATATATATCATGCGACCCTCGAAGTAGTCGTGCACCGACTGTGCTGCAGCAGCCATAGCCTCGATGAACTTGTCCTGCTCGGCAGTGTGTTTCCAAATGAGTTCCTTCTCCTCAATGGCACCGGCAGAGTGGATATAAGCCTTTCCGTTAGCCGAAGCGATACCGATTGACTGGTTCTTGAGCACACCGCCAAAACCGCCCATCGCGTGTCCCTTGAAGTGCGCAAGGTTAACCACCCAGTCATAGTTGAGCAGGTTGGCACCCACAATGTTATACTTTATGTGGGTTGTATCCTTTACGGGGATTTTTGTTTCGGCAGTGCCATCGAGCAAGTCGATTGGCGCAATGGCTGCAAAACCATGATCCTCGAACACCTTCAAGTGGCTCTCTGTCTCGTAGCGTGGGCCGGTATATGCGGTATTGCACTCCACAATTGTACCGTTCACCTTGCTCACAAGGTCTTTTATGAGCGAAGGTTGCAGGAAGTTGTTGCCGCCAGGCTCACCAGTGGAAATTTTCACAGCCACCTTTCCTGTAGGGACAACGCCAAGCGCGTCATAGACCTTAACAAGCCCTTCGGGCGAAATGTCGGTTGTCATATACACAACAGGCTTTTCAGCCACAGCCGGGGCGATAGGGGCTGTCTGGTTCTTGTTCCCAGCCTTGTTGCCACATGCAGCAAATGACGCTGTCATCAGCAACGCTGCAATATAGATAAAATGTCTTTTCATAGTCATGTCAATTATCATTCATGTAGAACTCATCAGCCGCAATGGAAATAGCGCTGCACAAGCTTGAGCATCTCGTCGCGGTTGTCACCGATATCGGCTCTCAAGGTGCGGTCGTCGTATGAACGCAGGCGCTTTATTATACCGTCAATCATAGCGGGGCTGAAGACATTGTACTGCTCGAACACGGCGCGTTGGCGTTCCAGGCAGTCGGCACTTGCGGCACAGCTGTCGGGCAGCTGCTCAAGCATAGCCAGTTTTGACTCATTTTCTTTTTGATGGATATTCACATTCACGTATGTACGCTCTGCTATCTCCAGTGCATTCTCAAGTTCAAAACCATGACGGCAAGCCACAGCCAAGCCGGCTATGAGCTGATAGAGGTCGGCAGAGCCATCGGGTGAACGCATCTCCACGGTCTGCTTCATCGATGTGTCGTAATTACTTGCGCCCTCCAACGGATTGGCAATGCGGCACATGTCGCTCTTGGCAGCCCAACCCAGCGGCACGCGCACCAGAACCGAGCGGTTGCGGTCGCCCCAACAGATGTTTGTAGGCGCCTCCTGGTGTGGAACAAGGCGGAAATATGATGTAGGGTTAGTGTTTCCGAATGCTGTTATAGACGGAGCAAGCACCATCATGCCGGCAATGGCACGGCGTGCATTCTGCGACAGCTTGCCCTCGCCATCGAGCATAACATTGGCTCCATCGTTCATCAGGCGCATGTGGACATGCAGGCCCGAACCGGCCTTTCCGGCAGTAATCTTGGGCGCAAAGGTAACATCATAGCCATACTTGAAAGCAAGGTTGCGGATAATCCACTTTGCAATCATCAGCTGGTCGGCAGCCTCCTCGGCAGGGACAGGCAAGAACTCAATCTCGTTCTGCTCATACACCATGTCGTCAATGGTAAAGTTACCAACCTCGGAGTGACCATACTTTATCTGTCCACCGGCCTGGGCAATATAAGCCATGCACTCGGTGCGGAAGTCGTTGAACTTGGCATAGGGAGCCGACTCATGGTAACCCTTTTGGTCAGTTGCAGGGTACATGCCGCTGTCGGGAGCAATCACATAATACTCAAGCTCACCCATCGCTTGGAACTGCAGGCCGGTTACCTCGTTGAACGCACGGCACGCCTTGCGCAAGGTGTTCTCGGGCGAACTCTCAAGCGGTTCACCGTCCTTGTTGAAATATGAGCAGAGCATTGACAATGTAGGAATCTCGGCAAACGGATCGACGAATGCCGTGCTGAAACGTGGCAACACATAGAGGTCGCTACTGCCTGCCTCAATAAACGGGAAGAGCGACGAGCCGTCGACGCGCTCGCCACAGGTGAGTATGGCATCCAGGTATGCAGCACTGTTTATCACAAAGTTCAGTGTCTTGAGCCTTCCGTCACCCGCAGGGTACATGAAGTTGACCATCCTGATGCCGTTCTCCTTTATGTAACGCACTATGTCGGCCTTTGTAAACTCACGACAAGGCTTTCCAAGAAAAGCCACTACCCTGTTAGGGCTCATTTCCAAAGATGTATCCATAAGAACAAATATTTGATAATCATTAAAAAAACAACAGAGCGCAGGCACTCTTTGTCATACCGCAAAGTTATCCATTTAATTGAAACAACAAAATTTAAAGCAAATAATTATTGTAACTGTTGAAACATCTGCTATTTTTGCAAAAAAAGAGCATGAAAAAGTTTCTTACGATAATAATGTTCATTGTGCCAATGATGGCAGCCGCGCAGTCAAGGCTATACCGTGGCAACAGCACATACAGCAGCGACATCCTTTGTACCTATGACGGCAAGTACCTGTACAACGGCAACAGCACATACAGCAGCGACATACTGCTCACATACGACGGCCGCTATGTATATGACGGGCGCAGCACATACAGCAGCGACATCGTGCTAACATTTGACGGCAAGTACATATACAGCGGGCGCAGCACATACAGCAGCGACATACTCTTCACCTTCGACGGCAAACACCTGTACCGCGGACGCAGCACGTACAGCAGCGACATACTGCTCACCATCGACGGCAAACACATCTACCGTGGCCGCAGCACATACAGTAGCGACATACTCTACACCATAAAAGGTAGCATACCGATAGCGGTGCTTATTATGCTGATATAAACAAATCGGGGTTCAATGATGAACCCCGATTTGTTGTTTTTGAGGACAAACGTAACGCAGAAGTTTGCTTTTTAGTCAATCCCGTTAATAAAATTAATAAAAAGATAAAATCCAAGGCTTGTGAAGGCTTTAAAACCGGAGTTTACTAGAAGTAAATGAGGATTTTAAAGACAAGCGTAACGCAGGAGTTTGCTTTTTAGTCATTTTATAGTTATCCCTTGCGAGCATTTATTATATATATCCCCGTCATCGCCAGCAGTGCCGCAACAGCATATTTCCAGTAGAAAGGTTCGCCAAGGCAGAGGCATGATGTCACAGCGCCGACAACAGGAATGAGCGAGTTGAAAATTGCCACCTTGCCCACGGGATTGCAGCTGAGCAGTTTGTTATAGAGAGTAAATCCGAGTGTGGAAATACAGATTAGCAAGAACAATATGCCAACACCGGTTGCTGTTATAAATGGTAAGGTACCGCCCATCAGCAGTCCGGGAAGCAACAGCATAACACCACCAAAGGCAAGACTGTAACCTGTAGCTGCAAACACATTGGCATGACGACCAAGTCCCCGTGTCATGAGACCGGCAAATGCCGAACACATGGCATTGAGAATAATCATTCCGTCGCCCATAAATGTAAAACCGCCACCTGTTTCACCTCCAACATTCAGAACCAAGATGCCAACGAACCCAATGACGCAACCAAGTATTTTATAAGTCGTAAGCCTGTCGCTCTTGAAGAAGGCGCATGCCAGCAGCACAAGGGTGAATACACCCAAGGAGTTTAGGATGGCAGCCCTTGCCCCCTCGCTATGAGAGAGACCTATGTAGAAGAACGCGTAGTGTATTGTTGTGTTGAGCAATGCATAACCCAATATATACGCCATACCCGATGCTCTGTTAACCTTGAGACTCACACCTTTTGCCTTTGCGATGGCAAGCACTATAAGACCCGACAATGTGAAACGCACACCGGCAAAGAGCATCTTGCTTGCCGTCATCTCCTTTGTAATGCCAAACTCGTCAAAACCAAGTTTAATCAAAGGGTAGGCCCACCCCCACGCTACTGCAGCCGTGAGGGCAAGGAGTGCAACCCACCCCCTGCGCTGGAATATTGAAACCTTTGTTGTATTATTTTTGTCCATAAAATTCGTTTGTCGAGCACAAAGATACAAAATATAAACAAAGTAATGGATTTCAGGATTTTCTTTTTATTTTTGCAAAAACCACAAAATATAAATATACACCATGAAACACTTGATACATACAATTACCGTTGCCATATTCTTTACACTTTTCTGCGTCAACAATGCAAGTGGAGCCGAAGCAACCTACTACCACTCGCCCGACAGTTGCGATTACACCCCCGATACCGAAGTTATCATGCAAAAGAAACAGGAGATGCTTGCGCTCGATGACAACAGGTTCGGTTTCGCATTTTCATACGAATTAGAAGAAATGGACCCACATGCATACTGGCTGATGAACCGCATGATGCAAATGGTGCAACTGGTGAAAACGCCTGCCGATGATTGGGCATGGATGCTGGCTATGAACGAATCGATAGAGGAATATAATAGACGCCTGGGGCGCAAAACCGGTTCAATAGAAGCAGCATCAATGGCCATAGAGGAGCTTGTCAAGAATCTTGGTGCAGGAACTCAGATAGAGATAAACACGGCGAGTTATGTCATGATGATACTCTCACACTACAAAACTGTTCACCAATATTATGAGTTGATTGACAGCATAGAAGAATACGACGAAAGTGACTATAGCGATGAACGGTTAAGGGCACTATATTATAGAGAGTTCGAGGAATGGTTCCGCATCAACGATGCTGCAAATGGATTGATGTATTTTTACACATACTCCATTGCCAGGTATTCGGCTGTGCCAATGGACATTAACGGCACATTTGAAGACTGGTCAAATAATCGTACCAAAGAACTTGCGATAGAACTCGACATTTACAGAAATCGCCATAGCCAGACAGGAGTATTTAAAAGTGACGTCCAAAGAATTCCGAAAAAAGGATTCATCGTTCTATTGGAATATTTCAAAAGCAAGACATTGGAAAATGAGATTGAAGAATATCTTGCAGAGTGGGATTGCTTTGAATATGAATATGTCAAAGAAAAGTTTGAAAACAGTATGGATTTCGACAAAATAAAAGAGATGGTTCATCATTACGAAACCGCCCTGGCCAATTGGCGAGAAGTCCGCTTTCAGATAGAAATGATGTACGAGTATGAACAAATGGAGTCATTCGACGAGATAACCAAACAGATTCACACCCGTCTATATATGGACCTTGTGGATTTGATAGAACTGAGAGATTAAACCTGTTCAGAATAGAGGATTCACAGCCACAAGCGTCTCGTCATAGGGCCAATGTGGCTGGTAAAATAGTGGGCGTTCAATGCCGTCTATGCCGTCCCAGTCAACAAACCTAAGGCCCCCGAACGACGGCGCGCCGAACTCGAACGAACGGCCGTAGAGCACCACTACCCCACGCGCCTCATCTACACGCCACAGGCCACCGCCGTATGGACATTCCTCGTCCCAACGAAGCAGGTTCCTGTGGTGATAGACATTCCCGAACTTCAGTTTGCCCTCGTTTGTGATTATGAATTTCTGGTACATTATCCCTCTATTGCTCCGTGCATTGATGACACAGCAGCACACTTGAATCAAAAAAAATATCCCTTTTCCAAAACAAAACAACCGTTCAAATTGTTATATAACCAGACCGGTATGGGAAATGCTCCACTACACCGGGACGGACGGCGTGAGTGCGTGATGTTGATTTTGTGATGACGAGCACTCCGCTGTTCTTTTTATCTGCGCGGTGCAATCTCAAACGGCACACGGAACGACACTCCGCAACGCATCAGGTCGTAAAGGTTCGGATATATGCGCTGTTTGAAACTCTCCCAGTTGCGCTGTTCCATGCAGCTCCACCCTGCCTCGGCAATAGCAAGGCCACGAGGGAAGAACATATAGTTCACGCGGTTTATATCCTTGATGGCCTCGGCCCACATTGTAGCCATTACACCCATGACATTTGCGGTTTCTTCCAGTGACTTGCCGTATGCAGGGTCGAGTTTGTAGGATGTCTCAAGGCTTGTGATCGGCATTCCCCAATTGTTATACTCGGGCAGGTCGTTGCTCCACTGCGGATAGTCGAGATAGGTGTGCTCGCCCGGTGCCATTATGAGTTTGTGTCCATACTTATGTGTCAGTTCCATACATTTGGGAGTGAGCGCATTGCGCCATGTCACCAATGTAACATCCTGGGGATAGGGGAACAGATAGTCGTGTGCCGGTGGCCAGATGTTGTCGAGCTCGCACCACAGGATAGCCTCCTTACCGTTCTCGCGCACAAACTCAAGCATGCGCCCGAAGAAGATATTCATCAACTGTGACGGCTCTGTGTAACCATGCTTCTCCATCAGAGCCTTGCAGTCGTCGCACTTTGCCCAGTTATCCTTGACGGCAGCCTCATCGCCACCAAGGTGTATGTAACGCGAAGGGAATATCGCTGCTATCTCGCCTATGATGTCACGATAGACACTATATGCCTCGTCGCAATGCGCACAAAGCATCATGTTTGTAGTCCTGCCCAAATTCTTCTCATCGCCATGGCGGAACGCACAGCCCAAATGGGGATATGCAGCAAGAATGGCAACCGAATGACCGGGAATATCAAGCTCCGGTACAATCTCAACATTACGTGCCGCAGCATAATTTACCAAATCCTTCAACTGCTCTTGAGTGTAGAAACCATTGTCGGGACCATTGTCGCCACCTCGTGGGTTACGATGTGCACCAATCTCGGTCAATCTTGGGTGGCTCTTTATCTCCACACGCCAACCCTGGTCATCGGTCAGGTGTAGTTGCAGGACATTATACTTGTACTTCGCCATCTGGTCAATGAAGAACTTTACATCATCGACAGGCAGGAAATGACGCGCAGGGTCCAGCATCACGGCACGGTAGCCATAGCGTGGAGCATCATCAATGCGCACGGGAGCAGCCTTGCCCTGCGCGCTGTTGCAAGCATCGCCAAGCAGAAGCTGGTCGAGCGTCTTCAAGGCATAGTAAATGCCACTGCGACTACCCTCTATTGTAATGCACTTACGGTCAATGTCAATTGTATAGCTCTCGGGCAAGGCATCGCAGTTCTCCTTTATCACAACGCGGTTGCTACCCTTGGCAGGCAATTGAGTACCGGTACGCACAGCAACAATCTCCTTCAGTTCTTCAATCACGAAAAGACTATCACTCATGCTGCATTCTATTGCACCCACGTTGGCAAAATCGAAATGCTTGCCCTCTTTCAGTTCCACCTTCTGCGGCATTGGCAACAACGCCGACAAGTTATCCTGTGCATTCACTCCAAGTGCACACACGCACAGGAGAAAGAAGTATTTGAATCTGTTCACCATAAATATTTGCTTTTATCAATTACTAAGTTCCAAAGGTATAAATAACTTATAAAATATGCAAACATCCCTTAAAACCACTTACAATATCTTGCTCATATAGATTTTTAGGTATATCTTCGGCAAGCAGTAAGACAACAGCAATGAAACAGGAGATTAACCCACAGGAGACACCGCGCGCCAATGCCTTTTCGCTTTGGATGACGTCGCCCATGCCAATGGTCACATTGACCAAGACATTCAATGTGGGTGTTCTGCTCAAGGCAAGCAGGAAAAGCGGCATAAAGTTCAATACCCTGCTCTGCTGGTGCATCGGCAAGGCTGCAAGCGATATACAGGAGTTCTACACCCTGCCCGAGCAAGGAAAGCTCTACAGATATGACCGCATTGCCATAAATGTAATTGTGAACAACTGCAATGGCGGGATAAACTCATGCGACATTGCGTTCAACGAGGACATTGCCGTGTTCGCTGCAGACTACAACAGATTGACTACGCAAGTTGCAAACGAGTGCCGCAGTTCGTTCCTTGACGATTACATGATTGTGGGTACATCGGCCATGATACAGACCGAACTCGACTGCATTGTGAACCAGTACACCGACAAGTTCTGCAACCCAATGGTCATGTGGGGCAAGTACCGCAAGAAACTGTTCAGCACAACATTGCCAATCTCGTTCCAGTTCCACCATGTACAGATGGACGGCGGCCATGGAGCTACATTCCTTGAACAGCTACAAAAGGAGATAAACAGGATATGACACCTCCAAAGCACGATGAATCGACAAGGGAAGAGAGACGCGCCTATGTGCTGGAGGCATGGAAATGCCTGAACGACTGCGAGGCTTGTGGCAAATGCCGCATACTGCGCGGACGTGACCCCGAGACATTGTATGCCGACTACATCGACGGCACACGCAGCTACATTGAGATAACATTGGATATCAGAAGATAGAATTTACATTATTTATAACTGACAACTATTAAAAACAAAAAAGATTATGGAAACAAAAGAGAAAGTATTGCAAGTGATGAGAGAAGCAGGTGAGCCGGTAAACGCAGGCAAGATTGCCGAGCTGAGCGGAATTGACCGCAAGGAGGTTGACAAGGCCATGAAGCAGCTGAAGGACGAGGGTGCAATTGTATCGCCGGTGCGTTGCAAGTGGGAGCCTGCAAAGTAAATGACAAATAGAATTATTATAGCGGACAACAACTCTTTGAATCAGGAGCGGTTGTCCGCTGTTTTTATATAAAATGGCTGAACGGATATACAAATCCCTATAAAAGAGTATATTTGAGCTAAAGCTCCAATATAATAGGCACTCACTGTGAAAAATACTGAAGCAAGCTTCGTATTTCTCTCTCGTTTGAGTTATATTTGAGCTAAGGCTCCAATATAATAGGCACTCGCTTTGAAAAATACTGAAGCAAGCTTCGTATTTCTCTCTCGTTTGAGTTATATTTGCCCAATAACAGTCAACCCCATGCATCAGACATTCAAAGACAAAGTAGTAATAGTTACAGGCGGAGCAAACGGAATTGGCAAGTGCATAGCCAATGAGTTCCGTGCAGCTGGAGCACATGTATATGTCATAGACAAGGAGCCGGGCGAGCATTTCGTCGGGGACATTTCAAAAAAAGAGGTTCTTGAGGCATTCACATCGGAAATCCTCAAGAACCACGAAAAAGTAGATTGCATAATAAACAATGCCCTGCCGCTGATGAAAGGAATTGACGAGTGTACATACGAGGAGTTCCAATATGCGCTCAGTGTTGGCGTCACTGCCCCATTCTATCTGGTAAAACTGCTCAAGCCACACCTGGCAAACGATGCATCAATAATCAACATATCATCGTCGCGCGACCGCATGAGCCAGCCGCAGACCGAGAGCTACACTGCTGCCAAAGGCGGCATTGCCGCACTCACCCACTCCCTTGCTGTGAGCCTTGCCGGCAAGGCAAGAGTGAACTCCATCTCCCCCGGATGGATTGACACCACCGGCACCGTTTGCCAAAGTGCCGATGCCACACAGCAGCCCTGCGGCCGCGTCGGCAATCCAATGGACATTGCCAACATGGTAATGTTCCTGTGCAGCGACAAGGCAGGCTTCATCACCGGTGAGAACATATGCATAGACGGCGGCATGACACGGCTGATGATCTACCACGGCGACAATGGCTGGCAACTCACTCCTTGTCAAGATCAATAGATATTTCTGAATACACACCACTTCATTTAAGAAAGAATAAAAAATGAGGGTGACCCAAAAGCCCACTTTTAGGACAAGCTACCCCTGCCAAAGCATATTCTGACAGGGGCTATTCTCTTTACAAAAATGACTTTTGAGTCACTCTCATATAACTTACATCCGTCCAATAATAACCCACATTGTGGGTTAATTTACTTGAAGTAAATGAGGATTTAAAGGACTAGCGTAATGCTGAGATTTGTTTTATAGTCAATTACAATCAACACATCCTATCTCTATAATCCTCATACCCAAAAATCTTATACATCTCGAGCTCGCCGTTTGTGTGCAAGAGCGCGATGCTTGGGTGTGATATACCGTTGAACATATTTGTCTTCACAGTGGTATAGTGTATCATATCCTCGAACACTACCCTGTCGCCAACGTTCAATGGTTGTGGGAACTTCCAGCTACCCATGTAGTCACCGCTTAGGCAGCTGTTGCCACCAAGGCGGTAGATATTCTCGTCGAATGGAGCACCCTTCACGGCATCGGCTTCGAGCGACTCGGCACCGGTCACCTTTGGCTGATATGGCATTTCAAGACAGTCGGGCATGTGGCAGGTAAAGCTTACATTGAGAATTGCAGTGCGTATGCCACGGCTCTCCACTATGTCAACGACCTCCGACACAAGCGAACCTGTCTGCCAAGCGAATGCCGATCCCGGTTCAAGTATAACCTGCAGGTTAGGATAACGGCTGCGGAGACCCTTAAGCAAACCGATGAGGTGCTGGACATTATAGTCCTTGCGTGTCATCAGGTGGCCACCGCCAAGGTTAAGCCATTTCACCTTGGGCAACCACTTGCCGAACTTCTCCTCTATGTGGACGAGAGTATTCTCAAGCGCGTATGAACTTGACTCGCAGTGGCAATGGCAATGGAAGCCCTCGATGCCGGCAGGTAACTCCTCGGGCAACAGGTCGGCAGTAACACCAAAGCGACTGCCGGGCGCGCATGGGTTGTAGAGTTCGGTCTCAATCTCGGAATACTCGGGATTGATGCGTATGCCGCATGAAATCTCATGGCCGGCATTCTTTGTCAATGGATAGAAACGTTCATACTGTGTGAGCGAGTTGAACGAAATGTGGCTGCTGCAACGCATCATTTCACCGAACTCCTCGGCTGTATATGCCGGCGAGAAGGCATGGGCACGGCTACCGAACTCCTCGAACGCCAAGCGGGCCTCATGTATTGAGCTTGCAGTTACCGAGTTTATATACTCGCGGAAGATTGGAAAGCTCTTCCACAAGGCAAAGGCCTTGAATGCCAGAATAATCTCAACACCGGCTTCACGCGCTACGCGGCTGATGAGTTCCAAATTACGGCGCAACAACGCCTCTTCCATCACATAACAGGGCGATGGTACCTTGTCAATCATTTCCTTGTCCATTATCCTATAGTTTTCAATTTTGCAAATTTAAGCAGCAGGGTCTTCACTCCTGCGTTCTGGAATTTAATTGTAGCCTTGGCATTCTCGCCCGTGCCCTCGGTAGACATAACCTCGCCCACGCCGAAACGGTCGTGCTGTACAATTGCACCCACCGAAAGCCCTGGATGCGAGCTGCCGGCAGCACCCTGGCTGTAACGCTGCACATCGGACACGCGATAGAGGTTCGACGGGCGCGATGTGAATGATGGTGTAATAGCCTGGCGTGTTTCGGGCTCGCGGGTTCTTTGCGGCTCGGCCGTGAGGCTTGCAGCGCTACGGCTGAATTGCGGTCGTCCGTTCTCTTCCTGGCCATAATTATATGACGAGCGCCTGCTATAGCCATTGTTTGTAGTGCCGAACATTCCACCCTGGCGGAACGACTGTTGTTGCTGTTGGCGCGGCATGCCGCCACCGCCTTGCATAATCATATATGCCGGATTTATCTCCTTGATAAAGCAGCTAGGCTCGCAAAAACCAAACTGTCCATATTTGTATCTACTCTTGGCAAACGAAAGGATGCAATGATCCTTGGCACGCGTAATGGCAACATAGAGCAAGCGGCGTTCCTCTTCCATTTCACGCAAGGACTCACGCGCACCCGAATTGGGGAACAGGTCTTCTTCGAGACCAACAATGAACACCGTGGGGAACTCCAGTCCCTTTGCCGAGTGTACGGTCATCAATGTAATGCGCTCGCCGTCGCCGCTATCTTCGTTGTCAAGGTCGGACATGAGCGACACCTCGGAGAGGAAATCGGACAGTGAGTTCTGCTCGTTACCCTCCTCAAGGTGCATATCAACGAAATCCTGAACGGCTGCCATCAGTGCCTCGAGGTTCTCCTGGCGAGCCTTGCCCTCGACACTCATGTCGCGGTACAGTTCCTCGCACAGGCCGCTATCCTTTACCACAGCACGCGCCACCTCAATGGCATCCTTTTCGGCAGCCAGTTTAGAGAAACCCTCAATCATACCCGTGAACTGCATGAGCTTGGAAAGCGTGCCCTTGTTCACATCAAGTCCACACAGGAATGGATCAGCAAGCACCTGCCACAGGCTAAGGCCACGCTCAAGAGCCAGGTCCTTCACCTTCTGGATAGTCTTGTCGCCAATGCCTCGTGCCGGGTAGTTTATTATTCGCTTGAAAGCCTCCTCATCATCCTTGTTGCATATAAGACGGAAGTAGGCAATCACATCCTTCACTTCCTTGCGTTGGTAGAACGAGAGACCGCCGAATATGCGGTAAGGGAATCCCCTACGCCTGAAAGCCTCCTCAAACACACGCGACTGCGCGTTAGTGCGGTAGAGAATAGCAAAGTCGCCGAATCCAAGCCCCTCGCGACGGCGCAGCTCGGCAATCTTGTTCGCAACAATCTCCACCTCTTCCAAGTCGGAGTATGCAGGATAAAGTTCAAGCGGAGAACCCTCGCCACGCTCCGAGTAAACATTCTTCTTTATCTGCTCGCTATTCTTTGCAATGAGACTGTTGGCTGCGTTCACAATCATTCTTGTAGAACGATAGTTCTGCTCAAGTTTGAAAATCTCGGCACCACCGTAACGCTCGGTAAAGCCAAGGATGTTACCAATGTTCGCGCCACGGAACGAGTAGATGCTCTGCGCATCGTCGCCCACCACGCAAATAGCCTTGCGTTCCTGTGTCAGTTGCCACACAATGCAAGCCTGCACATAGTTCGTATCCTGGAACTCATCGACCAGGACATAACGGAAACGCTCGGTATAATAGCGGCGCACATCGGGGAAATCCTTGAACAGGCGATAGGTATTCACCAACAAGTCATCGAAGTCCATGGCATTTGCCACACGACAACGCTCGGCATACCTGTTGTATATCTCATAGACAGCCGGGATGCGCGCGCGCTTGTCATCATTGCGCAGTCCCTGGTCGTTCTCATAATCAGATGGAGAAATCAAGTTGCTCTTTGCCGACGAGATGCGCTCGGCAACAGCATTGGGTTTGTAAACCTTGTCATCGAGCTGCATATCCTTTATGATACTCTTCACAAGGCTTCGCGAATCGCTCTGGTCATATATGGTAAACTGCGGATTATACCCTATGTGCACGGCCTCACGGCGCAGAATCTTTGAGAACACCGAGTGAAATGTACCCATCCACAACATCGATGCAGCCCTCTCGCCCACACGCGACGCTATTCGTTCCTTCATCTCATTGGCTGCCTTGTTTGTAAAGGTGAGCGCAAGTATTGACCACGGCTCGAAGCCGTTCTCAAGCAGATAGGCAATCTTGTATGTGAGCACGCGTGTCTTTCCCGAACCCGCACCGGCAATCACCAGCGAAGGCCCATCAAGATAACGCACTGCAGCGCACTGGGCAGCATTAAGTTCTTCCTCGTAGTTTATCATCGTAATATTACAATTTCAACAACAGCCAATAATTTGCGAAGATATGCAAAAAAAGACACAATAGCGAACATCGCACGCAAAACCTTGTTTAGTTTTTACACCTAAACAATAAAATATATGAGTACATACACCACAGCAACACGCACCGGCTTCGAGATGCCGGCGCTCGCCTACCCTGCGGGAGCCCTGGCACCCGTCATCAGCCAAGCCACAGTTGAATGCCACTATGGCAAGCACCTGAAGACCTACATCGATAACCTGAACAGACTTGTCACCGGCACCGAGTACGAGGACTACACCCTGCGCGAGATTGTGGAGCAGGCACCACCGGGGCCACTGTTCAACAATGCAGGCCAGGTGCTCAACCACTCGCTCTACTTCGAGCAGTTCACCCCCACCCCGCCGGGCAACAACCGCCCCACAGGAAACCTGAAGGATTTCATACACTTCGATTTCGGGAACTTCGACAACCTGAAGAAAAAGATGGAGGATGCAGCATCGGCACTCTTTGGCAGCGGCTGGGTATGGCTGGTACAGGAGGAGAACGGCAAGCTTTCAATCATCAACTGGCACAACGGCGATACCCCCATGCACCGCCGCATGACACCACTCTATGGAATTGATGTGTGGGAACACGCCTACTACCTCGACTATCAGAACCGCCGTGCCGAACATGTGAAGAAACTATGGGAGATAGTCGACTGGGAAGTCGTAGAAAGCAGGTTGGATATATAAAATAGATGAAGTTGCTCAAGTGTGAGCAACTTCATCTATTAAATCATTGCGCCTTTATACCCAAAGCAACGCAGTAGATTGTGCATTCTACCACCCCATGTAAAAGGTTTGTCAGAATGCGTAAGATGCAAGGCGCTTGGATTCAAGGCGAAAGGAGTGTACCTTTGCGTACTCGACTGAGCCTTTATATCCAAAGCAACGCAGTAGATTGCGAATTCTACCACCCCATGTAAAAGGAAGAAAAAGATAAAGTTCAAGGCTTGCGAAGCTTTTAAAACCGCAGTTTACTTGAAGTAAATGAGGATTTTCAAAGCAAGCATAACACAGAAATTTATCTTTTTATTCTTTTACGACTATTTTGCTTCCTTAATAAGATACACAATCACCGGCAAGTGGTCGCTATAGCCATTAAGCCATACGCCGCCGGCATGGGTACGCTTGGTATTTCCCTTGTAGCGTCCCTCCTCCTGGAACATGTAGTTACGCGAGAATATCTCGGTTTTGTAGAGTTTCAGGGTTGAGCGGTCGGTACCGATGAGATTGCCGCTGAGAATAATCTGGTCAAAAAGATTCCACTTGCCTTTGTACTTAAGTGTACCCATGCCTTTCTTGCGCAGAATGTTCCACCAAGGGTTATAGAGGTCGCTCGCAGCCTTTATATCCTCTTTTTCGCGCAGCGCACCAAGACATGTCTTCATGCTCTTGTTATCGGGGTCGTCATTCATATCGCCCATGATGAGTACCTTGGTATCGGGCATCTCGGCCATGATAGAGTCCTTCAATTCGCGCACAAGGACACCTGCACGCTCACGAGCCGGAGACTTTGCATAACGCGAAGGCCAGTGGTTCACAATGATGTGTACAGACTCGCCACCCATTTCACCGCTGACGATGAGGAAACCACGGGTCTTGTATGTGGTATCGTTGTCAACAGTTGTATAAGGTGCAAGCTTTGAATTGATTGGCTTGAAAAGCTTGGGGTTATAGAGAAGCGCGCAGTCAACGCCACGTTTGTCGGGACCTTCGATGTGGATAAAATCCCAACCGCGTGGGGCAAGGATTTCATGATTTACCAAATCCTCGAGCACGCGTGAGTTCTCAATTTCGGAAACACCAACCGCAGCCATACCAATGGGCAACACATCGGTACCCATTTCGTTGAGCACGGTAGCCATGTTCTTCTGTTTGTTGGTGTACTTCAATGTACCCCATTTATTTGCACCGTCGGGCAGGAATTCATAGTCGTTCTTGCCTGCATCGTGGATTGTGTCAAAGAGGTTCTCAAGGTTGTAGAAACCAACGCTGTAGACCTCGTACTTTTTCTGCTCCTGCGCCTGGGCTGTGAACAAGACGGCAAAGAGCGACAGGATAACCAAAAGAAATCTGTTCTTTTTCATTATATATATAAAATTGTGTTTGATTCTTCAAAAAGATCATATTGGGGGTAAAATTAGTAAAATTTATTGGAAAAATTGTTTTGTTTTTATCAATTTTACAACTACTTTCGCAAACCGAACAAAAAAGGTAACACCTTTCTCGCTCAGAGAGAGGTTTTTTTTGATTATTCCACAACATAAATAATAAACTAAAAAAAACAATACAATTATGGCACAGATGAATTTTGGCGGCGTGGTTGAAAACGTCGTGACACGCGAAGAATATCCATTGGCAAAGGCTTTGGAGACATTAAAGGATGAAACAATTGCAGTTATCGGCTATGGCGTACAGGGCCCAGGCCAGTCACTTAACTTGCGCGACAATGGTTTCAATGTTATCGTGGGACAGAGAAAGGACTCAAAGAGCTGGGACAAGGCTGTTGCCGACGGCTGGATGCCGGGCGAGAACCTCTTTGACATTGAGGAGGCATGCGAGAAGGCTACTATCATTGAGTACCTGCTCTCCGATGCAGGCCAGATTGCAGTGTGGCCTACAGTGAAGAAGCATCTTACCCCCGGCAAGGCACTCTATTTCTCTCATGGTTTCGGTATCACTTACAAGGAGCGCACCGGTATTGTTCCGCCTGCCGATGTGGATGTTATCCTTGTTGCTCCTAAGGGTTCGGGCACTTCACTTCGCCGCATGTTCTTGCAGGGACGTGGATTGAACTCAAGCTATGCGATCTTCCAGGATGCAACTGGCCGCGCATGGGACCGTGTGATTGCACTTGGTATCGGCGTGGGTTCGGGCTATCTGTTCGAGACCACTTTCAAGCGCGAGGTTTACTCTGACCTCACCGGTGAACGCGGTACATTGATGGGGGCTATCCAGGGTATCTTCGCTGCACAGTATGAGGTATTGCGCAAGAACGGCCACACCCCTTCCGAGGCATTCAACGAGACTGTTGAGGAGTTGTCACAGAGCCTCATGCCGCTGATTTCGGAGAACGGTATGGACTGGATGTACGCGAACTGCTCTACTACTGCTCAGCGTGGCGCGCTCGACTGGTGGAAGAAGTTCCGCGATGCTACAATGCCGGTATTCGAGGATCTCTACAGCGAGGTTGCTGCCGGTAACGAGGCACAGCGCAGCATCGACACCAACTCACAGCCCGACTACCGCCAGAAGCTCGAAGAGGAACTCCGCGAGATGCGTGAGACCGAGATGTGGCAGGCAGGAGCTGTTGTGCGCAAGCTCCGCCCCGAGAACAACTAAATGGGAGGATTCTGAATCAAATAAAAATGACCGGCATTTTGTCGGTCATTTTTTTATGCTTGCCGCATACAAAAAACATTAGAAAATATTTACATATCTCCACTTTTTTTAGCAACTTTGCACGAGATTGGGTTTGCTGTGCAAGGCTATTTACACACGGTTTGCGCCTCACTCCAATAATTGATTGTAAATTAACTTATTATATTACTATGACTAAATTAACAAAATTTGCTGCACTCCTGTTGCTGTGTTTTGTTTCAGCAACAAACGCACAGGAAGCACAAGCTTTGAACGGGCAAGGTATGCTAAAGGAACAGCCGGCAAGGATGCTCCATGCCGACACCCTGCTCAACAAGACAAACACAGTTGACAACATTATTGTCATCAACGACGACAACGAATCCTACACATTCTCCGAAGGCCAGCTTGGCGAGGACGAGGATTTTGCAGGTACAACAGCCATGATTTCATCGAACGATGACTACTTCCTCTCCGAAGTCGGCTACCTCTTCAGCGCAATGCGTTTCCGCATCCGTGCTTACGAATCACAGTACAACAATGTATATGCTAACGGCGTAATGCTCAACGATGCCGAAAGAGGACAGTTCAGCTACGGTATGATCGGCGGTCTCAACGATGCCACACGCAACAAGGAGGGAGCCACATACACCGAGCACAATGGTTTCGGTATCAGCTCAATTGGCGGAGCAAGCAACATCAACATGCGTGCAAGCCAGTATGCAGCAGGCCACAAGGCTTCACTTGTAGGCTGTAACCGCAACTACCTCGCCCGTGTAATGTACACAGGTTCAACAGGTCTCATGCAGAACGGTTGGGCATTCACTGGTTCGGCATCATACCGCTGGGCAAACGAGGGTGTCATCGAGGGTACATTCTACAACTCGGCAGCATATTTCCTTGCTGCAGAGAAGAAATTCAATGACAGCCACAGCCTCTCAATCGCGACATGGGGTTCACCAACAGAGCGCGCACAGCAGGGTGCTGCTACAGAGGAGGCCTATTGGCTTGCCGGTAGCCACTACTACAACCCTAACTGGGGTTACCAACAGGGCAAGAAACGCAACGCACGCGTTGTAAACTCATTCGAGCCTGCAATGATCATCACATGGGACTACACCATCAACGACAAGATGAAGCTCACAACATCATTGTTCGGCAAGTACTCAATGTACAGCACATCGGCTCTCGGATGGAACGGCAACGCTGCCGATCCACGCCCCAACTACTACCAGAACCTACCAAGTGCAGCCTATGATGTATGGGACTTGAACTACACTCCCACCGATGACGAGCTCGCCGACTACAACACACGCCTTGAGTACTGGAGATCGAGCAAGGCCAACCGCCAGCTCAACTGGGACTATATGTACTTTGCCAACCAACAGGCAAATGCCGCAGGCGGCGAGTGTCTCTACTATGTGGAGCGTCGTCACAATGATCAGCTGACATTCAACCTTGGTTCTACCCTCAACATCAACTACAACCGTTTCAACAAGGGTACCGTGGGCTTGCAGATTGGAACAACAAAGGGAATGCACTACAAGACCATGGACGACTTGATGGGAGCAGACAAATATACCGACATCGACAAGTTCTCTGTCGGTGACTTCGGCCCTGGCAGCGACCATGTACAGAATGATGTCGACAACCCCAACCGCCAGATTGGCGAGGGCGATGTATTCGGCTACAACTATGACCTTTTTGTAAACAAGGCAAGCCTTTACTACCAACACCGTTTCGACAAGGGTATCTTCCACCTCTTTGGTGGTGCCAATGTCGATGGTACAACAATGGAGCGTTTCGGTCACATGCGTAACGGCCGCGCCATGGAGTTCTCAAAAGGAAGTAGCGGTGTTGCTACATTCCTTGGCGGTGGCGCGAAACTGGGCATGGTATTCACTTTCGACGCACACAACACACTGTCACTGGGCGGTGGTTACGAGAACCGTGCACCTCTCGCTTACAACTCATTCATCGCGCCCCGTATGCGTAACGACTTTGTTCCAGGCCTCACAAACGAAGACATCTTCAATGCCGAGATGTCATACAGGTTCGAATATGGTCCTGTGACAGCAAAGGTTACCGGATATTTCACACAGTTCAACAACCTTGTTGAGCAGAGTGCGTTCTACAACGACCAGGAGTCACAGTTCACATACCTCACAATGACCGGCGTGAACAAGCGTCACTATGGCGGTGAGCTTGCAGTCGTATACAACATCACATCTTCACTCTCGGTAAATGCTGTTGCATCGGTTGGTGATGCCGAGTACACAAACAATGCGAACGGTTTGCTCATCAGCGAGAACGAGAAGGTGTGGAAGAACGACCTTGTATATATGCAGGGCGTAAAAGCCGACGGCACCCCGCTCACAGCTGCAAGCATTGGCGTTGACTACAACATCAAGGGCTGGTACCTGAGCGCAAATGTAAACTACTACGACAGAATCTATGTAGACGCATCAAGATATGCACGCCTCCAAGAGATTGTTGGCGCACCAGTGACCGACATCACTACTGGCGAGGAGATTCTCAACATCCCCGAGCAATACAAGGGCAAGGGTGGTTTCATCGTTGACGCATCAATTGGCAAGAGCATCAGCCTGCGCGGTGGCAAGAAGCTGAACCTCAACCTCCAGCTGAGCAACCTGCTCAACAACACCAACATGATTACCGGTGGATACGAGCAGAACCGCGACGACAGCTATGCCGACGGTAGCGAGCGTACTTACAAGTTCTCAAAGAACCCATACCTCTACTATGCCAACGCATTCAACTTCTACCTGAATGTAGGTTTCCGTTTCTAATGAACCATATATAAACAAAAAATCATGAAAACAATTAAATATCTATCAATGCTTGCCCTGTCGCTCGTTATGGCAACATCCTGCATGAACGACTTTGACGAGCCAACATTTGAGCAGCCTCCATTCGGCAACAACGAGATTGGCGAGGCTACCCACACTATTGCCCAGTTGAAATCACAATATGCGACTATCATATCGGGCAACAGCGTTCAGGAGGTTACCGATGACATCATCATCGAGGGTGTAGTTGTAGCCAATGACGAGACCGGCAATGTATACAAGCAGTTCATTATCAATGACGAGACCGGTGCTATTATAATAGGTGTAAATGACGTTGGTCTCTATGCAATGGTTCCCATCGGTCAGCGTGTACGCATCAACTGCAAGGGCCTTCATATTGGCGGCTATGGCAAGATGGCACAGATTGGCGGACTTTACAACGGCAAAGTAGGACGCATGAACAAGAGTGTCTATCCAAAGCATGTGCGCCTCGTTGGAGCGCCCGATCTGAACCAGGCCGAGATGCAGCCGCAGGTCATTAATGAATCGTTCTTCACAAACGAGAACAAGAACAACCTTGCCAAGTTCGTACGCTTGGAGAACGTTACAATCACCGAGGCGAACGGCACAGAGTTGTGGGCTCCCGAGGAGAAGAAGAACAGCAGCAATGTTGTTGAGCGCAACATAAAGATGGGCAACACCAAGATTGTGCTGCGCATGAGCACATACGCCGATTTTGCAAACGAGCCAATCCCAAGCGGCAGCCTCAACATCAACGGTGTGATGACACGCTACAACGACTACTGGCAGTTTGTCATCAGTTCAACAAATGACATTGAACAGGTAAACTAATAACAAACAATTTATAATTAACTAAAATCTATTACTATGAGATTCAAAAAGCTATTATTTGCAGCACTCAGCGTATTCGCTTTTGCTGCATGTAACGACACTCCTGAGTCACCTTACAACCCCGGTGGTGGTACAGGCGGTGGCGGTACAACAACTAACGGTTTCGCATACATTAACGAAACCTTTGCAACAAGTCTTGGTGCCTTCACAACCCAGCAAGAGGTTGGCAACTATGCTTGGAAACACGAAGTATACAACAGCAACGGTTATGCGAAAGCATCAGGTTTTGCAAATGGTGCTAGCCAGAATGCAATCAGCTGGTTGATTTCTCCTTCTTTTGACCTAAGCAAAGAAACAAAGGCTTATGTTTCTTTTGAATATGTCATTAATAAAGGTGAAATATCTGCCGCAGCAACAAACCACAAGCTCATGGTCACTAGCGAATATACAGGTGATGCGACAACAACAGAGTGGACTGAAGTTGACTTTGGAGCTGTAAACAACAACAGCTGGAGCTTCCAAAAAACAGGCAATGTAAGCCTGCCTATTGATTTTATTGGAGCTGAAAATGTTGTCATTGCATTCAAATACATCTCTACAACAGAGACATCAAGTACATGGGAAGTAAACAATGTCCTCGTTACTGGCGAAGTTGGTGCAACTGAAGAGTACAACCCTGTTGTCAACAAGCCATCAATCGAGGGAGAAAACCTATTGGAGAATTCAGGCTTCGAGGCATGGGAAAACAACAAGCCACTAGGTTGGGGTCTGACAGTTACAAACGGCACATACAGCCAGTCTTCTGAAGCTAACTCAGGCGTTGCATCTGTTCTCATTGAAGGCAATGCGTCATCAAACAAGCGTTTGGCTTCAAAAAGTTACACACTCAAAGCCGGCACATACACACTTGCTGCATATTTCAAGAGCACAGGTGATGCCGCAGGCCAGTTCCGTCTTGGATATGCAAAACTTACAGACGGAGTTGTTGCTGACACACAGAACGACTACATCTACATCACAAGCGCAGCACAGGTTCCTTCAGCATGGGGACAGTCATACGAAAGTTTCACACTTGAGACAGAGACAGAGATTGCCATAATCATCATGAATTCCAAATATGGTTCAGGTGCGTCAATTCTTGTTGACGATGTAACACTCACAACAACCGACGGCGGTATCGTTGAGGGCACAGGAAGTGAAGAGCCCGAAACACCGGAGACTCCAGCCGGCACATACATCAGCGAGGCATTCACAAACGGTTTCGGTGCTTTCACAACACAGGAGACTGTAGGTGACTATGCATGGGTATCAGATGCACAGTATGGCGCAAAGGCTTCTGGTTATGCCAACGGTGCAAGCCAGGATGCAGAGAGCTGGCTCATTTCACCTGCTATTGATTTCACAAACGAGACAGCGGCATACATCGCATTCGACTATGTAATCAACAAGGGTGATGCAAGCGCAGCTGCTGCAAACCACAAGCTTCTCATCACAAGCAACTACACAGGTGATGTTGCAACAACAGAGTGGACCGAGATCAACTATGGTGCAGTAAACAACAACAGCTGGACATTCCATAACACAGGCAACATTGCACTCCCCGAGTCAATGATGGGTAAAGACGCTGTTGTAATTGCATTCAAGTATATGTCAACAACAGCCAACTCAAGCACATGGGAAATTAAGAACGTAGTTGTTGCAAGCGGCACAGGTGCAACACCCGAGCAGCCAGAGACACCAGACACTCCTGACACACCAGCAGCAGAGGCAGGCGTATTCGACTTCACAAACCCAGAGGGTCTTACACCATCAGTTGAGCGCGCTACAGTTGCAGCAGGTTCAGCACAGGGCGCATGCGTTGAGTTCAGCGACATCACATTCACTAACGGCAATGTTTCAGTGAACGTGGCACAGGGTTCTGCAAGCACACCTGTAAGACTCTGGACAAGAACAGGCGGCGATGTTGAATTGCGTACATACAAGAACTCTACAATTACCATAAGCGTCAGCGAGGGTACAATGTCAAGCATTGTATTCGAGGGTGGCAAGGTTGGCACAATGAGTGCAAGCACAGGTTCATTCAGCGCAGGTACATGGAGCGGTGATGCACAGAGCGTTACATTCTCTGTTACAGGCACTCTCAACATCCAGAAGCTTACTGTTAAGTAATCAACAGTTTTCACATTTTAAAATGCGATGGGCAACAGCTCATCGCATTTTTTGTATATACGGCATTCAAGGACACCCTACTACTTCATTTTCCACTTTTTTGGTAAAAAAATATGCCAATCTGTAAATTATAACAAAAATGGTTGTAAATTTGCGAAACGAGTAAATACGAAATTACATTTAAACAATAATACAATGCTTACACTCGACAAAATCTATCACGCATCGTACGTCCTCAAGGACGTGGTACGTCGCACAGAGCTCATTCCGGCTCCCTATTTGAACAAGAAGGGTAACGTATTCCTCAAGCCCGAGAACTTGCAGTTGACCGGTTCGTTCAAGGTACGCGGTTCATACTACAAGATTTCACAGCTTTCGGCCGAGGAGAAGGCAAAGGGTGTTATCGCCTGCTCTGCCGGTAACCACGCTCAAGGCGTTGCGTTGGCAGCGACAAGAAACGGCATCAAGTCAACAATCTGCCTCCCAGACTGTGCGCCAATCTCAAAGGTTGAAGCAACAAGAGGATATGGTGCTGAAATATGCCTTGTTGAAGGTGTATATGATGATGCTTACAAGCGTGCAATTGAGTTGCGTGACGAGATGGGTTACACATTCATCCATCCATTCGACGACATCGACGTAATTGCAGGTCAGGGCACAATTGGTCTTGAGCTCATCGACCAGATGAAGGATGTAGAGGTTGTTGTTGTGCCCATCGGTGGCGGTGGCCTCATCTCGGGTGTTGCATTTGCTTTGAAATCATTGAACCCGAACATCAAGGTATACGGTGTTCAGGCTGCCGGTGCTCCAAGCATGAAGAACTCAGTTGAGCACAAGCAGATTGAGCGACTTGACTCTGTTTCGACAATTGCCGACGGTATAGCAGTGAAGCAGCCGGGCGAGAACACATTCAACTTCTGCAGCCAGTATGTCGACGGCATTGTAACCGTAACAGACGATGAGGTTTCATCGGCTATCCTCTCAATGCTTGAGCACCAGAAAATCATCACCGAGGGAGCAGGTGCCGTTGCAGCAGCAGCTGTAATGTTCGACAAGATTCCTGTTGAGGGCAAGAACGTAATCTGCGTTGTATCAGGTGGTAACATTGATGTGAATATCCTTGACCGTGTAATAAAGCGTGGTCTCTTCACATCGGGCCGCTCTGCCCTCCTCAAGGTCGAGCTTCTTGACAAGCCCGGACAGCTGGTACAGGTGTCAAAAATCATCGCCGACCTTGGCGGTAACGTGATTGGTGTGCACCACGAGCGTACAAACGCCAACACAGGCGTTACAGGTTGCTGGATACGCATAGACCTTGAGACACGTAACTTCGAGCACATCAACAAGATCAAGGCCGCTTTGACAGCTGCCGGTTTCAATATTCTTGATTAACCATTAAAAACAAAATAACTATGTTGAAGAAAGTTTATACAAGCAATGCTCCTGAGGCCATCGGCCCATACTCACAGGCTATCATCTGTGGCAATATGTTGTTCACATCGGGTCAGATTCCCATCAACCCTGCTACAGGCAATGTTGAGGCCGAGGGCATCACAGACCAGGCTACTCAGGTAATGAAGAACCTCTCAGCAGTTCTTGCCGAGGCTGGTACATCATTCGAAAAGGTTGTAAAGACAACATGTTTCCTCAGCGATATGGCAGATTTTGCTGCATTCAACGCTGTATACGCAGAGTATTTCACAAGCAAGCCTGCGCGCTCATGTGTTGCAGTAAAGACACTCCCAAAGAACGTTCTCGTTGAGGTTGAGGTAATTGCCGAAATCTAACAAGAAGTTTATCTAAAGAAACCATAAAAAAGCCTTTGCCACAGCAAAGGCTTTTTTTATACCCCTCTATGTTTTCAAATTTCCATTTTTATTTACTATCTTCGCAGTAATGTAACTGTGTAACTTCTTTCAAAGAGAGGACACCGCATATAAGGAATTCAAAAATAAGATATATGACTAATGTAATTGATGTTGCCAAGAAGTGTTTCCAGGACGAAGCCGAGGCAATCCTGAACCTGATACCAAAACTAGATGATAACTTCACAAAGGCCATTGAGCTCATCATAGAGAGCAAAGGCAAGTTCATTGTAACGGGTGTAGGCAAATCGGGACATATCGGCGCCAAGATTGCGTCTACAATGGCAAGCACTGGTACACCTGCATTCTTCGTGAACCCGCTCGATGCTTTCCATGGCGACTTGGGTATGATTGGCGAAGGCGATGTCGTACTGGCAATCTCAAATTCGGGACAGACCGATGAACTTCTGCGTTTTATTCCACTGTTGAAAGAGAGGAACATACCCATCATATCAATGTCGGGTAACCCGGCATCATTGCTTGCTAAATTCTCGGACTGCCACCTTAATGTCTCTGTAGAAAGAGAGGCATGTCCGCTGAATCTAGCCCCGACATCATCCACAACAGCGACACTTGCCATGGGTGATGCCATTGCATGTGCACTGATGACCGTGCGCAACTTCCAGGCACAGGACTTCGCCCAGTTCCACCCCGGCGGTTCATTGGGTCGTCGTCTGCTCACAAGAGTAAAGGATTACATGATTAACGAAAACCTGCCAATAGTAACACGTGAATCGAAAATCAGTGACACACTGATGCAGATTAGCCGCACAAAGATGGGTATTGCTGTGGTAGTTGAGAATGACGAGATACTTGGTGCTGTGACAGATGGCGACATACGCCGCACAATGCAACGCGACCAGGACCGTTTCTTCCAACTCACAGTCAAGGACCTGATGAACACCAACCCCAAGCTCATCAAGGAGGACGCCAAGCTGTCACAAGCCGAGGAAGTAATGCGCCAGCACAACATCAAATCACTGATTGTTGTCAACAGTGACAATAAACTTGTGGGTGTTATCGACGCTTTCAGCTGTCTCTAATAAACAAGTACCATGAAGGTTGTAGCATTTGTACCCATAAGGCTCAACAGCAAGCGAGTTGTCGGCAAGAACCTGAAAATTCTTGGTGGTAAGCCACTGATGCAGTATATTCTTGAAACGCTCGTAAAGGTAAACAACATTGACGAGGTATATGTATATTGCAGTAGCGAGGAGGTTATCCCCTACTTGCCACAGGGTGTAAAGTTCCTGAAACGCAGCACTGCACTCGACGGTGACGAGACTCTTGGCAAAGAGATATACGAAGCATTTGTAAAGGAGGTCGATGCCGACGTATACATGCTCGCGCACACTACATCCCCTTTTATCAAGGTTGAGACAATAGAGAATGCCATTGATAAGGTTGTAAACGGTGGGTACGATTCATCTTTCAGCGCGCAGAAGATACAGACCTTCACTTGGTACAATGGCAAGCCACTGAACTATTGTCTAAAGGATATTCCACGCACACAGACAATTGAGCCTGTGTATGTTGAGACCAGCGCATTCTACATATTCCGCCGCGAGGTGTGGACCGTTCTTGGACAACGCATCGGTAACACCCCACACATGGCAATCATTGACCAGATCGAAGGCATAGACATTGACTACCCCGAGGATTTCGAATTTGCCAGCAAGGTTGTAGGAATCTAGTATAAGAATTATTGCACTGCAAAAACTGACCCAATAAGCAGCAACAATGACACCAATAGAGACCAAAGAAGCCAAGAAAATTCAATTAGAGATTCTGGACGAAATTGTTGCATTTTGTCAAGAGAACAATATCAGGTACTATCTAGCCTATGGTACACTTCTTGGAGCAGTACGTCATAAAGGTTACATCCCTTGGGACGACGACATAGACATACATATGCCACGCCCCGACTATGAACGTTTCATTGCAACTTTCAACGCACACAACGGCAAGAATGCAGTTGTCACTCACGAACATGAACGACGTTATCATGTACCGTTTGCCAAAGTCTATCGCAAAGGGACAATCGTCAATGAGTTCTTCTACAAACAGAGTGTGTTCGGCGTGTATGTCGACATATTTCCGCTCGATGGCATAAAATCAAGCAGACAGGCATATTGGTGTGGTCAATGCATACGTTTCATGTACATCAAGACATCTATTTTCAACAACCGCCAGACCCTAATGCGAAAAGCGCGTTTGGCAATAACAAAATTAATTCTGCTACCCTTCTCTTCACATTTCATACTGAAGAGAATGCGTAGGATTGCAACCAGATACAAATTTGAAGAATGCGAAAATGTGTGCAGTTTCGGTTCACGCACAGCCTTGAGAGAGATACTTCCGCGTGAAGTTTATGACAAAAGCATCACTGTCACCTTTGAAGGCAATGAATACTGCGCACCAGAAGGATATGATAAATACCTGACGCAGAAGTATGGAAATTACATGCAGCTGCCACCAAAAGAGAAACAGGTATCAACGCATGACTCACAAGCCTACAAACTTTAACCAAAATGAAAAAAGTAATCACATACGGCACATACGACCTGTTGCATCAAGGACACATCAACCTGTTGCAACGTGCCAAGGCCTTGGGTGACTACCTGATTGTCGGAGTCACCAACGACAATTTTGACCGTGAACGTGGCAAACTGAATGTCGTCAACAACGTACTTGAACGCGTCGAAGCAGTCAAGGCGACAGGACTTGCCGACAAGATTATCATAGAGGACTATTTTGGGCAGAAAATTGATGACATACAAAAATATGATGTTGACATCTTCACCATTGGCAGTGACTGGATGGGAGAATTTGATTATTTGAAAGAGTTCTGTGAAGTTGTCTATCTGCCACGCACTGAAGGCATATCATCAACAATGCTACGTGGCGAAAAGCAAAAAAAAACACGCATAGGCATTGTAGGCTGTGGACTAATCGCAAAACGCTTTGTACCGGAGACAAGCTATGTAAGCGGAACAGAAATCATAGGAGTGTACGACATTGACAAAGCCATTGGTGATGAATTTGCAAGAAGAAATAACATCCCAAACAGCTATGCTTCGTTCGACGGGATGTTACATGATGTAGATGCCGTATATGTAGCCACACCACACTTGAGCCACTATGAATACTCAAAACGTGCCATAGAATCCGGGAAGCACGTTCTTTGTGAAATACCATTGGCTTTGGAAAAGAAACAGGCCGAAGAGTTGTATTCACTTGCCGAACAAAATGATGTCATACTCATTGAAGCGAACAAGACAGCCCACTGCCCAGCCTTCAATCATCTTATGGTTATGATAAAGAGCGGAGCTATTGGTGAAGTTGTTGACGTTGA
Organism: Bacteroidaceae bacterium; assembly: GCA_017381475.1. Lineage (GTDB taxonomy): Bacteria > Bacteroidota > Bacteroidia > Bacteroidales > Bacteroidaceae > HGM04593. Next base: position 36,626 of record JAFOCD010000098.1, read on the forward strand.
AGCATCACTTTCACGTTTATTACCCGACCGCACACGACGAGAGTTCGACGCAGCACAAGCCGGTGGTTCAATGTATGAATCGGCAGTGTATCCCTTGCTGCCAATATTCAGGCTCTTGGGTACAGAATATAGCGAAATGCACCTTTATTCACGTATGGAGAATGGTGTAGATATATATACAAAAGGCGTAATACGTTACCCTAAAGCTGTATGCTCGTTCAAATTGGGTTTAGGAGTAAAGACCGAGGGCAACCTTGTAATTTCCGGAACAAAAGGATATGCATATGTACAGGCACCTTGGTGGAAAACAGACTACTTTGAACTACGCTACGAGGACCAGAACAAAAACAAGAAGTTCTTCTACAAATGGGATGGAGAAGGACTCAGATATGAAATACAGGAATGGATCTCGTGCATCATAAACAAGCGCCACGGCAGCGCACGTCTGACTAAAGATGAAAGCATTGCCATGGCAGGAGTAATGCAACAATTCACAGAACGTAAAAATTTCTCCGAGATATGAAAACAGCAATAGTCACAGGTGGAACATCAGGTATTGGATTAGGAGTTGCCAAAATGTTGCTTTCAATGGGATATAAGGTTTTTGCCACATATACCGGAGAAAAATTCAACGAAAGTTACGAAAACTACGAGGCTATAAACGTTGACCAGAGCAAACGTAACGAACTATACACATTCATATCCCGCATAAAAGAGGAATGTAAAACAGTTGATTGTATAATATGCAACGCCGGAATGAGCATCAGGAAACAGTTCACTGAAACAACCGACAATGACTGGGACGCTATGATGGAAGTTGCCGTGAACTCACACTACATCCTCATTAGAGAGCTATATGACCGAATACCACACAATTCAAGAATCATATTCACCGGCTCACAAATGGGCCTCATGCCACACGCCACCGTGTTGGGATATGGTGTAACCAAAGCTGCCGTTCACGCTCTATCCAAAAACCTTGTAAAGGAGTTTGAAGGAACAGGAACAACCGTAAATGCCATTGTTCCAGGATTTGTTGAGACGCCATGGCAAAAAGAAAAGCCCGAAGAAATTAAACAGAACATATACAAAAAGACTGCCATACACCGTTTTGCGACAATAGATGAAGTCGTTGAAGCATACCGTTTCTGCATTGAGAATCCTTTTGTCAACGGTAGTCTTATTGAGGTCAACGGAGGATATTGTTATAAATAAAAGATAAGGACATGGAAGAGAATAACGGAAAAAGAAGCTGTTGGAAAAAGTATGTGACATACAGCATCGCAATTGTTACAGGATTAGCAGTTTTGGGTCATTATGTAGCAGATGGACTTAGCTGCATTGCCGGAGGACTCAAGAGCATTGCTTACCAGGACCAGTATGTGACAGTCAAGGGACTTGCCGAGCGCGAGGTCATGGCAAACAAAGTAGTGTGGCCACTACCCTACAAGTGTGTAAGCAATGACATGAAGCAGCTCTACGAAGAGATTGGACGTTACGGAGAGGTAATAACCAAATTCCTTACCGACAATGGCATAACCAAGGATGAGATTATTGTTTCGGCTCCTACAGTAACCGACCGTCTTGCACAAAGCTACGCGCCCGAGAACATCAAGTTCCGCTATCAGGCCGAGGCTGTGATTACCGTGACATCGTCACAGGTAGAGAAGGTCATTGAGCTAATGAAACAGCAGATTACACTGCTTGAGCAGGGAGTTGTCGTAGGTACAGAATATGGATATGAACCGCGATACGAGTTCACTGACCTCAACAGCATAAAGCCCGAAATGGTTGAAGAGGCAACGCGTAATGCCCGTGCAGTTGCTCAGAAATTTGCCGACGACTCGGACTGCAAGCTTGGGAACATAAGACAGGCGACACAGGGACAGTTCAGCATTTCAAGCGACGAGACAACACCACAGATAAAGAACATACGCGTTGTGACAACAGTGAAATACTCATTAAACTGATAGAAATAGAACAAGATATTATACAAGAAGCAGGGTGACCGGTCCGGTCACCCTGCTTCTTGTATAAGTAAATCCGTTCTTACTTCTTCTTTTTCTTCAGTCCCTTACATATTATATATCCGACAACCAGAACAACCAGAACAATAAACACCAAGCCAATTGTTCCGCTGTGCTCTTTCACGGCTGCCATAACAGCCTCTTCGCTGTCCATTCCAGGCACATATTTCATTGAGTAACCGAGCACCGCAAGGATTATATTCCAAGCACCGGCACCAAGTGCTGTAAACAAGAGGAAGCGTTTCATTTTCATGCGCACAAGACCTGCAGGGATAGAGATGAGCTGACGCACGGCAGGTACCAGACGACCAACGAATGTCGACACGGCACCATGTTTCTCAAAATACTCCTCGGCATGTCTAACCTTCTCTTCATCGAGCAGGCACATACGTCCGAAACGGCTACGTGCAAAGCGGTAGATGATTGGACGACCAAGCCACAAAGCAAGGTAATAGTTTATGAGCGCACCAATGATGGCACCGAATGTAGCGAATAGAACAACAAGAACAATATTCATGTCGCCCGATGTAGCCGCCTTCCATGCTGCCGGAGGCACAACAGCCTCCGATGGGAATGGAATGAAAGAGCTCTCGATTGCCATGAACAGTGTCACAGTTCCATAATTCAAGTGTTCAAGACAGAAACCTACAAGTTTCTCCATAAAGGACTTATCGGTATCAGTTGTTGCGAGCACAGCTGCTGCAGCAGTTTCCGTAGCAGCCGGTACCGGCTCATCTTCAACTGCGACATTCTCATTCTGGACCGACTCAACGGCAACTGCATCATTCTCGGGGGTATCTGTAGATTGAACAAGGAGTGTTCCATTGCAGTCTCCAGTCATGGCATCCCCTGCAGATACAGGAGAAGAAACAAGGAGCAACAGCAACATTGCAATAAGTGCAAATACTTTTTTCATCGTGTATTTATTCTTTTTTCTATTAATATTCATTTCATCAATCAGCGGCGTTTCTTTGAGAACAGGCGAAGTAACTCACCTACCCACAACACCAAAGATGTTGAAGCAATTATTACACCCCAACTCTCGGCTGTCAACGGCACCACATTGAACATCTCGCCACCGAAAGTCACAATCAGGAACTGACCAAGAACAATTACAAGGCATACAAGCAGGAAACTCTTGTTCTCGAGCAGTCCCTTGAAAGCGGACGAACCCGAAAGATAAGCCTTTGCATTGAACATATTCCAGAATTGGAGCATCACAAAGAACGTAAAGAACTCGGACTGTCTATAAGGTGTCATTCCTCCATTAGAAGACATCCACAGCAGCAAAGCCACCTGTACGGCAACAAACATTGCACCTACAATGAATATGCTGCGTGACATTGATCTGGTTATAATGAAATCGCCCTTTGCACCACTCTTGCGTGGACGGTCGTTCATTACATTCCAGTTTGGCGAGAGCGACGCCAGTGCTCCTGCAGCAAATGTATCCATGATGAGGTTCACCCAAAGCATCTGGGTGATTGTAAGTGGAGACTCTGTACCAATAACCGAACCTATCATCACTATGAGACATGCAGCAACGTTAATGGTAAGCTGGAACAAGAGGAAACGCTGTATATTGCGATAGAGCGAACGTCCCCACATCACAGCACGGGTAATACTGCTGAACGAATTGTCGATGATTGTAATGTCACTTGCCTCTTTTGCTACAGAAGTACCGTCACCCATTGAGAGACCAACCTGTGCAGCCTTGAGCGCAGGTGCATCATTTGTACCGTCACCGGTTACAGCCACTACGGCATCCTGCTCCTGCAACAGACGCACAAGACGCTGCTTGTCCATTGGACGCGCACGGCACATAATCTTCAGTCCCATGACACGCTTTGCAGCCTCATCGTCACTCAACGCCTCAAATTCGGGGCCGGTTATGATTGCAGCATCGGGGGTAGTGCTGTCGCAGATACCTATCTGACGACCAATTTCGCGTGCTGTACCCGATGTGTCACCGGTAACTATCTTCACATCGACACCGGCATCGAGACAACATTTCACTGCCTCGGGAACATCGGCACGTACGGGGTCCGATATTGCCACGAAACCAAGGAATGTGAGGTCGGTATCGCTCAAACGGCCGTTTGCGTATGGTTCAATGTTGGCATCGTCATCAAGTATCTGATAGGCAAAGCCCAATGTACGCATCGCCATACTCTGGTATTCAAGCAGTTTTGCTTCAACAGCCGGGCGCTGTTCATCGGCACTCGCAAATGTATTGCCGGGCATCTCCACACGCGCGCAGTTGGAAAGCACAATCTCGGGAGCACCCTTTACATACAGCACATTCTTGCCCAGCACAGCCGACTTTACAACCGTTGCCATATACTTGCGTTCGGTCGAGAATGTCAGGCGGCTGAGCACCTTAGCCTGCTCGCGCAAGGGGATGTAGTCAACACCCTGCTTGTCGAGCCAAAGAAGCAAAGCTGCCTCAGTGGGGTTACCTATTGTCTTCACTTCACCACCCTCGCGGTTGAGGTTGGCAGTAGCATTCACGGCAATACCCTCTTTCACAAGCGCGCTGACAGTATCATTACCAAGCGACTGGTTATCGAGCGCGAAGAAGTTGCTCTCGTGTACCTGCATCTTGTTCTGCGTGAGAGTACCGGTCTTGTCGGTACAGATTACCGTTGCAGCTCCCATGGTCTCACACGCATGCATCTTGCGCACAAGATTATTGGCCTTGAGCATACGGTTCATACTGAGAGCAAGGCTCAATGTCACTGACATAGGCAAGCCCTCGGGGACCGAAACCACGATAAGCGTAACCGCTATCATGAAACTATGCAACATCGACGATACAATATCCATCGTAGACATATCACCACCGGAGAACAGTGTCTTGGCCGACAACAAAAGGAATGTTATTCCGGCAGCCGCATATCCAAGCTTGCTAATGACACCGGCCAATCGCTTGAGCTGCACCTGCAACGGAGTGTCAATGCCGTTCTCAATCTGTGCGCCCTGATTCACCTTACCATATTCGGTAGCATCGCCCACAAGCTCGACACGCATGATACCGTTGCCATCAACCACTGTTGTACTGCGCAGCACCTTGTTCGATGGATAGGTCGCTTCGTCGTCGAAATCGGCCTCAACGGTTGTCTTAGCAATCATGGGCTCACCGGTGAGGGTCGACTCGTTTATCTGTAAAGACTGCGCCTGCAGCAGCACGCCGTCGGCCGGTACCTCATCGCCGGTGTTCAGGATAACAATGTCTCCCACAACAACCTCTTTACGCGATATTTCCTGCACCTTGCCATCGCGTTTCACAGTCACCATCACATCGTCATTGACAGTGTTCAACACCTCAAACGCCCTTGCAGCCTTCACCTCGAAGATGAAACCGATGCCGCTTGCAAGCACAATGGCAAAGAAGATGCCTATCGGTTCAAGGAACGCTGAGAAACCGGCATTCTCGGGTCCCCAGCAATGCACACACGAAATAACCATAGAGAGCAACCATGCGATGAGCAATATACGGATGATCGGATCCTCAAACTTCTCAAGGAACTTCTTCCACAAAGACTCGCGCGCCGGCGGAGTGAGTACATTCTCTCCATACTTGCGACGGCTCTCCTCTACCTGTTGACTGGTAAGGCCATAGATTTTTTCTTCTGACATTTTATATTGTTTTTTAAATTGTTTCACTTTAAAACAGATTCGGTTTGTTGGCACGCGCCTCGTCGAGCGAACGCAAGGGGGTTGCCGTTTTCTGCGCAGCGGCATCACGCAATTCCTGTTGTGTCTCCTTCAACAACGCCACAAAAGCATCCCTGCGGTCGGCACTGCCAAGCAATTCGGCTGCCACAACCACATTCTGCGACACATCCTTAACGTGTACCACCGCACCGTCATAGACAGGGGCAATTTTCAACGCTGTGTGCATGGGACTTGTCGTTGCACCGGCAATCATCACAGGAATATCAAGCCCGGCCGCCTTCAACTCCTTGACAACGGTTATCATCTCCTCGAGCGAAGGAGTTATGAGACCGCTCAACGCCACAATATCCACCTGCTTCTCCATTGCAGTTGAAACAATGACCTCAGGGGGTACCATTACGCCCAAATCAATAACCTCGTAACCGTTGCACCCCATTACCACAGTAGCAATATTCTTCCCAATGTCGTGCACATCACCCTTTACGGTAGCAACCAACACCCTGCCTGCCGACTTCACATCATCGCTCTTGGCCTGTTCAATCAACGGTTGCAGAATTGTAACAGCCTGCTTCATTGTACGGGCAGCCTTTACAACCTGCGGAAGGAAAAGCTTGCCCTGACCAAAGAGCTCGCCGACATGTCCCATGCCGTCCATGAGCGGACCACCGATGACATCAACCGCAGTATGGTATCTCTCTACCGCCTCGGCAAGATCCACGGCAAGATACTCACCTATTCCCTTGAGCAGTGCCCATTCAAGGCGTTTCTCGACAGGCAGTTCGCGCCAGCTATCGTCGGTCGTCTGCTGTGCAGCCACGCTCTGCTCCTTGAGTTCCCCGGCCATGACAATGAGGCGTTCGGTTGCATCGGAGGTACGATTGAGCACTACATCCTCAAGCACCTGGCGCAATGGCAATGGAATATCGTCATACTGAACCGCAGTCAGGGGATTCACAATACCCATATCCATTCCGGCTGCAATCGCGTGATAGAGGAACACTGCGTGCAGTGCCTCGCGTACATAATTGTTGCCGCGGAACGAGAAAGAGAGGTTGCTCACGCCACCACTCACATGTGCTCCGCCAAGGTTCTCCCGAATCCATGCACATGCACGGATAAAGTCGATGCCGTATGCGGCATGTTCCTCGATACCCGTTGCCACTGCAAGGATATTGGGGTCGAATATTATTTCGTATGGTTCAAAGCCGGCTTTCTTGGTCAAGAGTTCGAAAGCCCTGCCGCAAACCTCAATCTTGCGTTCATATGTAGTTGCCTGTCCCAGCTCGTCAAAGGCCATGACAACAACCACCGCACCCAGGCGGCGTGCCTCCATTGCGCGCTCAACGAAGAGAGCCTCGCCCTCCTTGAGCGAAATGGAGTTCACGACAGCACGGCCTTGAATACACTTGAGACCGGCACGGATGACATTCCAGTCGGACGAGTCGACCATTATGGGCACGCGGGCAATATCAGGCTCGCCGGCAAGCATATTCAGGAATGTAGTCATCTCGGCAGCGGCATCCAGCAGGCCATCATCCATATTTATATCGAGCAACTGCGCTCCATCCTCGACCTGCTTACGGGCAATGTCAAGAGCTTCGCCATATTTCTTTTCGTTTATCAGGCGCAGGAACTTGCGCGAGCCTGCGACATTGCAGCGCTCGCCCACATTTATGAAGTTCATGCGGCTATCGACCACCAGCGGTTCAAGCCCCGAGAGCCATAGTTCATCGGGCTTTGTCACAGGGATACGTGGCTGCACGCCCTCTGTCATTGGCGGGAACAGGGCTATATACTCATCGGTTGTGCCACAGCAGCCACCGATTATGTTCACCAATCCCTCGTCAATGTATTCACGCACAATCTCCGCCATCTCCTGTGGAGTCTGGTCATAGCCGCCAAGCTCATTGGGCAATCCCGCGTTGGGATATACACTCACATAGCATGGAGCAATCTCGCTCAGGCGTTTGAGGAAAGGCTTCATCTCCCTTGCACCAAAAGAGCAGTTCAAGCCCACCGACAACAGGTTGCGGTTCGACACCGAAGCCACAAAGGCCTCAATTGTCTGGCCCGAAAGGATGCGCCCCTGCTTGTCGGCAATGGTGAACGAAAGCATCACGGGAACATCGCGCCCTGTGGCGGCACACGCCTCGTCGGCAGCATACAGTGCAGCCTTGGCATTGAGTGTATCGAAGATTGTCTCGCAAAGCAATGCATCCACTCCACCCTCAATCAGTGCAATCATCTGCTCGCGATAGGCATCGGCAAGCATGTCGAAAGTAACGTTTCTCTTTGCCGGGTCCTCCACGTCGGGGCTTATAGAGCAGGTGCGGCTGGTGGGTCCCACCGAACCTACCACGAAGCGTGGTTTCGCCGGGGTCGAGAACTCATCGGCCAGTTCGCGTGCCATTGCCGCAGCATTGCGGTTAATCTCGGCACACAGCTGCTCGCAGCCATATTCGGCCTGCGATATGCGGTTGGCATTGAATGTCGATGTTTCTATAATGTCGGCACCGGCAGCAAGATAACGGGTGTGAATCTCACGGATGACATCGGGGCGTGTCAGCACCAGAATGTCATTATTGCCTTTCAACTGCTTCGCGTGCCCGGCAAGCAACGCGCCACGGAAGTCGCTCTCGCCGAGCCCGTAGCGTTGCACCATTGTGCCCATAGCACCGTCAAGCACCAATATTCTCTCTTTTAAAGCCTCTTTGATTGTCATTTTGCAATGGTATCATGGCAATGCAGCAACACTGCCATCTCTATCCTTTATTAAAACATTTTACTCTACCCCATGAAGGATAGAGCAAAACCCATATCAATTTAGAAATTTCTCCTTATGCGGTCCATCTCCCTTTTATCATCGCGTTCCTTTATGGATTCGCGCTTGTCATACTCGTGCTTGCCTCGTGCAAGTGCAATAACAAGCTTTGCAAGTCCCTTTTCGTTTATGAACAGCCTTGTGGGAACAATTGTAAAACCGGGATTCTTCACAGCCTGCTGCAACTTGCGCAGCTCCTTGCGGTCGAGCAGCAGCTTGCGGTCGCGGCGTGCCACATGGTTGTTGTAAGAGCCATAGAAATACTCGGCCACATGCATATTCTTCACCCACAGCTCATTGTTTATGAATGTACAGTAGGTATCGACAAGACTCGCCTTGGACTGCCTTATCGACTTTATCTCCGTTCCGGTGAGCACAATACCGGCCGTGAAGGTCTCGGTAAAGATGTAGTCGAACGAAGCGCGCCTGTTCTTTATGTTAATATTTGGTATTTTCTTATCCATGTCAATCCCAACTGGACTCCTGTGAAATCATTAATATTTTATGTAATTGCCTTTGATTGGCCAATCCTCGAGACGACCGTTATTCATTCGCTTCATGTAGATTATGGTCTTGATTTCGTCAAGATCCGTTGGAAGCTGTGCCTTCTCCTCGTCACTGAGGAAATCTGCAATGTTGCTGATATCGAATGTAAGCAATGTCTTGACATCGGCAGCACTTTCCTTTGCATTCACAAAAAGATCAAGTTCTACATAACCATCATTGACTCCACGCACAGTCATTGCATATGAGGCACCATCCTCTACGCCTTTGTATACGATGCTGATATTCTGTTTCTTGTTCCACACCCATGTCAAAGCTGTAAAATTATTGAAAAAGTCAACCGGATCCAAAGCTATGACAGGAGTTGTATATGCTGCAGTATCAATATCTGCCGACAAAGGATATACCGGAATTCTCTTCTTTACATCAACGATAGTCCACAGCGGTGTCTCCGTGCTGTAGAGATTATAGGTACAGGTCAAACTCATGAACGCACGGTCACCGGTCTTGAGCCCAAACTCGTCGACATTCCTTGCGAACAGATATGTCGAATCACTGAACTCGGGTTCAATTCGCGACTTGTTCACCGTACACAATGCCTCAAGTTCATATGTAACACTATTCTCATATTCAGCAGGGCCACACGACCACACAAGAACTGTTGCCATCAAGGCAACAATCATACTATAAAGTTTTTTCATCTATTTCGTATTTTTAAACAAATTCAACCGCGAAGATACAAACAAAACAGCAAACGGCGACCCTATTTATGTTAATAAATATTTATATACTATATATTTCGGGGATATGCACACGACACACATAAAAAAAACGCCGCAACCTTTGTTAAAGATATAATTTTAGTTATCTTCGCAGACTGAAAGAGACTATGTTTCACATTTTAAACATATAAAAATTATGGTTTATTCACACGAAGTAGAAAACATGTGTGTTGTGAAGAAAGGTCCTAACCACGGTCCAGCTCCAATCCCTGAAGAGGGCAAGTGGATCAAGGCTAAAGAGGTTGCCGACATTTCTGGTTTCACACACGGTATTGGTTGGTGCGCTCCACAGCAGGGTGCTTGTAAGCTTTCATTGAACATCAAGAACGGTATCATCCAGGAGGCTCTTGTTGAGACAATCGGTTGTTCAGGTATGACACACTCTGCAGCTATGGCATCAGAGATTCTCCCTGGCAAGACTATTCTTGAGGC
>JAFOCD010000099.1 GCA_017381475.1 Bacteroidaceae bacterium
TACTCGGCGTCAAGGTCGGTGCGTACGCGTACATCGCGCAACTCGACAGGATTTGTCGATGTCAACGATACAGTACGGAAGATACCGGGGAGACGGAACATATCCTGTGCCTCAAGGAAAGAAGCGTCGCTATTGCGGTAAGCCTCAACAGCAACAACATTCTCGCCCTCAACAAGATAGTCTGTGATATTGAAAGCTGCAAGGTTGCGTGAGTTCTTTGAGAAACCAACGTACTTGCCGTTTATCCAAAGATAGAAAAATGAGTCAACACCATCGAAGTTGATATATACCTCGCGGCCGTCCCAGTTATCGGGCACAGTGAATGTACGACGGTAAGAACCCACCTCGTTACGGAATTTATAGGTTGTATGGTGCTGAGCCGGCTCACGCATAACACCACCCTTCCAGTCACCGACTGCGACCTGATGTTTGAAAATCACCGGCTGGTTCACATAAATAGGAGTACCATACTTCTGTGAACCGTCGGCCTGCAAGCCATACACGTTCCAGTTCATTGGAACCTGGACCTTATCCCATGCAGACACATCGTAATCAGTCTTAAAGAAATCCACAGGACGCTCCCATGGGTTTGCAACCCAGTTGAAACTCCAGGTACCATCGAGCGACATGTAATACTCACTGTTCTCGGGCAACACCTTTCGCGCCGACTCCTCGTTGTCAAAGGTGAAGAACCAAGCCTTTGGCTGTTCCTTGTTGAGAGCAAGTTCCTCGGGCGATTCCCACTCGACAAGGCCAGCCGCCTGTCCCTTAACGTAGCCATAACCGCGGGGAGCCTCAACGTCACCATAGGCAAACCCCTTCAGGTTCTGTGCTGTAGCTGTCATTGACAGTGAAAAAGCCGCCAACAACGCCATAACGAATTGTTTTTTCATAAAATAGTTATTTATAATTAACATTGATAATTTGCACACATCGCGCACACGCGCAGAAACTTTTGTAAAGTTAAGACAAATTTTGCAAAAAACAAAAGAAATCACCCACACAAATTCCGTCACAAAAACAAAAGAACAAAAGAGTTGCGCCACGCCAGCTACTTATTTGGTAATTTTTATTTACACAACAAGAAAAAGACAAGAAAAAAGGCAGACACACCAGCCCACTCATAATCACAAAAAAAATGAGACCCGAAACAGGTCTCATTTTCATCTTCGATGCTGAAGGAATTACTTAGCAGCCTCGAGAGAAGCCTTACGGAAAGCCTTCATAGCCTTCTCAAGCTCCAAAGAAGCCTTACGTGCACGTGTACCGGCAGCCTTGTTACCCTTCTCAGCCTGAGCTGTTGCATCAGCTGCAAAAGCAGCATAAACCTCTTCAATCTTTGCGATAAGTTCTTTCATAATACTTTCTGTTATTTAAGTTAACGATGCACAAAGATAACAAAAATCACAATAACAAGACATAAATCTGTTTTTTTTTGCCCATTTTCTTAAAAAAAGTTGTTTTTCCAAGCAAAAACCTCTCCAGACAAGGGTAAAACGCGACTTCAACCAATAAAACAAAGATATAAACGAGCAGCGAACCTATATAAGATAGTGTCAGAAGGCACAAGACAAACGCAAACACAAAAGTTGAACTACAAATTAAGCGACTACCCAAAGTAGCAAAGCAAGAAAAGTAAAGGTAAAGAAGCACACTAAAGTACAATATGATAATTTTTATTTACACAGCCCGCCCAAACCACAGCACGGACAATTCATAGTATCGTTCACACCCTGCTAAAAAAACAAATCAGCACCTCACATCGACACAACCTGCAATAAATTATTTCAGCAGAAATTAGAATAAATTATAAATTTATTATGTATTTTTGCAAAAATATGGTTTTAAAGGAACCTGCATTACAAGAATTCAGAGGCAACACGATATGAAAGTTGAGAAAAGCAAAACAAAGAAGAAACACCAATTTGGAAACATCAGCATCAACGAATTAATGCGTGCCATGCTGTCAAAATGGTATCTGTTCGTCATAGCCCTCACATGTGCAGTAGGCTATTCACTCTACGTGACATCACGAATAGAACCAACTTACACACGCAACACTCAAATACTCATAAAATCGTCAAAGAAAGGCAACAGCATTGACGAGCAGATGGAAACATTTGCAAACATGGGTTTCCGCTCATCTACCAATGCCTACAATGAGATATACATCTTCAAGGCACCAGAAACAACAATAGAGACTGCCCGCAGGCTGAATCTGAATGTCGAATACAGCAAGAAAGGCGAGTACTACCCTATCACATTATATGGCAGGACAGTCCCTGTATTTGTAGAATTCCGCGATATAAATACACAGGACAAGGCTGGTTTCTGCTTGGAAATAAAACCCGACAGCACTTTTACGCTTTCCAATTTCAAGGGCAACACCATTACCGAGCAACGCTCAATAAAAGGCAAATTAACAAACGACAGTACATTCGTAGCCACTCCTGTTGGCACGGTAGTACTTAGTTGTAACCCTGCCTATACTATTAGAAAATCAGAGTCTTACAATGTAAGCCACATTGGCTTACATAATGCAGCAGCAAAGCACATAGGCAAATTGGGATACAACTTGGACGGAGAGGACAACAACCTCATAACAATAACCATCAACGACAACTCAATAGAGCGCGCAGACGATATCCTGAGAACGATTGTTGATGTATACAATGAAAACTGGATCAAAGACAAGAACAAGGCTGCACAGGAAACAAAAAACTTCATTGACACAAGGCTGGGTTACGTAAGCAGCGAACTTGATAAAATCGAAAGCGACATTTCGGCCTTCAAGAGCGACAACCTGTTGCCCGACATTGAGGCACAGTCCGAAATTCAGTTGACAAGAGAGAGAGAACTCGAAAAGCAGCGCAACAACATACAGAAAGAACTTGAAAAAAGCGAATACTTCCTCAAAGTTGTAAAGGACAAATCCAATGCACACACACTGTTGCCATTGAATTCGGGTATCAACAACACCAATATCAACTCTCAAATAGGCGAGTACAACAGATTGATGATTGAGCGCAACAACCTTGCCAGCAGAAGTAGCGAGGATAACCCTGCAGTCAAGGACATTGACCTTACACTGTCATCCATGCGCAGCGCAATAATATCATCGGTCAACACACATATCAAAAGCATCACCACAAAATCCCAGTCTATTGAGAAGGAGTGGAAAAACCTGCAAAGCGAAATTGCCAAGAACCCCACACACACCACATTCCTGGCCAGCGCAGAGCGCGAACAGAGTGTGAAGGAGAACATATATCTCTTCCTTTTGCAAAAAAGAGAAGAGAACCAGCTCTCACAGGAGTTCACCCCAAATAGAATACGCATTCTGGCACCGCCTTCTGGCAGCTACGAACCCACAGCGCCACAAAAGACCAGATCACTTATATTCTATACAATCTTAGGTTTGGCTCTGCCGGCAATCCTCATCTGTCTGATTGAGGTATCAAACACCCGAATAAGAGGACGCAAGGACCTTGACAGCCTCACTGCGCCAATTATTGGAGAAGTCCCACAGAATGACAGGAAAAGAGCCCGACTGTTGCGAAGAATACTAAGCAAATTCAACATCTTGGGCAAGAAGAAGGATCATAAATCTTCACGCGTTGTCAAGGAAGGCTCTCGAAACGCAATCAATGAAGCATTCCGCGTATTAAGAACCAACATAGAGTTCATAACTCGCGAAAATGAGCAAAATGTGATTATATTCACATCATTCAACCCTGGAAGCGGAAAAACCTTCTGTATCCTGAACACCGCAATAAGTTTCGCCTTGAAGGGAGAAAAAGTTCTGCTCATTGATGGCGACATGCGTCATGCGTCATTGTCAGAACATGCAAGTTCCAACGAAATTGGCTTGAGTAACTACCTTGCCAAAGAGGTACACTCTTTAAGAGAGATTATAACAACCGACGAGACACACCCCGCCCTGCATATCATACCTACAGGAACAGTGCCTCCCAACCCAACCGAGTTGCTCGAGTCGGAGCGTCTGGAAATATTGCTCAACGAGGCCAAGAAAGAATACAGATACATCTTCATTGACTGCCCACCGGTAGACATTGTTGCAGACACCCATATTATTGAAAAATATGCAACAAACAGCCTGTTCCTTGTCCGTTGCGATTTACTTCAGCGCTCAATGATTGCCGAGATAGAAAACCTCTACACCGAGAACAAACTGAAGAAGATGTCAGTAATCCTGAACGGCATTGACATGAAGGCCGGCAAGTATGGCTACAAGTACGGTTATAACAGTGGAGGCAAATACTCATACGGGCCAAAGAAAAACAAGAGAAGATAACAATGAGAGCAGCAATATACGGTGCAGGATCATTGGGTACAATCCTTGGCGCCTACATAACCAGGAACGGTGGCAGCATAGAGCTCATAAACCGCAACAAGGCACATGTTGAGGCATTGCAGAAAGAGGGTGCCAAGGTTACCGGAACCGTGAATTTCACCCAAAAAGTAACAGCATACACGCCGCAGGAGATGAGTGGCAAGTATGACATCATCTTCCTCATGACCAAACAGCAACAGAACACCGAAGTTGTCACTTACATCAAGGAGTTTCTTGCCAGTGACGGTGTGATTGTTACCCTGCAGAACGGCATACCCGAACTTGAAATAAGCGAGATTGTGGGCGAGGAGCGCGTGCTTGGCTGCACCGTAGCATGGGGAGCAACAATGCAGGAACCCGGTGTATGCGAACTCACCAGCGCGCCCGATTCACTCTCCTTCTCCATCGGTTCACTCACAGCAAACACCAGCCATCACCTACAGAATGTAAAGCAGTTGCTTGAGATGATGGGCACCGTAGAGGTGGACAGCAATTTCATTGGCTCACGTTGGAGCAAGCTGCTAATAAACTCCGCATTCTCGGGAATGAGTGCAGTGCTCGGCAGCACATTCGGCGAAGCTGCAAAGAACAAGGCATCGCGCCGCATTGTCCAGGCACTCATTAAGGAGAGCATAGATGTGTGTGCTGCAGGCAAAATAAAGATTGAACCCGTTCAGGGCAAGGACATCGTCAAGTTGCTCGACTACAAGAGCCGCCTGAAGAAAGCCTTCTCATTCTTCATCATCCCCATTGCAATACGCAAGCATGCCAAGCTCAAAGCAAGCATGTTACAGGACCTTGAAAAGAACAAAAAGACCGAGGTCGATGCAATAAACGGTGTAGTAAGCGCATTCGGCCGCAAAGTGGGAGTCCCCACCCCAATGAACGACAAGGTTGTTGAAATAATCCACAACATAGAGGACGGCAAGCTGAAACCATCATTCAGCAACCTTGAATACTTCGCATAAAACAAAAAACAGAGGTTTTACGATCGTAAAGCCTCTGTTTTTTACCAAACCATCAAGGATGGAAATCAGTAGTTCTCCCACCACTTCTTACCGTAGTGGAAAATCACATCTTTGCTGTCGCGGCGTTTGCTCTTGCTGACGAAAGGAATCTGGTATCCGATACCGAACTCAATCAACTCCGCAATGTGCATATGAGTTTTTGCCAGTGCCTGAACATAGAGATTGTCCCACACGCGGTACTTCACACCAAAGCGGATATAGTGCCAAGCCTCATCGGCACCAGCTCGGTGCATCTTGTAGAACAATGGACGCTTCTCACCAACCTTGTAGTAAGGAGAGCCGGTATCGTTATACAAGTTACGCGCAGGGTTGTAGAGATATACACCCCAGTCTACCATTGCAGTCACACGGCCGAACTGTAACTCGTTGTTGATGCTCACGCCGGCACGAATCTTGTCCGACTGCTTGTACTCGACATCGGTGCGGAACAGGCCACGGTTAGTCTCTGCGCCAATGGCATCGTTGTAGAACACATCGGCACCCAGTCCAATACCATACCAATTGCAGACATTGTAGATGGCACCAAGATGAAATACAGGAAACAATCTATAGAATGGCATTCACAAACCCACGTAACATACATGACACAATGGAAGTCGGCACATCCATTCATCATTCATTGCGATTTATACACATTTCCCCCATTTATTAAGGATATTTTTCATATATTTGCATCATTATACCTTAATTGGGTTAATATGCGACAAGACAACATTATTAATTTATAACAACATCAGTATGAAAAATCGTTTTTCACTCCTGCTCACAGCATTGTTGCTCTGCTTTACATTGCAGCTCAATGCGCAGAACAAGAATGCAAAGCCTTTCGTTATCCCCGAACTGCGTGAATGGGTTGGCGCAACAGGCGAGTTCACAATCACCGAAGCAACAAAGGTCGTGTACAGCAAGTCACAGCCCGAAGCAGCCAATGTTGCCCAGCAGTTCATCTTTGACTACAAGAAAATGACCGGCACCGAGTTGCAGGTTGTTGCAGGCAAGGCTGGCAAGGGCGATATCCAGATTACAATAAAGAACAACAAGAAGCTTGGCAATGAGGGTTACAAGGTAACCATTGCAAACAATGTGAAGATTGAGGCCACAACTGCACGCGGCGCATTCTGGGCAACACGTACACTGTTGCAGATTGCCGAGCAGAACGCAGGCAAATTGCCAAAGGGTAACATCGTGGACTACCCCGACTATGAGATGCGTAGCTTCATGCTCGACTGCGGCCGCAAGTTCATCCCCATCAGTTTCTTGCATGAGTATGTTGATTTCATGGCATACTACAAGATGAACACATTCCACATTCACCTCAATGACAACGCTTTCAAGCAGTACTTCGGTCACGACTGGGCGAAGACCCCATCGGGTTTCCGTCTTGAGAGCGACTTCTTCCCTGGCCTTGCATCACGCGACGGCTACTACACAAAGGAGGAGTTCATTGAGTTGCAGAAGCACGCAGAGAAAGTGGGTGTAGAGATTATCCCCGAGTTTGACGTTCCAGCTCACTCATTGGCATTCGTACACTACCGTCCCGAGCTTGGCAGCAAGGAGTATGGTCTTGACCACCTCGACCTCTTCAACCCTGCAACATATACATTCGTTGACTCTCTCTTCATGGAGTACCTTGGCGGCGAGGAGCCCGTTTTCCGTGGCCCACGTTTCCATGTTGGTACCGACGAGTACTCAAACCGCGACACAGCCGTTGTGGAGAAGTTCCGTTACTTCACCGACCACTGCATCCGCGAGGCCGAGAAGTATGGCAAGCAGGCTTGTGTATGGGGCGCATTGACACACGCAAAGGGCAACACTCCTGTAAAGGTTGACAACGTATTGATGTATGAGTGGTACAACGGCTATGCCGACCCAACAGAGATGATGAAGCTCGGTTACGATGTCATCAGCATCCCCGACGGTTACACATACATTGTTCCTGCAGCCGGTTACTACTATGACTATCTCAACTGCAATTTCCTCTATGACAGCTGGACACCTGCACAGATTGGCAACCAGAAGTTCGAGGAGAAGCACCCACAGATAAAGGGTGGTTCATTCGCAGTGTGGAACGACCACGCCGGCAACGGTATCAGCTGCAAGGACATCCACTACCGTGTTTATCCTGCTATGCAGACAATGGCTGTGAAGATGTGGACAGGTGCAAAGCCTACAGTTCCTTTTGCAGAGTTCAACCAGGCACGCCTTGCACTCAGTGATGCTCCCGGTGTGAACATCGCAGGCCGTTTCAGCGGTGAGAAGCGCACAATCCTGGAGGCTGCAAATGTTGCAGCAAACACAAACCTCGCAGCAAAGACAGGTGTTAAGGAAATCGGTTTCGACTACAGCGTTTCATTTGACATCGAGTACAACTGCGAGCAGAACGGCACAGCACTCTTTGAGTCACGTGATGCAGTATTCTACCTTGCCGACCCGGCACAGGGCAAGCTCGGTTTCTCACGCGACGGTTACCTCAACACCTTCAACTTCCGTTTCTACCCCGGCGAGAAGGCACAGGTAACAATCTGCGGTAACGAGAAAGAGACAAAGCTCTATGTAAACGGCAAGCTCATTGAGACACTCGACAAGCAGACAATCTACCACAACGAAGGTGGCAAGGACAAGATGTACTACGTACGTACACTCGTGTTCCCACTCGAGAAGACAGGCAACTTCAACAGCAATGTAACAAACCTCAAGGTTACAAACTACGGTAAGTAAATATAGTTTACATGCAATACCACGCCCCACCGCAGGTCTGCGGTGGGGCGTTTGTCTTTCCAACCAAATACCACCAATGCACCACCACTCCAACACACAATTACTAATAATAAAAGTTAAAGTTTAACCCACAAATCAAATTTACATTTCTAAAACTTTAGATTTCTAAAATATTCGTTATACATTTGTGCAACAAAGAAGAAAAATTAACAGAATGAAAAAATTCGACACACTTACAAAAGCCGAGATGCAGGTGATGAACGCACTGTGGGACATGCCCGATGGTGGCTGCATACACGATATAATTGAAAAGTACCCCGAGCCCAAGCCAGCCTACACCACCGTTTCCACATTCCTTAAAATCCTCCTTAACAAAGGATTCGTGGATTACCGCAAGCTCAGCGGCAAGACACACACCTACTACCCTCTCATAAGCCGCGAGGCCTACACCGGCCAGGTGATGAAGGATGTCAAGGATTCATTCTTTGGCGGTTCGGGTTCATCTATGGTGAAATTCTTTGCACAAAACGAGAAACTGAGCGAGAAGGAGATTATGGAAATCATGGAGATAATAAAAGGGAACCAGCAATGAGAACCATCAAGGATTTGGGTAGCAAAAGCATTGAACTGAATTGAAAGATACATGACCACGCTATTGACCTACATACTGAAATGGGCATTGAGTCTTGCTGTGCTCTACTTGCCGTTTGCTTTGCTGTTGCGCAAGGAGACATTCGCCACGCTCAACCGCAGACTGCTGCTATGCATAATTGTGCTATCGGCAATACTGCCAAGCGTGATTGTCACCTACCCTGTCAATATTGAATTACCAAGCGAGAAGAGTGAGGTTGTGGCCGACGAGACTGTCGGTATTGATTCATACACACCCGGGGCAGGAGAGACGCTCACGCACGCACCACAAGGAGAGAGCGTGCAGGAAAGCCAGGGCATCAAGGAGTGGATCACAGCACGCAATGTTGCGACATTGTACCTTGCAGGCGTTGCCATTGCACTGTTGCTATGGATGGCAAGCATAACACGGACACTGCGATGTATCAGATGCGGAACAATATGGATCGACAGACAGAACGGCATGACAATCCATTGCCACGCCAATGGCACTGCGCCGTTCAGTTTCTTTGGCAAGGTGGTAATCTCGCAGGGCGACTATGATGAATGTAGCAAAGAAATTCTGCTTCACGAAGAGGGGCACATAAGGCATGGACACTCGTACGACATGCTGTTCATCAGCATTATAAAAGCCTTTCAATGGTTCAACCCATTCATCTATCTGCTTGCAAATGACATGAAGGAGATACATGAATTTGAGGCCGACCGCTATGTATTGCAGAAGAACGGGGATGCCAGAGCATATCAACTGCTAATACTGAAGAAAGCCGCCGGAGAGAAGGCATTTCCGCTGGCAAATAATTTCGGCCAGAGCAGCGTGCGCAAACGAATAAAGATGATGGCACGCAAAGAGAGTAACAACAGCAAGCGTTGCAAATGGCTCTACCTGCTACCTGTATCAGCACTATACATAGGCGCATTCGCACAGCCCAGATACATATACAACAGAAAGTCTTTGCCGGCAGAAAGCATAAATAGTTCAACCATTATCTGCGTTGAAAACAGCGAAGGAATTATCATTGAAGAAGATATTATAGATAACAGAACAATGCCAGTAGCCGAAATAGTCACAATACCATATGGCAGGCTAGCGAAACCCAAAGCGCCCAAAAAGATTGCAGCAATAGAGGTTCCGGAGATTAAAGAGGCGGTGTTGCCGGACGAGCGTTTCTGCGAGTACATTGACCTTGAAACATCGTCGGTATGCGAGGCACTGAAAGCAACAGGATTAAAGAAATGCGACATGAAGGTGCGTTTCACAACCGGCAGTGACGGCCGTGCAAAGAGCATTCATTTCGGTAGCTGCAATGTCACAACACCGGGACGCTCCACACCTGCCGAAATCGAGAATATCAAGACGACGGCAACAATGGTTGCCACACGCCACATAACGGCAAAAGAGTGGCAGACAGGTGGCAGAACAACATACGAGGCACACATGATATTCCACCACGGACCTTCAATGGAGA
>JAFOCD010000100.1 GCA_017381475.1 Bacteroidaceae bacterium
AATGAATGCACCAATTAAAATGGCACTGATGTTCTCATCAATTTTTGTACTGCTGTTTTATACATTCAAGAGCTCAAAGGCACTTGTATGGGGTGTCATATATCTGCTACTGCAATATAGCGTTGCCAGTTTCCATCCCGAGAGTTTCCGTTGGAGCACATATATTTATTCAATCCTCCTAGTCCTTACTTTTATATGCTTCTATAATCTTGTGTGGATTGAAAAAGTATTCACCATAGACCATTTCATAAAGATTTGCAAATGGTTCATGATGGCATACTTTATTGTATGTATAATACAACAGATACTGACACTAGCTGGTATTGGATACTTTCCGCTACTGAACATGATGCAGAACCTTGATCGTGGCTTGGGATGCCAATCACTTTCAATGGAACCAAGTACCTTCGGACGCTTTATGCTAGTATTCTATTACGCATATGTAAAATGCCAGGAATACAAACGCGATGAAGGGCCTTTTACTTTGAGCGAACTATTCAGCGGTGAACATAAGTGGATTACAATCCGCTTTTTATGGATGATGCTTACAATGGGTAGTGGAACGGCTTACTTATGTATTATTCTTTTTGCACTGTATTTTGTACGCAATCACAATTGGTATTACATTATTCCTGCACTGATTGGTTGTTATATATTGGTACAGAACTCTGGTATTGAAGCCCTTGACAGGACTACAAATGCCATTGAAGCCACTGCAACACTTGACAAGGAAACAGTAAAAGAAACTGATGGTTCGGCTGCGACACGCATTACGCCAATACTCAATTCATTTACCGCTGATTTTACAAAGATTGAAACTTGGTTGGGGTATGGTATTGATGCGGGTATTGGAAACAAATACAATAGAACCCTATTCCACGACTACGGATTCATCTTCTATATTGTAACCCTGTTTCTGAGTTTCACATGTGCATATAATTTCTGGTCACTCGGATGCATATTTATGTTTGCAGGAGTTGCAGGTGGAGCAGGAAGCAATATACAGTATGCATGGGCGTTGATGATGATTATGACCTGTGTGAAGTATTTCCATGAGAACAGGTACAATCCCGAAATTTATGACGATGATGAAGAGGAGGAAGAAGACAACTCTGAAATGACAACAGAGAATGCATAAGATTTCTGTCACTCCTAAAAATGATAACCATGCCCAACCTCACCCTTGCCATTTGCGTCTATAACGCCGAAAAATATATAAAGGAGACGCTCGAGAGCGTTATGGCACAGACTATGCAGGATTTTCACCTGCTCATTGTCAATGATTGCAGCACCGACGACAGTGTTGCTGTAATTGAAAAATTCTTTAATAAGAATCCAAGGCAATATGAGTTAGTCAATCTGCCGGTAAACGGTGGATTGAGTGCCGGGCGACGATATGTTGAAGAACATGCAAAGACAAAATACATAATGTTTGTCGATGCCGACGATTGCCCTTACCCTACACTTGTTGAAAAGCTGTACAATAAAATATCATCTGACAATGACTTGATGGCCGTTGGTTGCCACCTTGAATATATGGACAGCAAGGGTGGCAAGATAAAAGGAGGTATCTATCTTGGTGAGACCACAAAAGAAGGATTCTACGAAAAGGCCGCGAAAGAGAAACTTATCTTTATGCAACCAACAGCAGTATATGACCGTGAAGTTGCGTTGAGCGTTGGAGGGCACAATATCACCGGCTTCCCATGCGGCAAGCCACGTTATCAGGACCTCTGCGAAGACCTAGACTTGTGGACACGAATGAGTGACTTGTACAAAGAAGGCAAGGCTATAATTGTTGTACCTGAGGTACTATGCCGTTACCGCAAGCACGAGAATGCTATGTCATCCGATTCTACCGGAATGATATTGCGCATGCGACATATAAAAAAGAACCTAAAACTGCGTCGTCGTGGAGAAAAAGAACATACTTTCATTGAATTCCGTGACAGTCTATCCAAACAAGAACTTGAGAAAATAGAAAAGGACGCAAAGGCTGCCAACACACTGCGTCAGAGCTATTATGCCCTAAAGAAAGGACGAGTGTTTACCTTTATTGGCAAACTGACAAGTTCAATATACAACAATCCGTCTTACTTTGTTGACAAGATAAGACACAATATATTCAAGAAGAAATGACTACTGCACCACAACTGCTTGCTGCGCTTTTTGATCACCTCAACGAGAACTGCGAATATGCAGTTTTGCGTAATTTCGAGGGATTGCCAGAGAGAAATGACAGCAGGGATATTGACATTATAATTGAACGGAAGAGTTATAAGAAGGAGAGAAAGAACCTTATCGCCTTACTGGAGAAAGAAGGTTGGAAAATCATCACATACCTCAATAGCGACAGGGTTGTCACCTGGGTGTGCGGTTGTGTTGACAGTGACAGCAATGTAGAGATCATACAACTCGATTTCTTTTTCAACACTTCACTCTTTGGAGTAAGGCTTATCAATGCCAAGGAATTCCTTGCTGGCCGCGAATTCAACGGCAAGATATATCATGTGAACAAGGATTTTGAGTTTCTTGACAAATACATGTATGACAGGGCTGTGGGTGTACAATACCCACAGAAATATAGCCATGTCAAAGACGCTGTCCGTGACAGCAAGGTTGTGGCTGGAAAACTGAAGGAGATATTCGGTGTAAGTGGTATTGACGAATGCGACAAACGACCTGGCAAGAAGATGTTGCTACGTGCAGCGATGAAGAATCCTTTTGCTACAATAGGAAGATTCTTCAAGTTCGAATATCACCGCATCAAGAACTATCTGCGCTCTAACACCGGATTCAGCATCGGTTTCACAGGCCCAGACGGCAGCGGCAAGACGACAGTGATAGACACTATACTCGAGCGCATTGCACCGGTGTTCAAAACAGCACACAAGTATTACCACTTCCGCCCTGCCCTCTTTGGTAATTTGGGTGAGGTTGCGCACTCTGCCGGTATAAAGAAGGAGGTTGACCGCAACTACAGCGACCCTCACCGTGGTGGCAAGACAGGCAAGGTGAGTTCATTCCTGCGCCTATGCTACTACTCAATGGATTATGTTATTGGCTACTTTACAAAAGTTAAATCGGTCACACGTATCACCCGAGTGGTTGTGTTCGACCGTTATTACACCGATATCATCTGCGACAGCCGCCGCTCACGCATATACCTGAGTCCAAAGTTTCTCTACTGGTGGGGCAAGCTGTTCATCCCCACATTGAAC
>JAFOCD010000101.1 GCA_017381475.1 Bacteroidaceae bacterium
ATATCCGGGGCTGTTGAGTTTTACAGATGTAATCTTGCGTCCTTGTTTAATGACAGTGGCAAAATTAGAGTTCAACGAGTAATCGGCATCGTGTCCAGCACCTGCGCCCTCACCGTCGCCTGTCAACTCCTGCCTGCCGAGCGCAACTATTGTCTCAAACCCTACACCGTCGTTGCTGCCCGAAACCACCATGCCGGCAGGTATTGCATGAGGCGAGCCCGCGCGGAGCGAGTAGTTAAAACAGAAATCAGACATTGAATTGCCACTGCCCATATCTACCTGCAGGAAATGCGGCTCACCAACCACAGTACCGGCCCAACGGCTATGGAAATATGTATCAGCAGAACCATCAATCAACGCCGGCAATCCACCGCCATCCTTGGCTGCGCCACCGGCATTATGCTCGGCATTCGATGATATATAATATGGTGCAGTCCTGTCGGTACATTGCATCTGCACCTTCCCGGCAGCAGTATTACCCATGAGAGCAGCACTCACCTCATCCATCACGGCGATCAATGCCAGGCGTGCACTCTTCAGTTCTGAATCGTTACCCGTATCATATACCTTTTTCAATGCAAGATAGTGCGTGTACAACTCTGCGTACATATTGACATAGACATTATATGATGAAGTGCCCAAAGCTTGCGCATTGCTCACAGAACGGCATGCGGCAACAAGATCCTGCAACTCTATAAGACCTGCATATTTCCCGGCTATTCCACTGACCGACGCATTGCTGCCAAATGACGCACCTGTCGAAATCTCCTCAACAAGCCACTTCACTCCCTGCATCATCACCTCCATATCCAACCGGGCATCATCGGCATCGCTGAGCACCGCAAGCCTTACATTCCAATGCGAGGCCTCGGCATCCTTGTCCCAACCAACGACATTCTTTGAGGCATCAAGATGCAGATAATGCGACGCACCGCCAAGCGCGACACTCCTGTCGTCACACATCTCAACACGGAACATACCGGCCGATGATGTCGAAGCCTCACTTGCATATACCTGACGGCTTGCAGCATTGAGCACCCCGATGTAACAGTTGTTGCTGCGGTTCTTTATATAATATGAACCGTCATTGGCAGCCTTCTCAAACACCCAGCACGCCACGTCGCCATAAGGCACGGTCTTTGCGTCAACCTCGTTGTTACTGCCAAGATACATATAATACCCCTGATACATGATATTGTCGAGCATATACACTGCCCCATTGTCAATGCCAATGAGAGCCTGGTCACCCAGCTGCTCAAGTGCGGCAATTTCGGCAGTCAGCTTGTCGATGTATTCCATGTACTCCGACGCGACTTTCTTGTCATGGACAGCGACGGCCTTGTCATACAGCAACTGAAGTCCCTGTGTATACTTCGGGTTGTAATACCCCACTCTCTTGTACGATGTATCCACATATTTCTTAATCTCGTTCACCTTGTCAATCATAGACTTGAGCATCACCCTCTTGGCCTCGTCGCCGGTGGCTTCGCTCACATTCTTTGCAATGACAACCGACTGGTCGGCACCAATGACCTTTATCTTGCATGCACCACTCTTTATGGCATCCATTGTAGCTGCATCTACATGCAACTGTGCATCGTTATAGAAAGCATGCAATCCACCCGACCACTCAAGAATCACACCCACTGCACCATTGCCACCGGCCACTTTAATAACATTGTCCGACTCCTGCACCCACACGAACTCACCGCTTGCAGGCTGCGGATTGAGGTAATCGGTATATTGTCCCATGCTGCCGGTGTTCAGTGCCGTACTTATCCATGTCTTGCTGTGCGAGGGATATTTTTTACTCTTGACATCGCCAATGCGGTCCTCAATGAAAAGGATGGAATAGTTCTTCCTGTAGCCATAACCGGCAACCTCGTTCTTGGCAGCGTTGATGTCGCTCTGTTGGCTCACCACATTATAGTCATAATAATCGGTTATTGCGGTCTTTGAAAAAGGAACGAAGAAGCCCCATGCCTCAAAGAACGGTGTCAAATCCTCCCCGGCGGCACGGCAGGCATATTTGTAGAACTTGAGCGACTCGCCCGATGTATATACATCGCCCGATGTAGCCTCACGAATAGCCATTGGGTCATTGCGCAGATACTCGAAAAGTTTGGGATAGAAGTTCCTGTTCCTGCCGGCGGCATGGTAGTAGAGCCACAACTGGTAGAACATTCTCATTCTTGAATCGGAACTGCGGAAGTGCCATGCTGTACCTTTGCGATGAGCTGCATTGTTGTCGGCAATGGTACCGCCGCGGGTGTGGAAGTAATCCTGATAGAAAATTGCGACATTGGAAAAGAGGTTGTTGCTGACCTCGGTAGTACCAACCATGTTTATGGCATTCTGGTTAGAGTGTCCGAATTCGTGCGCGCACACCCATATATAACTGGAGCGTTCCATATCAT
>JAFOCD010000102.1 GCA_017381475.1 Bacteroidaceae bacterium
CATCCTCAAAAGGGATTTCATCAAAGGATGGCCCATTCGTCTATCGGCTAGGACGCAAGATTTTCATTCTTGAAAGAGGGGTTCGATTCCCCTATGGGCTACAATTAAAACTAAAAACATTATTAAAGAGATGGCAAATCACAAATCATCACTTAAGAGAATCAGACAGACTGAGAAGAGAAATCTTCAGAACCGTTATTTGGGCAAAAACATGCGTTCAGCTGTTCGCGGCTTGCGCGCTATCACTGACAAGAACGAGGCTTTGGCCAAGTTCCCAGAGGTACAGAAGATGCTTGACAGAATGGCTAAGCGTGGTCTTATTCACAAGAACAAGGCAGCTAACCTCAAGTCAGGTCTTTGCGCTAAAATCGCAAAATTAGCCTAATATTTTAACAAATATATTTACCTTTAAGAAGGCCGGATTTATTCCGGCCTCTTTGTCTTTACCCCTACTCTAACCACGCAAGGGTCCGTAGACAGAAACACAACAAAAGCCAATCCCAAAAGGTTAAAAAAGAGCACAAAAAGGGGTAAATATTTAGCAAAAAGCGCTTGCCAAATAGCGCTTTTTTTAGTAACTTTGTTCAGTTATATTGGTAATAAATATTATGAGCGAAGAAATCAACAAAAACGCAGCAGCCAGCTATTCGGCCGACAGTATTCAGGTACTCGAAGGTCTTGAGGCAGTTCGTAAACGCCCCGCCATGTACATTGGCGACATCAGCGAAAAGGGTCTCCACCACTTGGTATACGAGGTGGTCGATAACTCTATCGACGAGGCTATGGCAGGCTTCTGTACTCACATAAACGTAACCATCAATCCAGGCAACTCAATCACTGTTCAGGACAACGGACGTGGTATCCCTGTTGACTGGCACGAAAAAGAGGGCCGTTCAGCTCTTGAGGTGGTAATGACAGTACTGCACGCCGGCGGTAAGTTCAATAAGGACTCATACAAGGTTTCAGGTGGTCTGCACGGTGTAGGTGTATCGTGCGTGAACGCCTTGTCAACACACATGAAGACCGAGGTTTTCCGCGATGGCAAGCACTATGAGCAGAACTACTCATGCGGCAAGCCACTCGATGCAGTTCACTGCATTGGCGACACCGACATCAGAGGTACAAAGCAGACATTCCAGCCCGATGGTTCAATATTCACTGTAACAGAATACCAGTATCAGATATTGGCGACACGCCTTCGCGAACTTGCTTACCTTAACGCAGGCATCACAATCACATTGACCGACGCACGCGAGGCCGATGAGAACGGCAACTACAAGAGCGAGACATTCCACTCTACCGAGGGTTTGAGAGAGTTCGTACGCCACATAGATGCATCACGCGTTCCGCTAATTGGAGATGTAATCTACCTGAACACAGAAAAGAACAACATCCCCATTGAAGTAGCCATCCTTTACAATACCGGTTATAGCGAGAATGTACACACATATGTAAACAACATCAACACATACGAAGGTGGAACACACCTTGCCGGTTTCCGTCGCGCACTCACACGCACACTCAAGAAATATGCCGACGATACCAAGGCGCTTGAGAAGGCAAAGGTCGAGATTTCGGGCGAGGACTTCCGCGAGGGATTGACAGCCATCGTATCGGTTAAGGTCGCAGAGCCACAGTTCGAGGGACAGACAAAGACCAAGCTCGGCAACAGCGAGGTAACAGGTGCTGTAGACCAGGCTGTAGGCGAAGCTCTTGCATACTATCTCGAGGAGCATCCAAAAGAGGCTAAGATGGTCGTTGACAAGGTGATTCTTGCAGCTACAGCGCGTATTGCAGCACGCAAGGCACGCGAGAGCGTACAGCGCAAGAGTCCAATGGGCGGTTGCGGCCTGCCAGGTAAACTTGCAGACTGTTCGGACAAGAACCCGGAGAATTGCGAATTGTTCCTCGTCGAGGGTGACTCCGCGGGCGGTTCAGCAAAGCAGGGCCGCAAGAACAAATTCCAGGCTATTCTTCCATTGCGTGGTAAAATTCTGAATGTGGAGAAAGTTATGTGGCATAAGGCATTCGAGAGCGACGAGGTCAACAATATAATCCAAGCCATCGGAGTTCGCTTCGGCCTTGATCCCGAGGACAGCAAGAAAGCAAACATCGAGAAACTGCGCTACCACAAAATCATCATGATGGCCGATGCCGATGTTGATGGTGCACACATCGGAACACTTATCATGACACTCTTCTATCGTTATATGCCCGAGCTCATTGAAGCAGGCTACCTCTACAAGGCAATGCCACCACTCTACCTCTGCTCAAAGGGTAAGGTAAAGAAGTATTGCTACGATGACAGGGAGAAAGAGGCATTCATCCAAGAGTATGCAGGCGGCAACGAAAAGGACATCAACATCCAGCGCTATAAGGGTCTTGGTGAGATGAACCCGGAACAGCTTTGGGACACTACAATGAACCCAGAGACACGCACTCTGAAGCAGGTCACAATCCGCGACGCACAGGAGGCCGACTACATCTTCTCAATGCTCATGGGTGACGATGTAGGCCCACGCCGAGAGTTCATCGAGAACAATGCAACATACGCAAACATCGATGCATAAAACAAAAAACTATCGAACTTGAGTTCGATAGTTTTTTTATACATATACTTCAACATTTACCTTATTATCAAATCCTCAACAACCACCTTCGGGACATAATGCACTCCATCCTTGCGGTAATAAGAATGGTCATCACCCTCCTTTATATCCACGAGTTTAATATCCTCTGCACTCTTTCCAATAGCAATCACAAGCACAGGCTTATATGGCAATTGCAATGATTCAACAAGTTTGTCTGCATCAAAATCCATAATGCACAAGCCATTCAAGCCCATTTCAACAGCCTGCAACAACATACTCTGAGCCGAGATACCCAAATCAATATAAGTGCTGTTGCGTGGTTCCATTGTTGAGCATACTACAATGAAGGCATTGGGTTCTGTTCCTTCAAGAGGGAGTTTCATTTCCCTCAGCCCCGCACCCATTCTAATGAACGGCAACACCTTGTGAGCCTCATCGGACGTTACCGGTCTGAAACGCAGCACCTGACGATTACGCGCAGAAGCCAACTTGCAGTTCACACTCACAATGCGGCGCAGCTGGTCAGCACGTACAATGTACAAAGCATCATACCCTCTTGTACTACGGTTCTTTACAAGAAGTGATGAAAACCAATCCTTTTTTACAGTTGACGAAGTTGTCGAATGGGAACGATACTGCTCCATTCGCTTTTCCAAATAGTTGTCGGCCATAATCAGAAGTTATAAGAATAAAAAAAAGAGTTCTTTACAAGAACTCTTTGAGGTACCTGGCGGATTCGAACCGCCGTACATGGTTTTGCAGACCACTGACTAAGCCACTCATCCAAGGTACCGGATGCCTTATGCGACTGACCGCGTTTAGCGATGACAAAGGTAAGACATTTTTTGTGAAGAACAAACAAAGGAACCCATTTTTTATGACAAAACACCATTTTTAGACAATTATTTCACTTAATTAACCTAATTATAAACTTTTATATCCTATCTTCGCGACAAAATAGCATAATGAGATACAAGGTTGAACGATTCATAAACGAGCACAGACTGCTGGAGCAAGGCGATAAAGTGCTTGTTGCAATCAGCGGTGGAGCCGACTCCGTCGCACTTCTTATTGTGCTACATGGGCTTGGATATAATTGCAATGCCATTCATTGCAACTTTCATCTCCGTGGCGAGGAAAGCAACTGCGACGAACAGTTCACCAAGGATTTGTGCGAACGCCTTGGCATTATGCTCCACACCGTGCACTTTGACACTAAAGCATATGCACAGGAAAAAGGTATATCAATAGAGATGGCGGCACGAGAACAGCGCTATGCCGCTTTCGAGGAGCACAGGGGCACAATAGGCGCAAAGGTCATTGCTGTTGCGCACCATCGTGACGATTCGGCCGAGACAATTCTCCTGAACCTCACCCGTGGCACGGGAATAAAGGGGCTGCGCGGAATCCAGCCAAGAAACGGATGCATTATCCGCCCACTGCTGTGCGTAGGGCGCGATGAGATTACAGAATACCTTGAGTGGAGAGGTGAGAAGTATGTCACCGACAGCACCAACCTCACAAGCGACTACACACGCAACAAGATAAGGCTTGAGATTATCCCCAAACTTGCCGAAATAAACCCGTCTATACTCGCCACTCTTGCAGCTACGGCACAACGCATCAGTGATGCCGAAAAGATATATAGCCACGCTATCAAGGAGACTGTGGAGCGTGTCAAGCATGGAGATGTCATAAGCATTGAAAGACTTGAACAAGAGATTGCACCGGCAACTGTATTGCATGAGATTCTTTCACCAATGGGATTCAACAGTGCACAAATAGAAGATATTGCGGCGAGCATGAGCTGTGATGGTTCAAGACAGTTCCACTCTACAGAGTGGAGCGTCATCAAGAACCGCGCCGAACTATTGATTCTCCCCAAGAGAAACCTTAAGCAGGAGGAGAGACTGTTACCCCACGAGGGCACAATTATGACCACACAAGGCAATTTGACAATCACACATACCACATTCAACGGAGAAATCCCCAAAGAGCGCAATGTCGCATGTCTCGATGCCGACAAGATACTGTTGCCGCTCATATTGAGAAACACACGTAACGGTGAGCGCTTCGCCCCATTCGGAATGCGTGGAACAAAACTCATAAGTGATTACCTTACCGACCGCAAGAAGAGCATTGTTGAAAAACAGGCTCAGTTGGTAGTTACAGATGCACGAGGAAATATCGTATGGCTAGTAAACGAACGCCCTGCTGCACTGTGCTGCATCAGCGAAAAGACGAAGAATATCATTCGGCTCGAATGGGAGAAAATGGATTAATTCTTTAAATCCTTCAATGTAGCAACAGCATCCTCAAAATCCTGTTCTGCCGACAATTTCCATAGTTCTATAGCTTTTTCCCGGTCCTTGGCAACTCCTTGGCCATAGTAATAACAGATACCAAGATCGTATTGTGCTGCAGGGTGTCCCTGCTTCACAGCCTTGTTATACCACATGACAGCCTCCTCATAGCTCTGCATTACCCCCATTCCCTTGTAGAACAAAGTTCCAAGTAGATATTCTGCATCTGCATTTTCATGCTCCGCGGCTTTTATATACCAGCGGGCTGCAGCAAGGTAATCCTGCTCTACGCCATGTCCAAGATAGTAACATTGGGCAACATTATACGAAGCGTCAGCATCACCGGCATCAGCACCCATTTTGTACCATTGAAAGGCCTCCTCATAGTTCACATCGCCTAGAAGTCCTGTATAATAGTAATTTCCGACCTTGTTATATGCCGGCACATAGCCTAGTTCCGCAGCCTGACAATACCAAGAGAAATTCGTCACAATGCTTAGGTCTTCATCATCATAGACCGAGTATTCGGCAAGACAGTACATAGCCTCGGCACTTCCAAGCTCTGCAGCTTTTTCATACAGTCTCATGGCCTTCTTATAGTCATAGGCAGCACCATCAGCCCAATAGTAGCAACCAGCAAGCTGGCATGTTGCATCGGCATCACCTTTTCGAGCAGCCTTCGCATACCATTTAGCAGCCTCATAGTGATCCTCTTTCACGCCATTACCCGTATAATAACAGCATGCAATCATATACTGGGCATCTACATGTCCCAGGAGTGCCGCCGTCTTGTACCACTTTGCAGCCTGAACAGAATCCTTGGCGACACCGGTTCCATTGCCATAATTCTCGGCAAGACTGTATTGTGCGTTCACATGACCCTGATTGGCAGCCTTCAGCAACCATTCAGCAGCCTTACTCTCATCAAGAGTCACACCCTCTCCATGGGCATAGCACATTGCAAGGTTATACTGAGCCTCCTTCAATCCTCGCTCGGCAGCCTTTGCATACCAATAAACAGCCTCGTCGCAACACTCGGGAACACCTATACCAAAATAGAAACAATCTCCTAACTCATTCCAGGCAATGGAATAACCCTTTTCGGCAGCACGATAAAGACATTCGAAAGCCTTCGTACTATCAACCTCAACACCCTCGCCGATTTTGTAGAAAAGTCCCAGATTGGTAAGCGCCATGACATTTCCCTGCTCCGCAGCAAGCATATACCACCTTACAGCTTCGTCAACATCCTGCCGTACACCATACCCATTATAATAACAATTACCGATATTGCACTGCGCAACATCATGTTCCTGCGCTGCCGCCCTACGGAACCACTTCAACGCCTTCTTATAATCCTGTTTCACGCCTTTGCCTGAATAGTAACATGCACCCAAATTGCATTGTGCCATGGCTTCACCGTCATTCGACGCAGACTTCCAAAACTTAAATGCCACATTATAATTACCGGCTTTATAAGCATCAAGGCCTTTCAGATAGTTCTCACTGCGCAGTGTATCCTTAAGCTGCTGCAAAGTAGCACTATCATTAGAATGCAATGCCAAAGCATGGCTTGCTGCAAACAGCACAAACCATGTGACCAAAAGCAAAATCCGAGTACAGAATCTATTCATATCCTTCAGCTATTTTTCAATTACCAAGTTGCTCCAACACTGCCCCGGCACTAGAGTGCCCAAGCTGCAAAGCCTTCTCAAGACAAGGACGAGCCAAAGAGTCCTCACCTTTCTGCATATACAGGCGACCAAGCAAATAATGTATATCGGGTATATCAGGAGCAAGCGCTTTGGCTTCATCCAAAACCCTTATGCCTTCATCGGACAATTTTACCCGATAGCACAACAGACCTTTTTCAACATAATATGCTATGTTCGTAGGAGCAAGATCTATTGCAATATCTATGTCATTTAAAGCTTGCTGGTACATTTTTGCACTTAATTCTGCCTGTTCGCGCATATAATAGAATTCTGCACCGAGAGTTCCAGCCATCAATTCCTCATACTTGTTGTAATCAAATACAGCATTACGGAACTTCTCTGCAGCAACATAAACAAGTGCACGGGTTAGAATATATGGCGCTGCAGACTTTGCTGCGGCTGCATCAAAACAGTTCACTGCACTATCAAGCATTGCCACGGACTTTTCATAGTTACCAACTTGCTTGTAGCACATTGATGCATTAGCAAAGATCTCGGGATTATGCATATCTGTTGTTGCAAGTGCCTCGTAACATTCTGCAGCTTCGTCAAAGCAGCCGTGAGCATAAAGCGCATCAGCCTTGCCATTGAGATACAGCAGCTGATTATCAATTGCTATTGCCTTGTCAAACTCTGCCATAACATTGGCAAACGAAAGCATAGGATGAGAGACTGAATCGCCCGCCAAAAGAATTGTATTCATGTTCTTCGCCTTACCGAAATGTACATCGGCGGCATCTTTGCTAAGTTTAAGAGCTTTTTCCCAAGACAGTTCTGCGGCGTTCAAGTCACGGAGTACCACAGCCTCGTATTCGGCACGCGAGACATAGCCCTCGTAGCTGTCGGGATAGGCTGTGATAAAATCATCAATTACGTTCCTGTATGATGCACTGTCGCCCACAAGTGCCAGCATATACAGGCAAGACAATGCTTTTTCCTTGTCATTGGGCAATGCAGTTCGAATTCCCATTGAGGAATAATATCCCTTGCCAAAGGTTGCCGTAGACGCTTCAAGCATGGCCGAGACCGAGGCTCCAACAGCATAACTGTTTATTGTGTCACCTGAAGCGGCCTCCTGCATCAACGCAACCAGTTCTCCCTTTGCATTTACGACCGGCAAAGAAAGGAAACGGGATTCCATTGGTTTCTTCAAGGTGTAGTAGACACAGGAGTATACAGAGTCGACTCTTTCTGCAGCAGTCTGCTCCACAAAACCACTCTTACCTACGCCATAGCCAAGCATAAACAGTGTCTCGCCATCGGCCACAGGAAGCGATGAAGCAACAAGCGGTTTTATCTTCTTGTCGGCATTCACCCTGATTCTTATACAGTCGAATACTTCATTTACACCAACAATATATTTCACCGGACGTACCACACCCTTGCTGTCAATGACAACAGCGCTGTCGGCACCGACGAAAAGCGAGTGCGATGAGAGAAGATCACCATTCTCACCTGCAAACACCGCCACTCCGTTATGCAACATAACACCCTGATTGTAGGTTATGACGCTTACAACAGAAGCACGCGCCTTCTCTACAGCCTTGGGCAATTTATCGGCAAAAGCATATATTGCCGACATGCACATTACAAGGAACAAAAATCCCTTTCTTCTCATGACAATCAATCGTTCAAATGACGCTGACGGACAGCCTCGTAAAGGATAACACCCGTTGCAACCGACACATTGAGTGATTCAATGTTACCATACTGCGGAATTGCAACCCAGTCATCGCACAACGCGAGATGTTCCTGTGGAATACCCTTATCCTCGGCACCCATCACCACGCAGACCGGCTCGTTGAAATCGGCCTGTGTATAGCTGATCTTACCCTTTTCTGTAGCACATACAATGCGTATGCCCGATGCCTTGAGATACTTAAGTGTCTCGGTGATGTTCTTCTCACGGCACACCGGCAACACATGCAATGCTCCGGCCGATGTCTTTACCGCATCGGCATTCACGGTAACACTGTTATGAGAAGGGATTATGATGGCATCCACTCCGGCACAGTCGCATGTACGGGCAATGGAACCGAAATTACGAACATCGGTTATACCGTCGAGCAGCACAAGGAATGGCACCTTTCCCTCCTCGTAGAGAGTGGGGACAAGTGTATCCACACTTGCATACTCCACTGCAGATATGTAAGCAATCACGCCCTGGTGGTTCTTGCGTGTAATGCGGTTAAGTTTCTCTACCGGCACACGCACAACAGGTATAGTACGTCCCTTAAGGGCAGCAAACAGTTCACGCGACAACTCGCTCTGCAAGTCGCGCTTTACAAGAATCTTATCAACCTCCTTACCGGCCTCAATAGCCTCCAAAACGGCGCGTACGCCGAATATCATTTCATTTGTATTTACCATGATAATCTTTAATTATGATTGTGACAACAGAAGGTTCGCTGCGCTTATGGCTGCATCGGTGAGCACCTCACCGCTCATCATCTGCGCAATCTCTCGCACTCTCTCCTGCTGTTCAAGTTCTACTATATCTGTTACTGTTCCATTTACAGTCTCCTCCTTGTGCACCTTGTAATGGCGAGAGCCCAGGGCTGCCACCTGCGGCAAGTGTGTAATACTGAGCACCTGACGGTTGGCGCAGCCCATCTGCTGCATCATGCGGCCCATGCGCTCGGCAAGCACGCCCGACACTCCTGTATCTACCTCGTCGAAAATGAGCGTAGGTTGGCTACAACCAGATGCGACAAGTGACTTGAGTGCAAGCATCACACGTGCCATCTCACCACCCGATGCGACATCGCACAACGGTTGTGGCGCACTGCTACTGTTTGCCGAGAAGAGAAATGTTATTACATCGCATCCTAGCGGAGTAAAGCTGTCTGTTGCGGCAAAATCGACCTCGAAACGAATCATAGGCATACCCAGATTTACCAAAAGGCCAACAATCTGCTGTTGCAACTGCACGGCACTCGCCTTACGTGTATCAGTAATTTCACCTGCAAGAGCGCTAAGTTCCTTGCCAATCACTCCAATGCGACGTTCAAGGTCAAGTATATCGTCATCACCGCACACTATCTTGTCAAGGCGCGATGCAAAATCGGCAGTCAGAGCCTGCAACTCACCGACATTCTCAACACGGTGCTTCTTCAACAGGCCATATATCAGCGCCAGACGACGCTCTACAAATTCAAGACGTTCTGGCGAATACTGCACACGCTCGGCACGCTGGGCAATCTCGCTGCAGCAATCCTTGAGTTCAATGTAGCAGTTCTCGAGACGGTCGGAGAGTTCACCGGCTGCACCATAATGCGCCGATATGCGCGAAAGTGCGGTTGCAGACTCGCGCAATGCCTGCAGCAAGTTATTCTCGTCGCCGTCAATCCCGGCACAGGCTCCATACAAGGCCGCCTGTATCTCCTCGGCATGTGACAGTTCCTGTACCTCCTCTTCAAGCGACTCAAGCTCGCCGTCTGTTATTGCAGCCGACTCCAGTTCCTCCAATTGGAAGCGCAGCCAGTCCTCATCGCGGCGGCTGTTCTCAAGCACCTCCCTAAGTTTCTTCAGTTCACTATTGAGCGACAGATATACATCGTACTGTTTCTTGTAATTATCGAGCTGTGCGCTGTTACCCGAGAGGATGTCGAGCACACGCATCTGATAATTCCTGTCGCCAAGCAACAGGTTCTGGTGCTGCGAGTGTATATCCACAAGACGCGCTCCAAGCTCCTTAAGCTGTGCCACCGACACCGGAGTGTCATTGACAAACGCCCTGCTACGGCCCGAGACAGCCACCTCACGGCGCACAATGCACTCGCTGTCATAGTCAAGGTCATTCTCCTCGAACCAGCCTTGCATAGCGAAGTCCGAAATGTCGAAACAGCCCTCTATCACGCAACGGTCAGCACCATCGCGTATAGCCTTTGCATCGGAACGCTGTCCCAACAGCATGGAAATCGCACCAAGAAAGACCGACTTGCCATGACCGGTCTCACCCGTAATTACAGAAAAGCCTGCAGAGAAATCGACCTCCACATGCTCTATCAGTGCAAAATTTCGTATTGATATATGTTTTAGCATTATGCTATCAATTATTGCTCCTTGTTATCTTGTCCCACTCCGATGACAATGACGGGTTGATGCTCGAGAGAGTCTCTACAACCATCTTCTTCTCATCGGGAGTACACTTTGAGTAGATATTCACAATCTCATCAACCTTGTACTCGGTGAACAGTTTTGTAAAATAGGCCATCGGGCGATCCTCGTATGCCTTCTTCAAGAGGGCGATGCTCTCGGTAACGGCCTTGCGTCCGCCATCGGCATTCCTGAACATGGTGTCCAGCCCGAGACGGTGGTATTTATACATCAGTTTGCGGACAGGCTCCATTGCACCGTTCATGTAATCGTCGATTATGGAGTAACGGTTGTTACTGCTGCTGCCGGCACGCCATCCTGCATCGCCAAGATTCTGGGCATTGTTGGCAATATTCAGCGCCTTGTTAAGAAACTCGCCGCCACCAAGCTCTCCCATGGAATCCATGTCCAGACCAATGATCGTATAGACATAGAAGGCTATTACAGCCGTCAGGTTATTATCAAGATTATCCTCAATGAATTCAAGACGGTCAAACGGTTGGTACTTGAACTTGATGCTCTTGTCCTCATACTGGAAAAGCGTTGTTGTGTATGACGCACCATACACAGGACGAGATGCCTGCACCATGAGCGAGCAATCGAACGAGCCGTCGTTGGCATATGAGTTCACAATGAAAGTAAAGTTACAGTTTATGCGCTCAATCTCCTCGTATGTATTTGGAGTCCATTTGCGATCATTGATAAAGGCCTTCAATGCCTCCTCAAGTTGTGTAAATACCTCGGTATTCGAACCCTGCACCTTCGATGCATTGAGTGTCACATTGGCATTAAGTTCCTCACCCTCGGCACTTGCCGACAATGGCAACAGCATGAAGACAAGAACCACGAACAACTTTGCAATGTGGGCAACGATATCCTTTGCGACCTCCTTCTTGCTTTTCAGGGGATAGGTACTCTTGTTCTCCTTGTCAATGATTGTAACCTTGTTGGTGTCACAGGCAAAGCCTGCACCCTTATCCTCGAGCGAATTCAGGACTATGAAATCAAGATTCTTCTTTTCGAGTTTCAGGCGGGCATTCTCCTCGGCATTGTTCGTTTCAAGTGCAAAACCCACAAGATGCTGGTGTTCGCCCTTTACCGCACCCAAAGAGGCTGCAATGTCGCTGTTTGGGGTGAGTTCGATGAGCATATCATCGGCCGTGCGCTTCATCTTCACCGGAGCACATTTGGCAGGACGGTAATCGGCAACAGCTGCCGAGAGCACCGCTACATCGCATGAAGGAAAAGCCGCCATGGCTGCATCATACATCTCGCTTGCCGACTCCACATCCACCCTTTTCACTCCGGGA
Source organism: Bacteroidaceae bacterium (assembly GCA_017381475.1). Lineage (GTDB taxonomy): Bacteria > Bacteroidota > Bacteroidia > Bacteroidales > Bacteroidaceae > HGM04593. The sequence continues at coordinate 12,018 of JAFOCD010000102.1, forward strand.
TGCTTGCACTCAAGTGAGACAGGACCGGCAACAAGCGTAACTTCGGCACCTTGCGCAGCACACTCCTCGGCAATAGCAAATCCCATCTTGCCGGTTGAATAGTTGCCAATGAAACGCACCGGGTCAATTTTTTCGTATGTCGGGCCGGCTGTAACAAGAACCTTTTTCCCTGTCAGCGCCCTATTGCCGAAAAAAAAATCTTTGATGCGTTCCACGATTGCCTCGGGCTCCTCCAGGCGTCCCTTGCCGCACAAGTGACTTGCAAGTTCACCTGCAGTTGCCTCTATGACATGGTTCCCGTAGCTCTTCAGCAACTCGACATTGCGCTGTGTCGAGGGATGGGCATACATGTCAAGGTCCATTGCCGGTGCAATGAATACCGGAGCCTTCATCGACAGGTAGGTTGCGACAAGCAGGTTGTCGGCAACACCATTTGCCATTTTACCAAGAGTTGATGCCGTTGCAGGAGCGATTACCATAGCATCGGCCCACAGGCCAAGCTCTACATGGCTATTCCATGCACCGTTGTCGGTTTGGAAGAAATCGCACATCACAGGGCGACCCGACAAGGTAGAGAGCGTCAGCGGAGTAATGAAATCCTTCGCAGACGGAGTCATCACCACCTGTACGGTAGCCCCCTCCTTCACCAGCAGACGCACAAGCACCGCAGCCTTGTAGGCAGCAATGCTTCCGGTCACACCCAAAACAATATTTTTTCCTTTAAGCATTTCGCTTTCTCTTTTCACAGTTTCACACAAATTGCGGCCGCATACCAGCGCCGCCGGTTCACTTCTTCATTCCGCGCAACTTGATGCGTGTAAGCACCTGCTTTGTATTGAGCGAGAAGTCACCGTTCATCATCCAGCCATAATATCCGGGATCACGGTCAAGCACCGCATCAACAGGCAAACCCTTGTACTTACCGAAGTTGAACACTTCGTTGCCGTTTGCATCATAGACAATGCGGCCTGCGAAATCGACATTGTTCGTAAATGAAGACTCCTTTGATAGAGCTTCCATGTCGTTAGGCAAATCTTCGTAGTGGTCAAGTTGGGCCTTGAGCACATTGTATGTCGCACGGGTATCGGCAAGCGCACTGTGGGCATCCTCAAGATTCTCGCCACAATAAAACTTGTATGCCGCCGACAAAGTGCGCGGCTCGCGCTTGTGATACAGGACCTGCACATCGATTGCCCTCAGACGCGAGAGGTCGATATCGACCTGAGCACGCAGGAATTCTTCGGCAAGCAGGGGTAGATCGAAGCGGTTTGAATTAAAACCGGCAACATCACATCCCTCGAATTCATTTGCAATCTCGCGTGCAACCTCCTTGAAGGTTGGACAATCCTTTACATCGGCATCATAGATACCATGCACTGCCGAAGCGCCCTCGGGGATATGCATCTCGGGGTTGATACGCTTTGTGTATTCTATCTCCCTGCCATCGGGCATAACCTTGATGTAGCAGATCTCGACGATACGATCCTTTGAGATATCTGTACCAGTTGTCTCAAGGTCGAAGAATATTATAGGCTTTACCAGATTCAGTTTCATGAACAACTAATTAGTCGGTAAGCATCATTGGCATCAACAACATAAGCAACTCCTGCTTGTCAACCTGTTCAGCAGGAACAATTACACCGGCGCGTGAAGGATCGGCAAGTTCAATTACCACATCCTGACCCGGAGTATTGTTGAGGATATCGATGAGGAATGATGCACGGAAACCGATGTTCATTGATGCACCCTCGTAGCTGCAAGTGATGCTCTCCTCGGCCGATGTTGAGAAGTCTGTATCCTGAGCCGAAATCACAACCTTGTTATCCTCGAGGTGCAACTTGATGAGACTCACCTGTGACGAGAAGATTGCCACACGGCGCAGAGTGCTTATCAACGCTGCACGGTCAACAGTGAGCTTGTGAGGGTTGTTCTGTGGGATAACAGAGTTGTAGTTTGGATAACGGCCATCGAAGAGGCGACAAACCAACTTGTACTCGCCCATATCGAAGATAGCGAAGCGGCCATCGAACTCAACAGCAACATCCTCCTGCTCGTCCTTACCAAGCAAGTTCTTCAACAATGTAGCAGGCTTCTTTGGAAGAATGAAAGCCGACTTCTCGGCACCTGTTACAGAATAGTCACGACAACGGACAAGCTTGTGACCGTCAGAAGCGACCATTGTGATGCTGTCGGGAGCAAAGTCAAAGTACACACCGCACATAACAGGGCGCACCTCGTCATCGGCCGCAGCAAACAAAGAGCAAGAGATACCGCTTGCAAGAACCTTTGTAGGAACTGTGATTGCCACAGCGCTCTCGCCAAGCACGGCAGCCGAAGGATACTCATCGGCGTTCTGGCCAACAAGGCTGTATTTACCGTTCTGGTAATATATTGTTATCTCAAGAGTCTCTTTCTTGACCTCGAAACGGATTGGCTGCTCCGAAATTTCCTTCAATGAATCAATGAGAATCTTTGAAGAGATGGCAAAGCTGAAATCCTCGGAACAATCAACAACCTCGAGTGAAGTGTTGAGAGTATTGTCGGGATCTGAAGCGGTGAGAACGAGCTTGTTGCCTTCGAGTTCAAACAGGATACAATCCAATACTGGAATTGTATTTTTTGAATTGATTACACGGCTGATAGTCTGCAAACGAGACGACAGCAAAGAGCTTGATACTGTAAAATTCATAGTATAAAAGTTTTAATTAATTTTCTAAATCAGCTTCGCGCTCGCGCGCGTAGTACCTACAAAGATAAACTAAATATATAAAAAGTGATAAAAATGGGGCGAAAAAATTGCATTTCGCGAATAAAAGAACTATTTTCGCCCACAATTTAAAGAAAACTATGGAGATTACAGGAAAAATCATCGCTGTGCTTCCCGAGAGAGGCGGCGTATCAAAGACAGGAAACGAGTGGAAAATGCAAGAATATGTTTTGGAAACACACGAGCAGTTCCCAAAGAAGTTGTGTTTTAACGTATTCGGTGCAGACAAGATAGCAGCATTCAACATCCAGGCAGGCGACGAACTCACAGTATCGTTCGACATCAACGCCCGTGAGTATAACGGCCGTTGGTACAACGATATCCGCGCTTGGAAAGTAGAGAGAGGCACAGCTACTCCTGCTGCAGTTGACACCCCGGTCATCAACGCACCAAAGGTTGAGGTACCCGATTTCAGCAAGGCAGCAAACGACCCAGACGACCTTCCATTCTAAAAAAAAGAATAGACATTAAAATAGCAGAGGATTGCAAATTTGCAATCCTCTGCTATTTTAATAATATTGACAGAATCCACTTTGGGACACTGCAACAAACAGCTTTGACAATAGTCAAAAAACAACAAGTGGACAACCGATTGATCGCCACTTGTTGTTATAAATCAAACCATTACGAATTCATACTTAGCAAGAACTCATCATTGTCCTTTGTCCTTTCAAGCCTGTCCTTCAGGAACTCCATAGCCTCGATTGGTGTCATGTCTGAAAGATGCTTGCGCAGAATCCACATGCGATCGAGTGTCTGACGATCAAGCAACAAATCGTCGCGACGTGTTGACGAAGCAATGATGTTGACTGCAGGGAATATACGCTTGTTCGCAAGTGAGCGATCGAGCTGCAATTCCATGTTACCGGTACCCTTGAACTCCTCAAAGATAACCTCGTCCATCTTTGAGCCTGTGTCAATGAGGGCTGTTGCAATGATGGTGAGCGAACCACCGTTCTCAATGTTTCGTGCAGCACCGAAGAAACGCTTTGGCTTGTGCAGGGCGTTGGCATCGACACCACCCGAGAGCACCTTGCCCGATGCCGGAGAAACGGTATTATAGGCACGCGCAAGGCGTGTTATAGAGTCAAGGAAAATCACGACATCATGGCCACACTCAACCATTCGCTTTGCACGCTCAAGAACAATTCCTGCTATTTTCACGTGGCGCTCTGCAGGCTCATCAAATGTGGATGCAATGACCTCGGCATTTACCGAACGTGCCATGTCGGTTACCTCCTCGGGGCGCTCGTCAATGAGCAGCATAATCATATATGCCTCGGGGTGATTTGCCGAAATTGCATTGGCAATATCCTTCAAGAGCATTGTCTTACCGGTCTTTGGCTGAGCCACGATAAGAGCACGCTGTCCCTTTCCGATTGGTGAAAAGAGATCTACCACACGCGCCGACACATTGTCGTAGCTGCCGGCACAAAGTGTGAATTTCTCATCGGGGAACAATGGCGTGAGGTTCTCGAACGATACGCGGTCGCGCACAAGTTCGGGCGCAAGACCGTTGATTCGGTTAACCTTTACAAGTGGGAAATATTTTTCACCGGCCGACGCAGGGCGGATTATACCCTCGACAACATCACCTGTCTTCAGGCCATATAGCTTTATCTGCGACTGCGAAACATACACATCGTCGGGCGATGCGAGATAGTTGTAGTCTGATGAACGAAGGAAACCATAATTGTCAGGCATGATTTCAAGAACGCCCTCAACACGCAACACATCGGCAAAATCATACTGCTTTGGAGCAGCTGGCTTCTCCTCGGACTGTGCCTGTTCGCGCTTCTCGTTGTTGTTACGGTTCTTCTTGTTATTGTTATCATTATTGTAGTTTTCGTTATTCTTCTGCACCTTGCCGCTCTTCTCGAATTTACCTACAAGTTCTACAGGCAACTCTGTTGAATCTGTCGGCAAGTTCTCAATTGCAACAAATGCTTCACCCTCCTCGGGCACTGGTGCGACAGGAGTCTCTTCGACAACCTGTGCCTGCTCAACGGGCTGCTCAGCAGCCTTGTTCTTTGGTTTGCGTCCGCGCTTCTTGGGAGCGTTGTCATTGTTTGTTGCCGGAGTCTCGGTAGTTGGCGCTTCAACCACTACGCTCTCAGCCACTACAGTTTCGGGCTGGGCAGCTTCTGCTGCCACAGGCTTTTCATTCTTGGATTTGCGACCACGCTTCTTTGACTTCGCAGCATCAGCTGTTGGCTGTGTTACTGCAGGCTGTAGAGCAGCAACCTCTACAGCCGGAGCAACAGTTTTCTCCTCTACTGCGGGAACTGCCACCTGTTTGACAGGAGCAGGCTGCTCATTCTTCGGTTTTTGAGGTTCACTCTTTTCAACCTTGACAGCCTTCTCGCCATTGGCTGTATATACTTTGCTCGGTGCATCGTTATGAATGCGGTTGCGGCGATGTTCGCGACGGTTCATCCTGTTCTCCTCCTTGACTACAGCCGGCGCACCGCTCTGGCTGTTCTGCATGGCCTGACCATCGAGAATACGATAAATGAGAGAATCCCTGTCAAGCGACTTGGTGCCTTTGATACCTAAATTCTGAGCAATGGACTGCAGTTCTGCAATTTCCTTGCTTCTCAATTGTTCTATGTGATACATAAATAAGATGATGATGCTTGCCCACAACAACGGGAAAGCCCACAAAATGATAATCTAAAAAAGAAAAATTGTTGATTGAAAGTACATGGCACACGATGTGCCCTGCATTATTTGTAATGCAAAGATAGTTATTTTGTTTTAAACAAGCTGTTTTTTTAGTATTTTTTTACAGAGTGTAGCAACAGGGCATCAGAACAGTTCCTCAAATTTCTTTGCCACCTCTGAAACTGTTGTCATGCGCGCAATGATTGTTCCTCGGTTGTTTACAAGAACCGCTGCCGGTAATCCGGTGATGCCATATGCAGCAGCAACCTCGGCACTACCGCCGGATGGATTGCACAATTGCACCCAACCAATACCAAGTTCATCTACCAACGCCTTGCAATCACTGACACTACCGTCAAGTGACACGCCTACGACCTGCAGACCGTTGTCCTTATACTTGCCATAGTACGCAGTCACAGCCTGCAACATTTCTCTTGAACCACTATCCCAACTTGCCCAGAAGAGAACAAGAGTGTATTTATTGGAGAACACCTCGTCGGACAACAGAACTGTGCCGCCTTTTACATTATTGAGCTCAAAGTTCTGGAATTTCTTGCCAACAGCCGTTGCTTCAAGGCTTTTAGCCATTACATCAAGATATTTGTCGACCATAGCAGCCTCAACAATATTACCCTCAACCCTTTTTTTCATCACATCGTAAAGTTTGTCACGGTATTCTAAAGGCACACTATCGAACAAGGGCAAGAGTTTTGCAGATGAGACAACACCCACAGACTGCACTAGATAGAAAGCGCCAAGCGGGGTTCCAATATTCTCTTTTATCTCCTTGATTGCATATGCGTCAAAAATGTCATTGGCAATGACCAATACATCATTCAGACTATCTCGCATAGCCACATCAACACCAAACATATCAAGGGAAGCCGGTTCACAAAGCTGGCGCAGGTTGACAATCTTCACTCTCTCACCCATAAAACGGCAAAGTTCCTCATTTGCAAGAGTACCGCTTGAAAAAACATCGCCTGTAAAATCAACATTGACTGTACCGGGTTCAAGAACAACATAACCACCGTCTATAACCTGCTGCGATGATATGTAGCGGACAGCCACAGTTGAATCAGAGTGTAAAAAAGTAAAACGCCCACCTTTAACTACCGCAGAATCCAACGGTGCAACAATATCATCAACGGATGTCATATAAAGCACTGTGCCATCAGGAGCAGATGAGTAACAACCATTTATTGTACAAACAGGATTGACGTCATGCTTTTCGCAGCTTGCAGCACATGCGGAATCATTTCCTTTCTTCTCGCCACCTGAACAAGAGAAAAGAATGGATGCGGTCAAAAGGAGAAATAATACTTTTTTCATTTTACCGTGAAGGAGTTACACCATTATTCGGCCGATTCGAACCACGTTACAATATCTGACGGTATTTCGTTGCAACGGACATACTTGCACACGTCACCATTCTCTGCATCAACAGAGAGCAACATTGAGTCTTCGAACAGACTTGTTACAATGTATGAGTTATTCCACTCACCTACACCATAGTCATACTTACCGCTAAGGATGTATCCTTTATATTCATCCTTGGTTATTTCATAGCTACCGGTGAGACGGCGCGGATACATGCTGTCAAACTTCTGATACATTGTATATGACCTGTCCCTGCGCACAAACTGGATGTAACAGTACAATCCGTCGGGGAGCGACTCTCCGTTAACCTCGGAAAGTGTCCAAATACCCGAGATGTTGTTTGGAGTCACCTCAAGCTGCTGAGGTGCGGTCTCTTCATCGCGTGTACATGATGCGAGTACAAGAACAAGCATCAACGCCATTGTCTTCAAGAATCTCTTCATAAGTATCTTTATTTTTCTAATTTCACTTTAAGTGTCCTATCCGAAATGCGGCCCTCAATACCATCTACAACCACACTAAAACTGCGTGGAGTTTTTGGCGGCAACATATCGCCATTTATTGTTATTACTATATCACCCTCCTCGCCAGGCGCAATCTCCTGTGGTTCTGTTGCAAAAGAGGCAAAAGCCGGCAACAGTTCCGATGAAAGCAGCAATGGCTTGGTTCCCACATTGGCACATGGGATACGCAACTGGGGTTTTGTCCCGGCCTTTACAGGTTCAAAGGCAACCTCCTTGCGCTTTAGTTTCAACGAACCCATTCTACAAGGCAAGTGATTCCATTCATCGTTGTCAATGACATTGCCAAGAAGGGTCAGTTTTGCCACCGGCTCCATATTGGAGAGCGAGGTGTAGATGAAAGTGTTGGTGTCAACAGTCCCCGAACGCCTACGAGGATTGAACAGTATTGCAATTACCCCCTTTTCACCGGGAGATATAATGCTGTCACCCACTTCTGCCACAGTACAGCCACAATTGGTCGTTATTCTTGTAATAGTAACCGGTTTGCAGCTTGTGTTAACAAAAGCATACTCCATTCTCAAGGGAGCGCTATCCTCATATATGACACCGAAATCCTGCAGCAAGGTATCAAAACGCAAAACCTTGTCGCCGTCCTGCATAAGCCTTGGAGACATGAGCGAATCCAGTGCTTCGCGCGACACAAATCTGTTCTCCTGCGCACTTGACACGGCAATGCCGGCAAGCAAGAACAGCGAGAAGAGATACAGGATTTTGGATTTCATCATTCGTTATATTACATCCAGCCGTTACTGTTAGCTCCGTTACGTACGGTAACCTGCACATCATGCACCTTGCCATCAACGGTAACCTTGATGGTTGTGAAGCCCTCGTCAATACCGGTAACTGTCATACGACTACCGGAAACAGCACACGTAGCAATACCCGAATCGGCGACTTTGGCACTGTAAGAAAGTTTCTCACCACCCACAAAGTAGCGCGAAAGTTCAACAACCTGGGCTTCGCCCGGTGCAAGGTATATATTCGGCAGCTTCATCTCGTTACCGGCACCGTCAATAGCCCTCAACAAGGCACCAGCATTAACAAGACGTCCCATTTTACCTTTGTATTTTGAAAGTTCGGTCTTTGTTGCTGCCGAACCGGGCGATGAGTGGTTGTAGTATGACATCTTCTCACCCATGAAGTAAGGGTCAATATCGGTAGCCGTGTTGTATACAAGGTCGATGAACTCCTGTGCACGGAAGTGACGGCGTTGCTCAACAGCATATGAGAGACCCAGTGCTATTACACCCGACACATGAGGACAAGCCATTGATGTACCCTCGTAGTAGCCGTATGTCGGTTTTCCCTCAACAACGATTGTAGAGTATATCATACCGCCATTATCGTAACTGCTGCCCGGTTCTCCATAATAGTCACCGTCGCCACCGGGGGCAGAGAGGTCAACCTCTACACCAAAGTTCGAATATGTCGCAGGAGTATAGTCGGCTGCGACAGCACTGACTGAGATACATTTTGAATATGCTCCGGGATATGCCGACATGCCTGCAAACTCATTGCCCGACGCAAAGACAACGATACCGCCGTCAATTACACCGTTTGGCGAGCCTGCATTGTTGATAAAGTAGTCGATTGCCTCCTTCTCAAGCGGATAGAGTGTCTCCCACTCCTCCTCTGATGCCGGACCTGGAGTATAGCCCTGCATGATGTTTGAATAGGCCGAGTTATATCCCCAGCTGCACTGCATGATGACAGCACCGTTGTCGGCTGCATACTTGAACGCCTTAGCCTCCATTGCAACAGTAGATGCACGATTGTCGTCAAAGATCTGCAATGACATGATTCTTACACCACCCTTGCCTGCGGCAGCATCGCCACCGGCAATACCCGAAACACCAATGCCGTTGTTGTTCACTGCGGCAATTGTACCTGCCACATGGGTTCCGTGGCCGGTGTCGTTAGTAGATGTTGTGGCAATATATCCACGGTCGGATGCAAAGTTATATCCATAACGGTCGCCCTTGTAGCCGTTGCCGTCATTGTCCTCGCCCGAAGCGTACTCCTCGTCCTCGTTTACCCAGATGTTTGCTCTGAGATCGGGATGCTCCCAATGCACACCCTCGTCCATCACGCCCACGATAATTGAGCTGTCACCGGTACAGAGCGTCCATGCATCCTCACAACCCACATCACAGCCGGCAACAGTTCCGGCCCAAGGCTGTTCAAAGGCATATCCGCCCCTGTTGATATAACCCCACTGCAATGCAAGTTCAGGGTCGTTGAAAGGCAGTTCCGAAGCTGCGCGTGTAGCACCGTTTGCCGGGAGTTTCTCCTCGGCTACCCTGTTGTCTATGCGGTATATTCTTCTATTGCACTGAATCTTTGAAATTTCACCGAGCTTTGAGAGGCGCTTGATTGCTGCGTCAAGGTCAACATTCTCGTCGAAGCAAACCTTATACCACAAATGCAGCCCCGCCTCACGTGTTCGTTCCTCGTTGCGAGGATCCACGGGGAATACGCGCTCAAAACTGTATGCGCCCAAGATTTCAAGAACCTCATCGGTCGATGGGATACCGCAGCGTGTAGCCATTCCTGCACCGGCAGCGCGGGTTGCAAAATAGCCGTCGAGGATTGAAGTCATCTCTGGATAGAACTTAATCAACAACTCGCCGTCAATTGCATCAGCTGTCAGCGACGAAGATGTTTCCTGCTGCTCTAGCACTTCATTTCCAGTCTCGTTCTTGTCACATGAAGACAAGGAAAAAGCCAAAAGTGCCGAATATATAAATAGTCTTGTTTTCATAATCATTCCTCAGTTATCTCGTCCTTAAGTTCATATTTTTCCCTTGTTCCGGGGAAAACATCATAGTAATAGTCAAATGTCTTTGGCTCGTTGTCAAAACGCACGGCCTCGCCGGCAGAGTTCAATCCCTTCTCCTGCTGGTTGAAGATGAGCAGGTCGGGCGCCCAATCCATGAAATGGGGGTGGTAGAGCAACCAATCGGGCAAATTGCCGTTGAGGAAGTTGAGGTTAAGACGAAGTATTGTACAGTTTGGCAGAATCTTTGGCAGTGCATTGTCTGCAAGATACTGTATGGTATCGCCACCCCATGCATCCACATCTTTCTGTGTATATGCAACGACACCCTCTTCACCAACCTTGAAATCAGGAATTACGCCCTCGAGATAGCAGTTCGAGAATGCAAGTTCCTCAAGATTCTCCCAAAGCAACAGACGGCGGAAGGCGTTGTCTGTTGTTACATTGACATGCAAGCCAAGACCATCCTTATCCTTATATTCATCTTTTTTGCGCAAGTCTGTAGTCTGCCAACGGCGCGATGCCACAAAACTCAAAGACTTGAGTTTTGGGAAGTTCTCCTGTGTGAGCATTGCGGGAATCTCGGCAAAGTTGTTGGCGCTCAAGTCAAGAGCAACAAGAGATTTGCCAAGTTTCACGAAATCATCGGGCAAGGAGACAATACCATAAGAGAAGAGTGTCAGATATTTCAAATGCTCAAGTTCGCAAATCTCGCTACCCAATTCAATGTTGAGAAGCATTGTATTTACATTACTTGATATTGCCAACGACTCAAGATACTTCAGATGACGAACCTCGGAAGGAATAGTCTCTTTTGTATTGAGGAAGCTATACTGCACCGCACGTACACGGCCCACAGCCTCGGGAGCCGGCAAATCCTCGTCACTGGCCTCCCAAAGTTCAACGCCTTCCCAGTACTGCAGGTTCTCGCTTGTGTCCCAAGCATCGCTCCAGCAGTTCATGCGCTCATACATAACCACAAGTGCAATTGAGTCACCGGCACGGTTGTCTTCAATCTTCAATGCAGGCTTCTGGCACACAGTTATCACTGCCGGCTCAACCGACTCTGCACCCTCGCCCTGAGGAACAAGCCTGATTTCGGCCACGCGCTCCTGTGGAACTGTGTTCATTTTCCAATCGAAACGCAGTTTTGCAGTACGTGGTCGTGCGCCCTTGTCAAGTTCAACAGATACACTCTCCGATGTGAGCCACTCCTCGGCACCAAGGAAATCAATCTCCACACCGAACGGAACATTTGTAGTTACAGTTGTCTCAAAATAACGCTCCTCAAGTTTTGCCGATGATTCAATCTTAATCTCGTTGCTCAATGGTACAATCATCTTGCCGTAACCCATCTGGTTAACGGTTACATTCACTGCAGTCCGCGCTGCTGGAACAAAACGGATTGATGCTGTGCGCATATCATTCACAAGCGATGAGTCAACCACGACATTGCATGCCATTGTTCCTGTTCCGCTCGCAGGAGATACAGACAACCATGGTTCTGTAACCGACACAGTCCATGTTGCATCGCTCTCAACCAGCAGAACATCAGCTCCACCTTCGGCAGCAAATGTAATCTCACTCTTGTCCACTGAAAAACCTGCGTTTTTCTCCTCGTCATCGTTGCAGGCAACAAACGAGATACAGACAACCAAGCCTAATGCTATCTTATATAATTTGTTTATCATAACCTAACTGAATTTATATCATTTTTCAAGGTCCAAGGCATCACAGCCACGGATATCCTGTGTCCTGTCGTATATAAGGGTGTAATATCCGGCATAGATATAATCGCACACCGATGACATGTCGATAGAGATGTTCGGGTTATCGGCAATCTCAAAATACATGATGTATGGCGAAATGGTATCCTCAATCTTGCGGAGGTCGTTTCCACCGATACAGAACACTACCATTGAAGGGCATGTGTAAAGACCAGTAGGCCACTCCTTGAGTATGCGGTTACCGTTCTCGTCGCGCTGGTAGCGGATGAAGAAGCGGCTCATTGTAGAAATGCTCAACGGCTTGGTCGGGAACGAAGAGAAGCGGTTGTAGCTCAAGTCCATACCTGAAAGATAAGGCAATGTACGAGCATAGAAGTCATCGGGCAACTCGCTCAAGTAGTTGTAGCTGAGATCGAGTGCCTCGAGCAGGAAAGCTTTCTCGCCCTGCAGTGAACCCTCGGGAATCTCCTTCATTCCATTACCGGCAAGGATGAGTTGGTTCATCGGAGAACCGGTCTTGAAGAGAATACCGGGGAATGTCTCCAAGCGGTTGTTTGTGATATTCACCGCCGAAGAGTTGATACCCTTGAAGTTGTCGCCGTTCTCAAAGCCGGAAATCTTGTTGTAAGAGAAATCCACTGACTGCATTATGTATACCGACTTTGCGTTGAAGATGTCGGGGAAGAGTGTCATCTCGTTGTTTGTTGCAGTGAAGCTCTCGAGCTGTGAGAAACCGCAGAAGTAACCGTCAGGGGCAACTGTCAGTTTTTCAATCTTGTTGTAGTCGAGATATACCTTTGCAAGTGTAATCTCCTTACCGAAAGGATGAACAGTCTTCAACTGGTTATTGGTGCAGTCAATCATTCCAAGCTTGGTCATCTTGCGGAGTTCCTCATATACAGGAGTCTCCTCAAGGTTATTGAAACCAAGGTAGAACACCTGCAGTTTGTCACCACAGTTACCGTTGATGAGGGCCTCCCAATCGGCCTTCAGCTGCTCGCCCGATATACCTTTGTTGCTTGCGACATTGAGCATCTGCAGCTCGGGGAGAGAGGCAATCATCTCCATTGGAAGAGCAGTAAGTTTTGGACAGTTGAAGATCTCGACATCATAGAGTGTTGTCATGTTCTCCCAGCTCAATGACTCGCGCTCCTCGTAGAACGGTGATTCGGGTTCTATGTCACGGAAGAAGCCCTCGACTGTGATTGGACAGTTTGCAATGAAGAACTGCTGTAGGTTTGTACAACGCTGCAACGCCTTTGAAACGCCCACAATGCCGTTTGTCATATCACCGAAATGGATTCCTTTCAAAGAGATACCCTTGCGGATTGGTTTCTCGTTGGGATCCATCTCGATTGTCTTCTGCCACAATGCAGAATAACCTGTACGGAAGTCCTTGTCAAGAACCCTGTCGGCATAGTCCATGCGGATTGCACTCATCTGCTCTGCAGTCATGTCAGGGGTTATGCGACCGAAAAGATGACCACCCAAGAGGTCGGAGTGGCTACCAAGATAGAGTATCGACAGTTCTGTCAACTGGCCGATAGCATCGGGCACTACACCCTTAGGACCAAAGCCCTCGAGCGAGATTGTTGCCACACGGCCGTTTGCATCGAGCTGCACACCGGGCTGCTCACCCCATAGATCGAGTTCCTTGTTGAAGTTCCAGTTCACACCATCAGCATATACATCACCGGCATAGCTCCAGTTGGGACCATCGAGTGCCTCCCAAATTTCCTTGAGTGCAATGTAGTCCTTGATATACTCGGCAGTCTCGGAAAGGTTGATTGGAACATTCACATCCTTGGTGTCAACATCATCCTCGACTGTAAATTTCGACTCTGTTGCATTATACTCCGTTGCAAGCATTGTCTTGCCGTTCTTGTCGGAGTATGTCACGCAATGATGTACACGGTATTCACCGGTCCTGAGCCAAACGAGAGTGTCACAAAGGGCATAAGATATCTCGGTATTCGCACCGGGATACAGGACCTCGTCGGTCGAGCCCTGAGTGAAATCACCCACATGTTTCACTGCTATCTTCTCAATTGTAGTGAGTTCCTTTGTGAAGAGGTTCTGCACAGTGATGTCCACGGTTCTGATGTCGGTGAAAGGATAGTAGCCGTCACCTCCTACACCACGGGTCTGCGCCCACTCCTTGACGAGCTTGAACGATACACGGCCACGCTCAACCACGTCGGGAGTAATGTGCTGCACATAGAGACCACCGGGAACAATCTCAAACTGGCAACCCTCGACATCCCTTGTCTGTACTGCATTGTCGAGCTGGTCGTAGAGGACATAGCCGATAAGGCAGTATTCACCGGCCAAAAGGCGCAACTTGTCGCTGCGCAGACCATACTCGGCGCTCTCTTCGTTGAAGGCGTTGAGCAGAAGAGTCTGCTCAATTGTGTGACCATCGTACTGAAGAAGAACCTTCACCTTCTTTGCCTCGGTAAGACTCTCGAGCCTGTCGACTGAACGTGTTGCCTGTCCAATCTTGAATTGTACATAGCCATACTGCACCTGCTGGTCATTGTCCTCATCGGCGCAGCCAACCAATGCCACTCCTGTGAGCGACATCATCAACAACATCAAATATAATCCTATTCTGTTCATAGCTTCATTCATTTATCATTTGGTCACAGGTCTTATGACAAGAGCCTTGATATTTACAATTTGTGGAGTATACAGACGCAGAATGATTGTCTTGTTCAGCGATGCAGGAACGGTAATGTTCAAGCGGTACAGACCATCCTCACCAAGTTCCGCAGTTGGGTTACCCCATGACTTGAGACGCTGATGTGTACCCTCGAGGTCGGTGATGGCAAAGTTACCCTGCCAATCATTTGCATTGAGCCTTGTCACAATTGTATAGCTCTCGCCCGGTACAAGCTCACAAGCTGTGAGGTCGGTGATTGAGAACTCGCTGCAGAGCCACTCATAATACTCTTCCTCAACAACAGATGATACCGCTGTACCATTTGCATCGGTGATTATGAATCCGTCGGTAGCTTCAAGACTCTTCTGCTCTACTTCCAGCACAACATATGAAAGGTTGCTGTCAATGAATGTATCAACATCACTGCTTACATCAAGTGAATCGGCAAAGTTGCTGTACATTGCTTCAGGAACGGCAAATAGATAACCCGAGCGTGATGAAGATTCCATAGAAGCAACAGAAACGCTCACCAATGACGGGTCATCACCCTTCTGCGATGCAAAAATCCAAGACTCTTCGGCATCCATCAACTCAAGTTTACCATTACTGTTCACCTGTGCCGAAACCAACTCATAATTATAGTTCAGGCAGGTTACCGAAAACGCGAGCGCATCCTCAACAATTGTCTCTACAGTCTCGCCCGAAGCCGTTGTGGTCTCCTGCACAAAAGTCTTGCCGTCGAGCGATACCTTCCAGCCCCAAGGTGTGTTGTCACCCTCAATCTTCATCAAAGTAGGCTCCATACCCACATACGCAACAGGCACTTCATAGAGCTTGCTGCGGTCAATATTTCCGAAAGTAACCACACCCTCTTTCTCATAAGGAACATATGAGTTCGCTACATTCAGAGTGAAACCACCGTCAAATGCCTCGGGAGCGGCAATCCATTCAGGACACTCAATTATTGAACAATCAAAGTTTGCAACAGGAGCAACCCAAACGGTAGCATCGGTACCAATCTCAATTTTATTGATTACTTCGCCCTCACTTGAAAGGAGAGAGAATTCATGCTCCACACCACCACGACCAATCTTAATCACATCCTGCGACTTGTTGCCGGCGATAACTTTTACCGTTGCCTGTGAATTGTCAAAACCACGCGCCTCGTTGGTAACCTTTATATACACGGTGTGGACACCATCGCCACCTTGAATATCGTTGTAGAACTCGCCATCACTCTGTAATGAGAGTTTGACCCACATCTTGTCACTACTAAGGAGCCATGCACCGTCCGAAGTAAGTTCAAACGAGCTTACAATGCTCTCGCAAGTGTCAAGTGCCGCAATGTCAAGCGCAGCTGGTGCTGTAAAGGAGACATTGACAGGCACAAGATCGTCATCCTCGGAACAAGCCGATACCCAGCAACAGAAAACCATTGCAAGGCAGGCTATATACAATTTGCTTATATATTTCATATGTATCATCTTTTTAATATCCCTCACGTTTCAGTTTCTCGGCCTCATCGTCACTGATCCACTCGACTGCATTCACGAATGTTCCAACAGTGTTGTAGTCCTCTTCCATACCCGGCACATAGAGTGTCATGTACTGGAAGATAAACTTCTCGCAACTGCTGAAGTACGATGTATATGCTGTAGGCTGGTACATTCTTATCAATCCGTCACCATAGAGAGTACCGAAAGCCTCGGATGTAGGACCGAACACCTGGTCTTCCATTTCAATGAGCGGATTCATTATATCCTCTGGATTGAACTTGATTCTTGCATCATAACCGTCGAAGAAATAGTCCCTGATGATTATGGTGTTCTCATTCTCGGGGTCGATTTCCGATTTCACCAATCTCATGTCAATATCGGGCATATAGTTTATGATGTATGTCGATGTCACCACACAGTATCCTGTAAAGGCATTTATGTCAAACTTGCAGGCCTTCTGTAACAATACATTGGCCTCGGTACCATACATATCCCACTGCAATTCATCGGGAACAATGAGGTTGAGTTTGAAACCGATTGAATCGTACACATCGATGTTGCTGTGATAACCGCGCACACGCACATTACCCACAAGTTCACCAGCCTTGATGGTGATGGTGTTAGACTCCAGCGAATAGTGCTTGCCCTCAATCGCATTGCTGTTGGCATCAATAATCTCCACGGCAACTGTTCTGTCATAATCACAAGCCTGAGTCGCAACAACAGGAATGTTGTGATACTCAACATCATCAGCTACAGGCAACACATAGAGTGTGTCCGAGAACTGTATATAATTGGGGGTTGAAGGCGTCATAGACACTTCTTCATTACAGCCCGCAACGCCACCTGCCAGGACAACAGCAAGAGCCATACCCAGCAGGTTCCTTGATATTTTATATATAATATTCATTTTCATATCTCGCAGCTGTTATCTGTTACTTTCATTTGGTTCAATATCGGCACCCGGAGATTCAATCTCATGCTGTGGTATTGGCCACACGAACAACGGATTGTCAGCCGAGACTTTCAGGCTGCTGCCGTTAGAGAGTGACTGATCCTGAGGTGTACGCTCGAAACCCTTACCCCAACGCTTGAGATCCTGTAGACGGAAGCCTTCCATGTAGAGTTCCTTGATACGCTCCTGCTCAATGACATCCATCGCATTGTTTGCGTTCAATGATACCGAGCCATTGGTGTAGCGTGCAGCCATGAGCGTAGATATATCCTTGCCGGCCTTTGCATAATCGGGTGTTTCAAGCTGGCAATAAGCCTCGGCACGTATCAGGTACTGCTCTGACAAACGGAACACCTTCGGCATTGAGACATTGAGCAGATTTGCCTCGCTGTAAAGTGTCTGGTTACCCCAATACTTGTAGAGCAAAGGCCAGGTAAGACCATGACTGTAGCCGGTCTGCGCCTCATAGAAGTATGTATTGTAACGCAAATCGTTAGAGCCGTAGAGGTCGAGCACCCACTTTGCAGGAACATAATCGGGCTTGAATGATGTGTAGTCATAGTTGAAGAACACAGTTCCAAGCGCACCTCCATAGTTTGTAGATGTAAAACCGACCTTCCAGATAACCTCGGAAGAGAGGTCATACTGCCACATGTAATCGTAATAGTTCATTCCGGCAGAATACTGTGAGTTACAGCTTGACAGGAAGAACATATCACTGTCGATTACTTTAGACGAGTATTTTATAGCATCCTCATAGTCACGCATATAAAGCGCCACGCGAGCACGGAGCGCATAGACAGTGTACTCATTGAAGTATACAGAGTTGTTGTAGAGATAACCGTCAACAGCAGGGTCGTAATCATCATCAAGTTTCAGATATTCTGCAGCTTTGTCAAGGTCACTGAGCACCTGCTGATAAGAATCATACAGTGATGCACGCTTGATTGGCTGCTCCTCGTAATATTTAGTCTTGAGCACAACGCCAAGCTCGTTCTTTGCAGCCTCGTCACTCTTGTAATCGACACAATAGAGCTTGATGAGTTCGCTGTATGCAAGCGCACGCGCAAAGTAGGCCTCTCCGCAATATAGTTCAAGACGGTCGAGCTCTGTATCGCTTGTGAGTGTGGGTTTCAGCTTCGCTGCGTTGTCAAGGAGGAAATTACAGTTTCCTATCAATGAGTAGAGCGAACCATACACAGCCTCAATCTGTGGGTTGGTAGCAAGAATTTCCCAACGCCACACATCACCGAATGTATTTGTGTAGCCATTCACGGCATAAACCATGTCGCACTGGATATCGGGAAGCAGTGTAAGGTAACCGCTGTAAAGTGCACCGCTTAGGAACGATGAGTAGATACCTACCACAGCCTGGTCGGCCTCATCAACAGTTGTTATTGCCGAATTCTCGGGGACAGCATTCTCGGGGAACTTGTCGAGGCACGATACCGGCACAAGCAGCATCGTTGCCAATAATATATATGTAACAAATTTCTTCATCATAACTCACCTGAAATTAGAATGTAATATCAACTCCGAATGTGTACTGGCGAGACATTGGATACTGCGCCTTGTAGACATTGCTTGTAGACTCGGGATCGAGACCGCTGAACTTTGTCCAAGTAAACAGGTTCTGCGCCTGGATATAAAGACGGGCACGGCTTATGAAGCGTGTTTTTGCAAGCATTGCATGTGGGAAATCGTAGCTGACCATAAGGTTCTTCAAACGAAGGAACGACGCATCCTCAAGGAAGCGTGAGTCCATCTGAGGAGTAACACCATAACGTGGGATGTCAGTTACATCACCCGGTTCCTTCCAACGGTCATAGAGCAGACGCTTTGACTGGTTGTAGGCCGAGTAGAGACCGTTGCTCTCTTCAAAGAAACGGTCGTTGTTGAACATCCAGCGGTCGGCAACCCAACTGAAGTTGGCTGTCAACGAAATACCCTTGTAGTTCATTGAAGTGCCGAAACCACCCTGCCAAGGAGCATTATAGTTCTTACCTACAAGCACCTTGTCCTCTTCGCTGAAGACATTGGTGATATTGCCGTCCTTGTCATACCAGAGAGCATCACCGTTTGCAGGGTTCACACCCGCATACCTATTTATATAGAACTCGCCGATTGAGTGACCGACAACAAGCTTTGTCGATGTGTTTGACATCTCATACTCGTCAAGGCCGCCGTAGAGTTCTGTAATTTCGTTATAGTTGTAGCTTGCATTGGCATTGATGTTCCAGATGAAATCCTTGGTGCTGATGGCATCGGCGCCCAAAGAAACCTCAAAACCCTGGTTTATCATTGCACCCACATTATCCCAACGAGTTCCAAAGCCATTGTTCACGTATGACTGTGGCACAAGCATGAGCATATTTGTTGTCTTCTTGTGATAGAGTTCAATGTCGGCAGTGATGCGATTGAAGAATCCAAGGTGAAGGGCGAGGTTCGATGTCCACAACTGCTCCCAGCTCAAATTCTCATTACCCTGTGTTGCAGGGGCAATACCGGCAACGCCCATATAGTTAGAACCACTTCCGACAAGCGCCAAATGATCATAGTCGGGGATTGAAGAGTTACCCGATGTACCTGTACTCAAGGCAACCTGAGCATTGGTGAGCCAACGGTATGGCTGCAGGAACTTCTCCTTACGCGCATCCCACATGAAACCGAGCGACCAGAATGTTGCCCAACGGCCATCCTTTCCGAAACGCGAAGAAGCATCGCTACGGAGAGAGAAATCGGCGTAGTAGCGGTCGTTGTAGTTATACTCGCCACGCGCAAAGAAAGAGAGGAATGCGTGGCTAGAGTATGAATTGGCCCAAGATGTAGCTCTTGTTCCCGATGAAAGCAATGTAAACGAGTCATTGTTCTGTCCTCGTGTCACAACCTGGAAACCCTCGGAACGGTAATCGACACCTTCCTGACCAAGCATCACATTAAAATGATGATAACGCTGTACATCAAACTTATAGTTGATGGTATTTGTTATTGTAAGGTTCACAGTTGTATATGAGCTGCGGCCTGCAGCACCCACGCCATTATTACCCACAAAACTTGGATATGATTTCATGTCGGCAGTAGATTGTGAATAGTCAATACCGAACTGTGAACGCAAAGTAAGGTTGCGGATTGGAGTAATCTCGGCATAGAAAACGCTCAAAGCTTTGTACTTCTTGTTATCGAGCGGATTGTTCTCCATCCACTCCAACGGATTGTATGATGTACCCTTCCAGCTACCATCCTTTGAAGACGCCAAAGAACCATCCTCCTTGTATGGATTCCAGTATGGGAGCATGAAGCGGCATGCCGAAATTGGAGTGTAGAGAGCATATTCACCGTCATCGGCCTGCTGTACCTCTTCGTATGCCAACATGGTATTTGTACCCAACTTCAACCATGGAGCAACCTTTACATCAACATTTGAGCGCATATTGTAACGGGCGAAAGCCGAACCCTGGGCAATACCTTCCTGATCATAGAAACCACCCGAAACGAAATAGTTGAGTTTGTCGGTAGCATGGCTCACCGCCAAGTCATAGCTCTGCAGACGCGCCCTGTCATTGAACACAACATCGAGCCAGTTGATATCGGTCTGGCCAAGAATGTTGTAATCCTGGCCTGCATCAAGACCAATCTCCTTCTCAAACTGTATTCTCTCCTCTGTATTCATCATGTTCCATGTACCATGAGCAAGATTCGAGAAACCCTGCTGTGTGCGGAAAGTGATATCGACCTTCTCAGTAGAGGTACCACGTTTTGTTGTGATAACCACAACACCGTTTGCAGCGCGTGCACCATAGATTGATGTAGATGAAGCATCCTTCAACACATTGATTGACTCAATGTCACCAGGATTGATGGCATTGAAATCAGAACTTGTAATGGGCACACCATCAAGGATGAACAGCGGAGATGTTCCCGAGTTGATTGAGTTTGTACCACGAATCTGGAACACGGCCGCTTTGCTGGGCTCACCAGAGTTTGAGATAACGGTCATACCAGGAGTTGCACCCTGCAAAGCCTGGTCAAAACTCACAGCAGGCACATTCTCAAGTTTCTCAGCCTTTACGGTAGATACAGAACCGGAGATTGTACCCTTCTTGCGGACACCATATGCAACAACGACAACCTCATCCATCGTCAGCTGCTCAGGCTCCATAACTATATTCAGAACTTTTGTGTCCTTGTTCACAACATGCTCTTGAGTTGTGTAACCCACATAAGTAAATTGCAACACAGCTTCACTTGCATTCTTGACTTCAATCTCATAATTTCCGTCAAAATCGGTAACTACGCCGTTTGGAGTTCCCTTTTGCATAATGGTCAACGAAATCATGCCCTCGCCGTCATCGGAAGAGGTAACCCTACCCTTCACCTTAAACGACTGCGCCAAGGCCGACTGCACCATCAGTGTACAGAGAATGGCAAACAGTAAAAATACTCTATTTCTCATTTATAAAAAAGTTGTTTTTCTACCACACAAAAAGATGCCCACACACCGCAACACTCCCTTGCGATTTCAAATATCACAAAGCAATGCCGTAGCACGTGGCACATTCCACAAAAGTATAAATATTAAGTTTTTATTCGTTTTCTTAACAAAATCCGCTGCAAAGATACAAATTATTGCTTTATATATAATAATGTCGCACGCATTTTTTGATAAAAAAGGCAAGCGTATATTGATGCGCTTGCCCATATGTTCTTTTCAAGAATTCTCAAAGAGAAGCATTGACCTCCTCAATATATTGTAGAACCTCGTTCCTGCCGGTACCGTTTTCCGACGATGTGACAAACACCGGAGGTAGCTCCTCCCACTCCTCGAGCAACTTCGCCTTGTAAGCAATGATGTTCTTCGCAAGGACGCTCTTTGTAAGTTTGTCGGCCTTTGTGAAGATTATTGAGAACGGCACACCATTCTCACCAAGCCACTGGAAGAATTCCAAGTCAATTTTCTGTGGTTCGTGACGGCAGTCGATGAGCACAAAGAGCAGTGTCATTGCTTCACGGTCAAGCACATAACTTGAGATAATATGCTCCAACTGCTCATTCTGCGACTTGCTGCGCTTTGCATAGCCGTAACCTGGAAGGTCCACGAGATACCACTCGTTATTGATAAGATAGTGGTTAATAAGCAGTGTCTTTCCCGGTGTTGCCGATGTCTGCGCCAGTTTCTTCTGATTTGTCAGCGAGTTGATAAGGCTGGACTTTCCCACATTCGAACGACCAATGAATGCATATTCTGGTTTGCCGTCCTGGGGGCACTTCTTTATATCGGTATTGCTTATTATAAAACGCGCGCTCTTTACAATTGGTGTGCTCATATAGTCAATGTTTTCAGCCACGAAGATACAACGATATTCAAAAAAAGCAAAGAAAAGGGCATGCAAGATTAAACTTGCACGCCCTCTGTACCATTAGCAGAAGTTTTATCAATGTGTAATCTTCACACCCACAAAGAATGTCCTTGGCTGTGTCGGGCCATAGAAGTAGCCCGAATCGCGGAACTCTCCCTTGTCGAGGTCGCGCTGGAAACTGTTGAAGATGTTCTGCACACCGGCATTGAGCTGCAGGTTAATGTGGTCGTGGAGAATGAATGTGTATCCTGCCTTGAAATTAAGGTCAAAGAAATCGGGGGTTGTTTCCATGCGGTCGCTTTCAATGTAGCCGGCATAGTGAGGTACAATCATGGAACCGGTATATGTACCCGAGAGTGAGAGGTCCAATCTTTTCACCGGCGACGATGTAATTGTAAAATATCCATAGTAGTCGGGGGTGCGCATCATGCGTTTTGTTGTGAGCGCAACACCGTCAACCTCGGTCCAGGCCTCGGGTTGCTTGTAAAGGCTGCGCTGGGCAGTGAATCCAAGCTGGAACGATATGAGCTTTCCGTGCGCAATCTTTGCGTCGATATTTGCTCCATAGACACGCGCACCGGCACCATTACGACGCTCCTTGATGGCATGACCATGTTCATTAGTGCCGATATCCTCAAGCACAAAGACATTGTTCAGATCGGTGTAAAAGCCCTCGACAAGCACATTTGCCTGCCAGTGACCGAATGTTGTTGTCCAGTCGACCGAACCGCTGAAACTGTTCGAGCGCTCCTCCTTCAATCCGTCGGCAAGTTCAATCTGCACACCCTCTCCACCAACTGCGGTAACATGCAGGTCCTCGTCATAGGCCTGTGGCGCACGAAAGCCGGTTGAATAGGTCAGACGTGCCTGCAAATCCTTTGTGGGCTTGTACAAGAAATTCACACGAGGGCTAAGGATAGGCTTTTCAATGAGATTATGCTTGTCGAGACGCAGACCTAGCAACAACGAGAAGTAACGGGCATTCCACTCGTTCTGTACAAACGCGCTACCAATGCGCACATCCTGACGCATATCGCGGTCATAACCGGTCATGATATCGTGCAGACGGTTCTCCTGATACTCCACACCGCTCATGAATGTCGCAGGCGAAAAGAGAAACTTGCCAATTTGCCAGGTATATGTTGCACCGGCAACCCATGTAAGGTCGTCGGTCTTGCCATAGGCATTCGGATCGCACTGCGCACCATAATAGCTGTCGCGATCAATGTGCTGCAACGACGCAAAGACCGACAGTTTATGTTTGTAGCCGTCCCAATTATGGTCATAGGCGACACCTCCGCTGTTGATGACATGTTTTGTCTGCTCGGTAATGTCACTCTCGTGTGGCTGTAGGTCAAACTTGTTACCACCGCGGCGCAGCTCATTGGTTGTGTGATACTCAAGGCTCAGACGCCCGTTATATGTCGGGCGGTAATATGTACGCAGACCAAAGGTATTCATGCTCAGCTTTCCAAGCTCTGAGAAACCGTCACCGTCATGGTCGTATGGGTTACGGTTACGGTAGTTGGCATACACCGCCATACCGTATTTATTATCGGGCGAAACGAGTGACACATTCGCACCCACGCTCTGTTCCCATGAACGGCCGCCATAGCCTGCAAAATTGCTTGTCACAGAGAAAGAGTTGCTTACCGGATCCTTGGTAATGATGTTGACAGTTCCACCCACTGCGTTCGCGCCGAAGAGAGCCGAACCGCCACCACGCACAACCTCAACACGCTCAATCATGTTTACAGGAATCTGTTCAAGGCCATAGACACCACTCAGGGCACTCACCACAGGGCGGCTGTTTATGAGCACCTGCGAATAAGGACCTTCAAGACCGTTTATGCGTACCTGCGGAAAGCCACAGTTCTGGCAATTATTCTCCACGCGTAGACCGGTAATATAATTAAGGCTTTTGGCAAGGTCTACCGAGTTCACGGTCTCAAAAAGCGGCAAAGCTGCCACTGACACAACAACCGGAGCATCCTTGCGACTTATCTCGTTACGGTTGGCTGAAACCACCACCTCGTCAATCACAACATCGTCAGACTTCAATTTAAAGTGTACCACTGCTGTATACTCCTTGCTCACGACAACCTCCTTAGTCATATCCTCATATCCCATTGCCGTAACACGCAAGGTGTATTTTCCCGGAGCAAGGTTGGTGAAAGAGAACTGCCCGTCTTCGTTACTAATGGCACCTTCGCCTGTTTCTACAATCAGTACAGACGCATAAGCGATACTCTCCTCGGTCGCATCCTCAATGATGTGACCCATAATCTTGTTGCCCTCTTTTATGGCAGCCGGAGCTGTGGCAAACAGTACCATAGCACAGGAAGAGAGCAAAAATACAGTAAATAATCTTCTCATATATAAATTCTTTTATTCCTCATATTTTTCCGGATGCAAAATTACTGCTGACACAGTAGTCGCACAATCGCAACAAATTGTTAAATAAACCACAATGTTTAACAAAACATCACAAAAACGAGCAAGTAGTACATCTTTTTAAGAAATTATATACAAAATGTCCGCAAATGTTTGGAAACATAAAGCTTAAATTCTACTTTTGCGACCTATGACTACCTAAACGACAGAAAAATGAAAAGATTTACAGCACTTTTGTTATCGTCACTGTTCTTGACAATAACAGTTTTTGCAAATCCTATTGACCCCGAAAAGGCCGGCGAGATAGCAAGCGACTTCTGGAATTCGAAATTCCAACATGCACAGGCAGAGCACCTTATATTGCAGTCACCAGCCAAAATGGCAAAGGCGGGAAGCAGAATCATTATCAAGGAAAACAATCCGCAATACTACATCTACGCTCCCGATAACAACAAGGGATTCATCATCGTGTCGGGCGATGATGCACTTGCTCCGGTTATTGGCTATTCAACCGAATACACCGGTGAAAACAGCGAAATGCCGGCAGCACTCGTTGAATGGCTCAACGAATACAGCATGTATGTCGATGATGTGCGCGCAGGCAAGGTAACACATGTACAAAAAAGCGCGAAAGCAGGCAAGACAGCCGTTGCCCCTATGTTGCAGACAACCTGGGATCAGTCGGCACCATACAACAATCTCTGCCCCGAAGTCAATGGCCAGAAGACACCCACAGGCTGTACCGCAACAGCAATGGCACAGATCATGAAATTCCACGAATGGCCAATCACCCCAATCAAAGCTATCTACTGGACAAGCAATATCACAGGTAAGAAAGAGAATATTGACCTGACCAAGCGCACATACAACTGGGACAACATGCTCCCACACTACCGCAACGGCTACACAGCAGCACAGGCACATGAGGTTGCACAGCTGATGGTCGATGTGGGCAAAGCTATCAACAGCAGCTATTCACCCGAAGGCACCGGCAGCAATAGCATATACGCACTCAACGCTTTTGTCAACGTTTTCGACTACTCAAAAGCTGCACGCATAATTGAACGCACCGATGTCACAGAAGATGAGTATGTAACAGCAATCAGAGAGAACCTTGAGGCAAGACAACCGGTGATGAGTGTTGGCTATGGTGTCAACTACGAAGGTGGCCATGCATTCGTGTTCGATGGTATTGACGAAAATGACATGATACACATCGACTGGGGATGGAGCGGAGCATTCAACGGCTATTTTGACATGACATACATGACACCGGCAGGCATAGGCACCGGTGGCGGTACCGGTACATACAATGTGGGACAAGCAATAATCGTCAACATTGCCCCAAGCGCCGAGAACGATGTAAACAACGCCGAACCCGGCTTGGTTGAGTTCGGCATATACAAGCCGGAAACAACAGAGGACCCTCTTTACAAATACACTGCAAGCTATTCGAACAACACGGCAAAGTTCAAGGTGAGCGCATTTGTGGCAAACTTTTCACACTCGGCATTCAACAATCTCGAAATTGCCTTGGGTGTAAAAAAGAGCAACGGAACATATCAGATTCTTAAAAATGTAAAATTTGAAGGATATAGTTTTGAGCCATTAAGATATTTAAGCAGTAATTTTTTCGACTTTGAAATAAACAATTCAAACAAGAATTACTACAACTATCTTGAAAAAGGAACTCACCAGCTCATGCTGCTTTACAGAAATTCAGACGGAGAACTGACAGAAATAATCAGTGACCAGAACTGCCTTATACTTGATGTAAATGAGACATCGGCAACACTTCGTCATGCACTGCCCGACATCCACGTCTCATCGGTTGAGCTCACAACGCCTAACCCAAGAATAGGAAGCACCATCAAGTTCAATGCAAAGTTCATCAACAAGAACACACACAACTCAAATGTCTTGGTAGTACCAATCATCAACACAATACGCCCCGATGGTTCTGTCGTAAGCGACACATTGAAAAAGGTTACAAGATTGTTCGAAGTTATCGACAACAGGGATATATATGTAGAATACAACACATCAAACCAGTTCAAGGAAGTTGGAGATTGTTATATCACTTTCACATACAACTGGTGTAGCGATTATAGTAAAGCCGGCACATACAACACTTCATTGGCGGAAAGCGTAAGCGGCAAGAGTGATACATTCCCAATCAATGAGGAGGCCCCCGGTGGTTCTCCTGCCATAACAGCAATCAATGCATCGGACATCACAAATGGAGCCATTCTGAATGTTTCGGCAACAGTTACCAACCAGACCTATGCAGGTTATACCTACTCGGCCGATCTGGCCCTTGTACTGCGCAACACCGCCACCAACCAGACATACACAGTCGCCGAAGGCAAGGCCACAAACTTGGGCAAAAACATGAAGGTAACGCTCAGCTACAAATCATCCGACTACTTCCCTGCACTGCCTGTCGGCAAATATGAAATAATGGTATGCGAAACAAGCAACGACATGAATCCTATTCAACATGATGTCCAAAAAACATTCTCAATCACCGACGGCGAGAATGCTGTTCCATACATCAACGGCAGGACAAGCGTCAGCGACGCACAGGTAGTTGCCGGTGACAGCGTGGACGTACGCCTGACATTGGGTAGCCACAACGGCACATTTGACGGATATGTGAGAATAAACACCAGCAGCGGCCTCACTCCAATCCTGAGAAGCAACTATATTCCCGTGACAATTACTGAAGGTGAAAAACTGCAGCTTAATGTTGCCTGCCTTTGTGGTAGCAAGGCCACCATGGGCAAATGGACATTGGTAATCAAATACTTTGACAAGAACAAGCGCGAACTGGGTACACTATCAAACAACACCATCACATACGCACGCAACGACTACTTCTGGGTTGGCGACGAAACTGCCATTGAAGAGGTCGAGAGTACTAATGAAGCAGCAGTAAGGGTAAGTGGCAACACCATAACAGTTCCAGGTGAAGCTGTAACAACAATCTACAGCACCGACGGCCGTCAGGTTTACCATGGCACAGACAACACTATTGAGGTTGCAAAGGGCATGTACATTGTAACTGTGCAGCACGCTGGCACAACCACAGCAAGCAAAATCTTTATAAAATAACCATACTTGAAACTATTGAAACAGACGGGCAGGCACAAAACCTGTCCGTCTGTGCATTTATACTACTAAAAAATTGCTTGATTGCACAGTAAAGGTTATTTTCGCACAAAATATCAAACACGATGAAAAGAATAATAGTATCGGCATTCATCGCCATTGCTGCATTTGTAGCCAGTGCAAGCGACTGCAATCCAAAGAGTGTATCCAAGAGCAAGACAAAGAAAATCAGCACATATTTCTCAAAGGTACTCAAAGGCGAGAACATCAATTACAAAGGAACGGACAAGATAAAAACCGAAGATATTGACGCTGTACGCAAAGCGGTATGGACTTGCTGGAGCAACGCTGTAAATTCACTCGACGAGGAGAAGTTGATTGCACCGTTCGCCACCGATGAACCGCGCGACACGGGCTACTGGAAACTCCCCGAGCACCTCGAGGAGCATGCCATAATGCCCTATTATTTCATAAAAAAGGGCGAGCAACCACAAGCCGGCTATCCGCTTTTCCTTTACATGCATGGTTCGGGCGAGAAGAACCGCGAGTGGGAAGCCGGTATACGCCTTTGCAGCAGCTATGACGATGCACCATCACTGCATTTCATTCCACAGATACCTAACGGATATGGCGAGCTCTACCGCTGGGCTATCCAAAGCAAGCAGTGGGCCTGGGAAAAACTCCTGCGCCTTGCTTTCGTGAATGAGAATATCGACGCAAACAGAATCTATTTCTATGGTATCTCTGAGGGTGGCTACGGCAGCCAGCGACTTGCATCGTTCTATGCCGACTACCTTGCCGGAGCAGGCCCCATGGCTGGAGGTGAACCGCTGAAAAATGCCCCGATGGAAAACCTCGCAAACATAGCATTCGCTTTGCGAACCGGCGAAATGGATTATGGCTTTGCACGCAATGCAATGACCTATAATGCAGCACTCACAATTGACAGTCTTGCAAAGATGCGCCCCGGACTGTACAACCATTTCATCGAACTTATTCCCAACATGGGACACAGCATCAACTATGAGAAGACCACTCCATGGCTCAAGCAGCACAGTCGCAATGCACACCCCACATATTTCTACTGGGAGGATTATGACATGTACGGCCGCCACCGCACAGGTTTCTACAACCTGAAGGTCAACGAGACATCGCGCAACAACGACGAGGAGCGTAGCTGCTACGAGGTGAGCATCGCCGACAACACCGTAACCCTCACGGTGCAGAATGTGACATACACAACCACACAGCTCATATACAACATCCCCATGTTCTTCTCAAAGAGCTATGCGCCTGCGACCAAGGGCAAGGTGACAATTTACCTGAGCGAGAAGCTGTTCGACTTTACAAGACCCGTCAAGGTCATTGTAAACGGCAACGAGGCTTTCAACGGCATTGTGACTCCAAGCATGAAGGCCATGGCCGAGAGCTGTGCCGAATATTTTGACCCGGAACGAGTGTTCCCCGCCGAAATCACTGTTGATATAAAATAACAGTGGCTGCGGCAATTTGCACAATGGCGTTTTTTTGACTATCTTCGCACCGCCTTTATGCAAAGCATTAACAGATGAACCAGGAATACCCATCAGCACTTTTGGAACGGGCAGTGAAGGAGTTCTCCAAACTGCCGGGCATCGGACGCAAGACAGCGACACGCCTTGTGCTCCATTTGTTACGCAAGAAAGAGGAGGAGGTCGAAGGGTTCTCATCTGCAATGATAACACTGAAGCGCGAGGCAAAATACTGCAAGGAGTGCCACAGCATATCGGACACCGACATATGCCCCATCTGCGCCAATCCTTTGCGAGACCACAGCATTATTTGCGTAGTGGAAAACATACAGGATGTAATGGCTGTCGAGAATACAATGCAGTTCAAGGGAGTATACCATGTGCTTGGCGGTGTGATATCTCCAATGGACGGCGTTTCGCCAAGCGACCTGCAGATAAACAGCCTCATCGAACGCGTTGCAACGGGAGAGGTCAAGGAGGTAATACTTGCTCTCAGTTCAACAATGGAGGGCGACACAACCAACTTCTACATCTACCGCAAGCTGCAACAGTATGATGTAAAACTATCGGTAATTGCACGTGGAATCTCTGTAGGTGATGAACTGGAATACACCGACGAGGTTACACTAGGCAGTTCAATAATTAACCGCCGGCCATTCACCGGCAAAACATTCTAATACCATGAACAAGGAAAATGTACTGAAATCACTAAGATTCAACTTTATCACATCAATATTCTCGGCAATAATAGCCATAGCAGCCTTTGAAACAGGCTACCTCACCAAAGGTGTACTCGCGTTCAACCTTAACGAACAGGATATCTACTATGTCGAGGTACTCTCAATCATAACCACCATTGCAATTGTGCCGTTCTCCCTGAAATTGTTCAGCCGTTCAATGAACAAGGCTGCCGGGCTCGACAACAACGCAATATTGAAGCTCTATGGCAAGAAAAGCATACAGCGCATGTTCCTGCTTTTCATATCACTGGTAATAAACATATTTGTATATTACGGCGTGCAATATGACGGAGCTTTGTATTGCGCTATCGTAAGCCTTGGCGCGCTCATTTACAGTTACCCTACAGAAAAGGTTCTCAACGAGTATCTCGACAGCAACAATACAAAATAAAAGAGCATGAAGCTGTCGGTAATCATAGTCAACTACAATGTAAAATATTTCCTCGAGCAGTGCCTTAATTCGCTTGAGCAGGCCGCTGAAGGCATCAGCCACGAGGTGATAGTAGTCGACAATGCATCGACCGACGCATCAACCGAATACATCACATCACGCTTCCCGAATGTAAAATGGATGGCATGCAAGGAGAATAACGGTTTCTCTAAAGGAAACAACATTGCATTTGCACAGGCAAAAGGCGAGTACCTGCTCATGCTCAACCCCGACACCATTGTCACAAAGGAAGCTATAGAAGGCTGTATATCGTTCATGGACGCACATGCCGATACCGGTGCATGTGGCGTATATATGCTACGCACTGACGGCTCCTTCGCACCCGAATCACGCCGTGCACTGCCAACGCCATTCGTGGCATTCTGCAAGATGTCGGGACTCTCAAAGCTGTTCCCAAAATCACGCACTTTCGGACGCTACTACATGCAATACCTCGACAAGAACGAGGAGAACCCCATTGAGATAATATCGGGAGCATACATGATGCTACGTCACAGCACAATCAAAGAGACAGGAACACTCGACGAGGACTTCTTTATGTATGGCGAGGACATCGACCTTTCATACCGCATACTGAAACAAGGCTACTCCAATTACTTCCTGCCGCTCAAGATACTGCACTACAAAGGCGAGAGCACAAACAAAAGCTCATACAGGTATGTACACACCTTTTACCGCGCAATGCAGCTCTTCTTCAAGAAACACTACTCACACTACTCGTTCCTGGTGAGCCTGCCGATAAACATGGCAATCTGGAGCAAGGCCGTACTTGCATACATAGGCAACCAATTCTGCCACCGCAAGCTACAGGAACTACCACCGATAAACTGCGTTGTAATAGGCAATGCCACCACAATAGACGAGGTGGGAATCATACTGCGAGAGAAACAGAAGAACGGCAACCACAAGTTCTTTGAAGGCAATGAGACAACAATGCCACAGGGACACCTAAGCAAGGGAATTGACACCACAGGATGCAATACAGTGGTCTATGACACCGACGCATACAGCTACAGCACAATCCTTGAGCTGCTGCACAACACAGGCGGCAAGAGGTTACGCCTTGCAACATATTCCACAAGAACAAAGAAACTCATAACCGAGGACGCAGTCTTTGATTATGGACAGACAGCACAGGAGAAATGAACGGAACTTGGCTGAAAAACGACAGGATTACATTGCGCTCACCCGAACCCGAGGATCTGGAGCTTATGTATGCAATGGAAAACGACACAACGCTGTGGAGCGTCGGTAACGCCACACTCCCCTATTCCCGCTACACACTGCGTTCTTACCTTGAACAAAGCCGCCAGGACCTTTTCATCGAGCATCAGGCGCGTTTTGTCATTGAGCTTGCAGACGGAGAAGCCGCCGGCATGATTGACCTTGCCGAATATGACCCATTGAACAGCCGTGCCGAGGTATGCATAGGGCTGCTTGGCCGATACCGTGGCAAAGGCATTGCAACAGAAACCATGCAACTGTTGTGCGAATACGCATTCAAGAAACTCCACATACACCAACTCTATGCCTATGTTCCACAGTGGAACAACGAAAGTATTGCACTTTTTGAGAAAAACGGCTTTAAAAAAAGCGCATTGCTCCGCCATTGGCAACGGAACGAAAACGGCTATAACGATGTATTTTTGATGCAAAAAATCGCAGAATAAGGGGATTTTTGACGCAAAAAGCAAAAAAAATCACATTTTCTTGAAAAAAAACCGCAAAAAGTTTGCAGGTTCAAAAAAAAGCCCTACCTTTGCACTCGCTTTGAGACACAAACAAAGCAGAAAACTTTGAAATATTGGTGCGTTAGTTCAGTTGGTTAGAATACATGCCTGTCACGCATGGGGTCACGGGTTCGAGTCCCGTACGCACCGCTTAATTAGAAATCGGACTTATCAAAAAAAGGTCCGATTTTTTCGTTTATTATCAGGACTTTACGGATAACTTATTGAAATTTACTTGCTTGCGAGGTTGAAAAAAATTATCAACATCAGCAAGAGTTGTGGACATTAGCGGACAAAAAAGGACAGAAAAGGACAAAATGCGCTACCAAAATGCGCTACCAAATCCAAAATGCGCTACCACTTTTGCACAAAACGCAAGAAAGTATGACACGAAAATGTGTTTCTGCGGTTTTTGACCGTAAAAAAATGTTAAAAGTTAAGGGGACTGCAAAAGTAGAGCTTCAAATTAGACTCACACGAGATTGCAGAAAATATGTTACCCTCTGCGAATTGTCTGCCCTCGAATGGAAAAAATTTGAAAAAAGTCAAGAATTGGCTTTTGAAATACAGAAAAGAGAGGACATCGTAACTGCAATGCGCGTATTAGGTGAGGAAATGACACTCGAAAACCTAAACAAGCGACTCGGAATAGAAGAAACTCCCAAAGAAGCAAAAAAGAAGGAACAACCCGTTAAAGAGGAAAAAACGACCTTCATTGACTATGTTCGAGACGCTGTAGCAAAAGAGCGCATCAAGGAGTACACCAAGCAGCAGAAAATGGTAACACTCAAAGCTCTTATAGACTTTGGTAAAATTGTCGATTTCGACGACCTGACTCCAAACAACCTTATTGACTTTGATGCGTGGCTCCGTGCTGACGGAACAAGAGGAGACACCACAATCCACAACTACCACAAGAGACTCAAAATATATGTGCGCCAGGTGTACGAAAGAGGGCTTATCCCTCGTAACCCTTACGCAAGCGTAAAATTCCCACGAGGTAGATATAAGGAAAGGACACCACTCACCGAAAAGGAACTCAACTTGCTACGAGGACTGCGAGTACCGCCCAAAGAAGAAAAGGTACGCGACCTTTTCATCTTTGCAGCTTATACCGGACTTGCGTTCTGCGATGTGATGCTCTTTGACTTTGCAGAAATGACTGTAAAAAGTGGTGATATGTACTTCATAAATGGTGCAAGATTGAAAACAGGCACAAACTTCTACACACCTATCTTTGCACCGGCAATGGAGGTGTTGGAGAAATACAAGTACAGATTGCCACGAATAACCAACCAAAAAGCAAATGATTACCTGCATTTGCTTGAGAGCAGGGCAAACCTAAAAAAGTCATTGACTTTCCACGTAGCCCGACACACATTCGCGACAATATCACTTGCTCACGATATACCAATAGAAAATGTTGCACGTATGCTTGGGCACAAAGACATACGCACAACACAGCTCTACGCAAAGGTGCTCAAATCAACCATAGAGCGACACGCAACCAACCTTTCAAAGGTGTTCATTTAACCTTGTAGAACACCCCTTTCAATAACTGCGATACTCCACCCTCGGAGAATGTCGCAGTTATTTTTTCGCACAAATACCTCTGCCCTTTGATATAGAACAGTGTGCGAGGGTTCGGTATTTCATCAGCAAGAAACGAAAAGGAGTATTTGACCGATGTGTCAATCTCATACTTTATTGTTTCTTCCTCAAACTTGCCTTTATCCTTCAAGCGGAGCGACATATTTTTTTCAAAATACCGCTGTTCACCAATGGTAGTAACAGTGTCAATAATCGGAAAAGGATAGATATAGGGATTAAGTATTTGCCCATCCCAAAAACCAAGATAGAGCTTATCGTAAAATTCCGTTTTGCCCTCTTTCTCACCTTGCAAGAGAGTGTTCACCACGCCCAGCTGCTGTCCCGAAGCATTCCAACCGTTATTGTCATTCGTATGCTGATAATCCTCTTCCGTTGTCTCCTTCTCCTCAAATTCCGGCACATCCAGGTATATGCACCAATTATTGCCCCCCAGGTTGTCTATCCACACAGGCACACATTTAAGCTCTATCATTTCCGCATTTTCGTCTTTGTTGATGATACGCGGACCGAAAGAGTTTACCGGCATTAGGTGGTACAACTGCTTCCACCAAACAAAATCACCCGTCATCTTGCGACAATAGTAACAGCGGAGCACAAAGTAAGTGTTCACATCCTTTACATAGAAAATCTTGTTTACCCTATTTATACAACTATCGTGTTCATACCACAAGAACCCTCTGCCGTCCACATCCTCAATATAAGTATGAAAGTAATAATCAAGTTCTCCCATATCGGGGAACTCCATAATGTTACGGCTGTTCTCCTTTATGAACCACTCGCACGAGTATGCTTGCCACGCCTGATGCTCACAATCTGCAAACTGCATATTCACCTGCTCAAAGTAGGTGCAATCATTATCCTTTGCGACATCGGCCGTGTAGCTATCCACAACCTTGTCAATGGTAACCGGGTCGAGTGAAGCAATATCATTCTTCGCAAACTCAAACTTTATATGCTGTGTTTTGTGGTCGATGATGAAATCACCGCCCAACAAGTAACCTATCTGCTCGAAGAACTCCGTAAGCGACCAATGAGGCAGAATAGACTCCCAATAGAAATTATCCCAAGCATAAGGAAGAGAATTGCATATAATGAGGTACTTATAAGGAGAATTTTCAATCTCCTTTAAGTCCACTGAATACCGCACATCACTGCATATAAGCCTTATTATATACAAGAGATACGGCTGAAACGACAGCCCTTTCACACTGCTTGCCCACTGCCATTCTGCACTTGTCGAAGCCTTATAAAGTTCATTCTGCACATTACCGCTGGAGTTATTCACCCACGGAAGAGCAACATAATTCTGACTCCTGTCAATCCCTCGCCAATACATATTCGGGGCATCGTTTATTTCAGGAGAAAACGAGCCTAACTGCAATTCGTTGATATATATTTCATCAAAGGTAATATCATAGTTCTGCAAACTACGCCCTTCAAGAAACTGTGTCTTTACCTCACTCTCTGAAATGCTTGTAACAGTAACGATACCCTCACGACGGAATTTCTTGTCTATAATGGTACAGTCAAAATTCACCTGCTTCTTGTCAATGTCCGCACGATGTATATTACCGAATATGGCGATGTTCTCACTGCACCCTTTCAGTGGAAAAGTAATTGACAATGTGTAGGAGTCCGAACCTGTGAAGTGCCTGTTCTCGGCCACGAACTGAAACGAAGAGCCTTTCTTTATATAAGCCGGCTTGCCATTTATAAGTATCTGCATTATCGTCTTGATTTAGGTGTTTTGTTTCTTATCAATTTATCGTACTCGTCCTGTGCCTGTTTGATACCATAATCGCCCGTAACGGTGTTTATCGTAACGAATGGCTCGTCCAAGCGTTCATTCAATTTGCGTATTGTAGAGGAAAGTTCCGTGTCGGGCTTCTGCTCCTGCTCGGATCTTTCCACAATAACGCGAACCTCGCTCTGCTGTCTTGCAGCAACCATAGGTGCGGTAATGGAACGGGAGACATCACCGGCACGGAGCGATGAAATGGTATTAGTCCGTTGTGCCTTGTCGAGTGCCTCTATCATAGGCCGTGCGACGGGCGATGCCAACAGCTTCTGTGATGCTACCCACTCACCAGCGTGTACCACACCTGCCACCTCGTCGGGCTTGCCAGGCTTGGTAAAACCACCCTGCATATATCCTTGTGTCTCCGAAGCCTTTTGCTGTTGCTTGATAGTGGCTATTTGGATAGCACCTGCTGCTATCGCCATTGCAGCTGCAATAGGAGCAAGGATATAACCGACAATAGGAATAGCTGCTGCCGAACCGAACGCTGACAGTGCGTTCTGTGCAGTCTGCGCTACAGCTTGCATCACCTGCATTGCAAACATCTTCTTGTTTGCCTCGTTTTTGAGTTTGGCTATCTCCTTCTGTTTCTCCTTTTCGAGCTTCTTCACCTTATAGGTGTTGCCCTCTGCCATTGATATTTCCTTGTCGTAACGGCTTTCAATAGCTGCTGTTTGGATTTCAAGCTCTGCCTGTATGAGCGACGACAAGCCACTGAAGATAGCTGACATTCCCGACAAGAGAGTATCAACAGAACCTGTGATAGCCTCGCCACCGTCGCTGTTCAGCCACTCTGCACTGCGAAGGATAAAGTTCTTGTTCTCCTCTTCGGAGAGCAAGCCGTATTTCTTCTGCAATGCCAGCTTTGCCTGTTCGTATGCTTCATCAATGCGTAACTTCTCTGCCGCATTGTTACCTGCTGCAAGAATTTCAGCATCATAGACAATCTTCAAATTGGCTATATCAGCATCGTACAAAGCTCTGTTTTCTGCCGGAGAATTGCCGAAATACTCTTTCTTTAGCCTTGCAAGCTCCTGTTGGTGTGCCTTTTCTGCTGTTTCAGCCTCACGCTGTCGCTTCTGCTGGTCGGCTACGAGTCTGTCCTGATACCTTGCATTTGCTTGTACATACTCCTGTGAACCCTTCTCGAATATCTGTGTCATCTTACGCAGATGTTCAAGTTCTGCCAACTCCGTTGCAGCCTGGTACTGCTCCAATGAAATTGTGCCGTCAATGTACCGTTGCTTCTCAATAGCCAACAGAGAATTGTATCTCTCCTCTTCCTGTACCTTTGCCGT
This sequence comes from Bacteroidaceae bacterium, assembly GCA_017381475.1. Lineage (GTDB taxonomy): Bacteria > Bacteroidota > Bacteroidia > Bacteroidales > Bacteroidaceae > HGM04593. The sequence continues at coordinate 48,970 of JAFOCD010000102.1, forward strand.
CTCGATAGCCTCTTTGCTACGCTCTTCAGCAAAGCCGTTCTCCTGCTCTTGCTTCTTTTTGAGAGCTTCGTAATAATTGGCCTCAATACCCAAACGCTCCGTTGCAGTAAGGTCGGTATGCTCCAACTGCTTTTGGTGATACTCGATAGCAATATCCTGCATACGCAAGGTGTATTGCTCATAGTTCTTCTCACCCTTTGCGTAAGCAATGCGGTTGAGTGCTTCCTCTCGTTCTCGCCAAGCGTTTTCGGTAGCAAACTTATCCTTATCGTCATCACCGCCAACAGGTGTTACAACAGTACCGCCAAAATTAGAATTGTCGTTCTGTATCTGCTCTGCGAAACTCTGTGCAAGCCCGTCGCCGTAAGTATTAAGTATTAAATTTTCAGTCTCTTCAATTTCAGCAAGCCTCTTGTCTATATCCGCGATTTCATCTTCTCGTCTTGATATCCTCCCACCATAATCAATACCGGCACCCTGTGAACTTGTAACACCGGCAGTACCATAAGCGTGCGAAGCCGTGCTTGAATTATCCACCTCTTTTTGTTTGCTTCTGTAATAAGCAATCTCACCTTCATATTTATTTTTATCAATGACGAGGTCGGCTTTTTCCTTTCCAAGTTCTGCCAATTTTGTTTTTGCACCCTCAATCTCATACTTTCGTGCAAGAGAAACAAGATACTCGTCAAGAGCTTTCTTATTGGCTTTGTAACGGCCTGTAGTAGCATCAAGTTCTGCATTATAGTTTGGAATAATCTTATTCAAAGCATCAATCGCCTTTTTCCTTGCATCAAGCGAAGCCGTTTCATCTTCTGCGACACGAACAAGAGCTTCAATTTTGTTCTTTTCCTCAACCAAGTTCTTCTGCGCATCCTGCTTGATATCCGAAAGAGTCTGTTCTGCAAATGAAACCTGCTTAATAGACTTGCTATAGCTGACAAGTGCAGCAACAAGCCCCACTACAAGCGAAATCAGCAAAGCATAAATATTTGCTTTCTGTGCAGCGTTGAGCAAACGCTGTGCAGCAGCTGCCCTTTGCGTATTGCCTGTAAATTTGTTTACGGCAACAGTCGTCATCAGCACAGCGGTTCTATAAGTAGCGTGCAATGCTGTTCCCAATTTCATTACACCATTTACAAGAACTGTCCAATAATGCTTTGCTTTCAGTGCTATAACAGATGCGTTAATAGCAACCTTATAAGCAACGAGTGCCGATGTTACAGATATAATTGCCGTCTTATGCTTGCCTATAAAATCAACCATTACACTTAATGCCTTCAGCAGAAGTGTGGTCGATGACATAATATGCGACATTACGGGCTGTAGCTTCTCGCCAAGCTCAACGGCCATTTCCTTTACTCGCTTGCGTGCTTTGTCAAGCCCTGCTTGAACAGTAGTGTTCTGCACATTGAACTCATTTGTTACCGATGTGGCCTCCTCAAAAGCACTGTTTGCCACAACCTGCTGCTGTCGTACCATATCAATGTTACCTGCAAGAGCAGAAATCACTGCCGAAGCCCTTGCACCCTCTTCGCCCATATCGCGGAACACGGGAGCAAGCACGTCCATACCGCCCAGCTCCTTCATTCTCTCCAGGAGCATAAGCAAGCCTTCGTTTGTCGAGCGTTTCAAGGCGGCATTGAACTCTTGTAGGTCAAGGCCTGTTGCCCTCGCTATCTTCTCCGTGTCCTTAAATAGGTTCATCACCAATTTAGACATCGCTGTAGCAGACATTTCCACTGCCTGACCTTGCGAGTCAAGCACAGCTGCGAAGCCCATAATCTGCGGAATGGTAAGCCCTGCTTGTGCTCCAACACCTGCAAGGCGTTGAGCAAATTGTGCGAGATATGGAGCCGATGCGGTGCAGTTCTGCGACAATTCATTTATCACAGAGCCGACAGCAAGCAATGAGCGTTCAGTGCCGAGTCGTGCTTCATCACCGAATATGCTCGTCAATTTTGACAGTGTCAAAGTTGCACCGTCTCCGAGGTCGTCAAGTGCCACATTTATTTGGTCTGCGGCACGGACAAAGCCAAGAACATCCTCTTGCGAGGTCTTGCCGAGTCTTCCTGCTTCCTGTGCAAGCTGGTTCAATCCCTCACGAGAGGTACGAGTGTCCATTTTCTTGAACTCCTCGTTCAGTTTCTCCACCTCTTCAGCAGTCATTCCCGTAAACTTGCGTACAGATGCCATTTCTGCATCCATTTCCGCGTAAGCATTGACCGCGGAGCGACCTGCCATAACCAAACCCGTAACAGCTGCTGCACCTGCTGCAATGGTCGTCTGCCAATCATTCATTTTTCGGTTAAAGCGTTCCCAAAAGGTTTCGCTTTCCCGAAGTTC